>NC_014168.1:1578763-1894516 GCF_000092825.1 Segniliparus rotundus DSM 44985 | reverse complement strand
TCGTCGACCTGCCCGAGGACGACGCGAACCGGGAGCGGCGCTTCTCCGAGAAGATGGCCTGCCCGAACGGGCACCCCATCGCGGTGGACGACCTTGAGCCGCGTTCGTTCTCGTTCAATTCCCCGTACGGGGCCTGCCCGACCTGCGACGGGCTCGGCGTGCGCAAAGAGGTGGACCCCGAGCTGGTGATCCCGGACCCCGAGCTCTCCCTGGCGGAGGGCGCGGTCGCGCCGTGGGCGGGCGGCATGCACTCGGACTACTTCTTGCAGCTGCTCGCGGGCGTCGCCAACGAACTCGAGTTCGACTTCACCGCCCCCTGGCAAGACCTGCCGCCCGCCGCCCGACGGGTCGTTCTCGAGGGCTCGGAGGCGAAAGTCAAGGTCAACTACAAAAACCGCCATGGCAGGCAGCGCTCCTACTCGGTGGAGTTCGAAGGCGTCATCCCGTGGTTGCACCGCAGGCTCGCCAACACGGAGTCGGACTTCATGCGCGAGAAGTACGAGGGCTTCATGCGCGAAGTGCCCTGCCACGACTGCGAGGGCTCGCGCCTTCGTCCGGAGATCCTCTCCGTCACCCTTGGCGCCGACGGGAAGTCCATCGCCCAGGTCTGCGCCCTGTCGGTCGGGGACTGCTCGAAGTACCTCAACGAGCTTGTCCTCGATGAGAAAGGCGTGATGATCGCGGGCCGGGTGCTCAAAGAGGTCCAGGCCCGGCTGAAATTCCTCCTCGACGTCGGCTTGGAGTATCTGTCCCTCGACCGCGCGGCGGGCTCGCTCTCCGGCGGCGAGGCGCAGCGGATCCGGCTCGCCACGCAGATCGGCTCGGGCCTGACCGGGGTTCTCTACGTCCTGGACGAGCCGTCCATCGGCTTGCACCAACGCGACAACCATCGCCTCATCGAGACGCTGACCCGGCTGCGCGACATCGGGAACACGCTCATCGTGGTCGAGCACGACGAGGACACGATCCGCAATTCCGACTGGGTCGTGGACATCGGCCCCGGCGCGGGGGAGCACGGCGGCAAGGTCGTCCACAGCGGGACGTACAAAGCGCTGCTCAAGAACAAGAATTCGTTGACCGGGGCGTATTTGGCGGGCCGCGCGCAGATCCCCGTCCCCGCCGCCCGCCGCCCGTGGAAGCACAAGCTCACGGTGGTCGGGGCTCGCGAGCACAACCTCAAAGACCTCACCGTCTCCTTGCCGATCGGCGTGCTGGTCTCGGTGACCGGCGTCTCCGGCTCGGGCAAATCCACCTTGGTCAACGACATTTTGGCAAGGGTGCTCGCGAACAAGCTCAATAGCGCCAGGCAGCCGGTCGGGCGCCACACCCGAGTCACCGGTCTCGATCAGCTCGACAAGCTGGTCCAAGTGGACCAGACCCCCATTGGGCGCACGCCTCGTTCGAATCCTGCCACCTACACCGGGGTCTTCGACAAGATCCGCAGTCTTTTCGCCGCCACCCAGGAGGCAAAAGTCCGCGGCTACGCGCCGGGCCGGTTCTCGTTCAACGTCAAAGGCGGGCGCTGTGAGGCCTGTCAGGGCGACGGCACGGTCAAGATCGAGATGAACTTCCTGCCGGACGTGTACGTGCCGTGCGAAGTCTGCAAGGGCGACCGGTACAACCGGGAGACCTTGGAAGTGCGGTACAAAGGGAAGAACATTTCCGAGATTTTGCACCTCCCCATTGAAGAGGCCGCCGAGTTCTTCAAGCCGATCTCCTCGATCAGCCGGTACCTCGACACCCTCGTGGACGTCGGCTTGGGCTACGTGCGCCTCGGCCAACCGGCCACCACGCTCTCCGGAGGCGAGGCCCAACGCGTGAAACTTGCTTCTGAACTGCAGAAACGTTCTACCGGTAAGACGGTGTACATTCTTGACGAGCCGACGACCGGTCTGCATTTCGAGGACATCCGCAAGCTTTTGGCCATCATCAACGGCCTCGTGGACAAGGGCAACACAGTGATCGTCATCGAGCACAACCTCGACGTGATAAAAGCGGCGGATTGGATCGTCGACCTCGGGCCCGAGGGCGGCTCCGGCGGCGGGACCGTCGTCGCGGAGGGCACCCCGGAAGACGTCGCCCGCTCCGCGGGCAGCCACACCGGCAGGTTCCTGCGCGATGTGTTGAAGATTGGGCAATTGGAGGCAGTTGGATGACAAGCGCCGCGCCGCAGCGGGTGATGCCGATCGAAGAGGTGCTCACCTTGGACCCCATCGACCGGGACATCTTCCGGGGTCCGGTGGTGCCGAGCCCGATCCAGCGCACGTTCGGCGGACAAGTGGCAGGCCAGGCCCTGATGGCCGCCGTGATGACGGTCGATCCGTCCCGCTCGGTCCATTCGCTGCACGGGTACTTCCTGCGCCCCGGCCAGCCGCAGAAGCCCACGGTGTACACGGTGAGCCGGATTCGAGACGGCGGATCGTTCAGCACCAGGGAGGTGCACGCCATCCAGGACGGTGAGACGATCTTCGCGATGACCGCGTCCTTTCACGTCTACGAGGAAGGGCTCGAACACCAGGAGCCGATTCCTCCGACTCCGGGGCCTGACGAGTCTGTCACGCCCAAGAGCTGGGCGTATTTCTCTAATTTGTGGTCGAGCTGGGATGTGCGCCGGGTCCATCGCGACGCGGTGCCGCTCGATGGCGCGGTGGCGCGCCAGCGGGTGTGGATTCGGTACAGCGGCGCCATGCCCGACGTTCCGGCGCTGCATGTGTGCGGGTTGGCGTACTTGAGCGATATGACGCTTCTCATGTCTGCTCGGGCTCCGCACCGGCATATTCCGGTCAAAGTGGCCTCGCTCGACCACGCCATGTGGATCATGCGCCCGTTCCGCGTGGACGAGTGGCTCTTGTACGACCAGGTGTCCCCTTCTGCGCAAGGCGGTCGGGCTTTGACGCAGGGGAAGCTGTTCAACCAGGCGGGCAGCCTGGTTGCCTGTGTGGCGCAGGAAGGCGGTATGAAGCTCGTCCGGGACGGCTCCTAGGATTTGGCCGTGCTCACATCCTGAAACGTTCTGCCACAGGCCGCCGCGTCTGCCCCTGGGCTGTCGGGAGCGCGCGCCCGCCTGTGGGGGCGGATGTCGCGCGGTGTGCGGCGTGCGCGGAGTCTGTAGTAAGCTTTTGCAGCCTCAGTTAAGGCGATGTCCGGGGCGTGGCGCAGCTTGGTAGCGCATCCGCTTTGGGAGCGGAGGGTCGCAGGTTCAAATCCTGTCGCCCCGACAGAGTCGATCGGCAGGATTGGCGAGTGAGGCAGGATTTCGAACCTGCTGCGCCCCGCACATCCTGTCACCCCGACAGAAGACGACGACGAGTTCACAGAGCAAAAGGAGACTGGGTAGTGCGCAGCACAGTGGAGCGATTGAGCCCGACGCGGGTCCGACTGGACGTCGAGGTCCCGTTCGAGGAGCTCAAGCCCGAGCTTGACCAAGCAGTGCGTGTTCTTGCGCACCATGTCCGTATTCCCGGTTTCCGCCCCGGCAAAGCTCCCGCGCAGTTGATCCGCGCTCGGGTCGGCGAGGAGGCCATCCTCAGCCAGTTGATCGAAGAGGCCGTCCCCGCCCGCTACAACGAGGCGGTCGCTGAGGCGAAGCTCCAGCCGCTCGGCCAGCCGAAGTTCGATCTCGGCAAAGACAAGCCCGTCTTCGGGGAGCCGATCAATTTCAGCGCCGAAGTCGATGTTCGTCCTGATCTGGACATTCCCGATTTCGACGCCATCGAGGCCACCGTCGACCCGCTCACCGTCACCGATGAGGACGTCGCCGAGCGGATCGAACTGTTGCGCCAGCGCTTCCGCGAGCTTTCGCCGGTCACCCGCAAGGCCAAGGAGGGCGACGTGGTGACGGTCGATGTGGTGGAACTCGTGGACGGCGAGCCGGTTGAGGAGACCAAGGAGACTGACCAGCCCATCGACCTCGGCGGCGAGAACACCCCGAAGAACCTGAAAGAAGCCGTCATCGGCCTCAAGGAGGGGCAGAAGGGCAATGTCGAGTTCGCGACCTCCGTCGAGGGCGCGAAGCGCAGCCTTGAGATCACCGTCACCGCAGTCAAGGAGGTCAAACTGCCTGAGCTGGACGAGGAGTTCGTCCAGACCGCGTCGAGCCATGACACCGTTGCGCAGTTGCAGGACGCGACCCGCAAGGAAATCGAGGAAGAGCGCCGCCGCGGCAGGTTGAACCAGATCCGTGAGCGGGTGGTCGACTCCCTCCTCGCCAAGGTCGAGCCGCCGATCCCGGAAGCGGTGCTGCAGGCCAGGGTTCGCGGCCAGATCGGGCAATTGGCCCAGCGCACCGGGCTCAGCCCCGAGCAGTTCGAGCAGTTCCTTCAGATCCAGGGCAAGACGGTGTCGGATCTGGAGGAGCAGTTCGCCGAAGCCGCCAAGCGCGAGCTCGGGCTGCAGCTCATCCTTGACGCGATTGCGGACAAAGAGGGCCTCGCGACCGCCGAGCTGGAGCAGGTGGACGCGCTGCGCGCGCGCGTGTCCCAGTTCAGCGGCAAGAAGGCGAGCGAGCAGCGCCAGCAGATCGAGCAGTACGCGAGGATGTTGGAAGAGGTCCGCCGCAACCAGGCCTTGCGCCAGGTGATCGACGCGGCGAAGATCACTGAGACGGGCGGCGCTGTCGTCGACGTCGCGGAGCTGTTCGAGCAAACCGCCCAACAGGCCCAGGAATCCGAGGACCACGCGGAGCAGGACCCGCAGGACGCGTAGTTCCGCTCTGCGCGAAGAACCGCTGCCGCCGGCCCACTTCAGCCGCGAGGGCCGCTAAGGTCATTCCCAGACGGCGACCGGCCGATCAGCAACCGACACTTCAAGGAGGCAGGCTTTCTATGAGCAAGCACTATCCGAGCATGCGCTCCGAACTTTCGGGCCTGAACCTGACGGACTCAGTGTTCGAGCGGCTCCTGCGCGAGCGCATCATCTTCCTCGGTTCGGAAGTTGACGACGACATCGCCAACCGGCTGTGCGCCCAGGTCCTCCTGCTCACGGCAGAGGACCCGAGCAAGGACATCTCGTTGTACATCAACTCGCCTGGCGGTTCGATCAGCGCGGGCATGGCGATTTACGACACCATGCAGCTGTCCGAGTGCGACATCGCGACCTACGCCATGGGCATGGCCGCTTCGATGGGGCAGTTCCTCTTGGCCGCGGGCGCGAAGGGGAAGCGTTACGCCTTGCCGCACGCGCGGATCATGATGCACCAGCCTTCGGCTGGCATTTACGGCGCGGCCGCGGACATCGCCATCCAGGCCGAGCAGCTCGCCGCGACCAAGAAGGAGATGACCCGCCTCAACGCCGAATTCACCGGCCAGACGGTGGAGAAGATCCATGAGGATTCCGAGCGCGACCGTTGGTTCACCGCCGCAGAGGCCAAGGAATACGGCTTCGTCGACCACGTCATCACCCGTGCGGCCAAGATCGGCAGCAACTAAGCCTCGCGACGAGAAGAACGGATTGACATCATGAACCCCATCCAACCGAGCTCCCGGTACATTGTCCCGAGCTTCATCGAGCACACCTCGACCGGCGTCAAAGAGACCAACCCGTACACCAAGCTTTTCGAAGAGCGCATCATCTTCCTCGGCACCCAGGTGGACGACACTTCGGCGAACGACATCATGGCCCAGCTGCTGGTCCTTGAGTCGCTCGACCCGGATCGCGACATCACGATCTACATCAACTCGCCCGGCGGCTCGTTCACCTCGTTGATGGCCATCTACGACACGATGCAGTTCGTGCACTGCGACATCGCGACGGTCTGCTTGGGCCAGGCGGCCTCCGCCGCGGCGGTGCTGCTCGCTGCGGGCACTCCTGGCAAGCGGGCCGCGTTGCCGAACGCGCGGGTGCTCATCCATCAGCCGAGGATCGAGGGCGGCGCGATCCGGGGCCAGGCGACCGACCTCGAGATCCAGGCCGCTGAGATCGAGCGCATGCGCCGGCTGATGGAGGAGACGCTTTCGCGCCACACGGGCAAAACCGCCGACGAGGTCCGCAAGGACACCGACCGGGACAAGATCCTCACCGCTCAAGAGGCCAAAGACTACGGCATCATCGACTCGGTCTACCCGTATCGCAAGAAGTCCGCGAAAAACTAATCCGCTTCTTGCCCCCAAAAACTGTCTGAGGCAGGTAATGTCGGGTATGTGACGGTCAGTCACCTGGACGACGAGAGAAGGCGCAGCACGAGATGGCACGCATCGGAGATGGGACAGACCTGTTGAAATGCTCTTTCTGCGGAAAGAGCCAAAAACAAGTCAAGAAGCTTATCGCTGGTCCAGGTGTGTACATCTGCGATGAATGCATTGATTTGTGCAACGAAATCATCGAGGAAGAGCTTGCTGAGGCGGGCGAGGTCAAACTCGACGAATTGCCGAAGCCCGCGGAAATCCGAGAATTCCTCGAAAGCTATGTGGTCGGCCAGGACCCCGCGAAGCGGACGCTCGCGGTGGCGGTGTACAACCACTACAAGCGCATCCAGGCGGGTGACAAGCCGGGCCGGGACGGCAAGGCCTCGGTCGAGCTCGCGAAGTCGAACATCCTCATGCTCGGGCCGACCGGTTGCGGCAAGACCTACCTCGCGCAGACTTTGGCGAAGATGCTCAATGTGCCGTTCGCGATCGCGGACGCCACCGCGTTGACCGAGGCCGGCTACGTCGGCGAGGACGTGGAGAACATCCTCCTCAAATTGATCCAGGCGGCGGACTACGACGTGAAGCGCGCCGAGACCGGCATCATCTACATCGACGAGGTCGACAAAATCGCCCGCAAGTCCGAGAACCCTTCGATCACCAGGGACGTTTCGGGCGAGGGCGTGCAGCAGGCATTGCTCAAAATCCTTGAGGGCACCCAGGCGTCGGTGCCCCCTCAGGGCGGGCGCAAGCACCCGCACCAGGAGTTCATCCAGATCGACACGACGAACGTCTTGTTCATCGTCGCGGGCGCGTTCGCGGGCCTTGAGAAGATCATCGGCGAGCGCGTCGGCAAGCGCGGCCTCGGTTTCGGCGCGCAGATCCGCACTCGTGAGGATGTGGAGACCCGTGATTACTTCGCCGAGGTCATGCCGGAAGATCTCATCAAGTTCGGCTTGATCCCCGAGTTCATCGGGCGTTTGCCGGTCATCGCCTCGGTCGCGAACCTGGACAAGGAAGCCTTGGTCACCATCCTCACCGAGCCGAAGAACGCTCTGGTCAAGCAGTACCAGCGTCTCTTCGAGATGGACAACGTGGAGTTGGAGTTCTCCAAGGAGGCGGTGGAGGCGGTGGCCGACCAGGCCCTCTTGCGCGGCACCGGGGCCCGTGGCTTGCGGGCCATCATGGAGGAAGTCCTGCTGCCGGTCATGTACGACATCCCGAGCCGGGACGATGTCGCGAAAGTGGTCATCACGGAGGAGACCGTCCGCGAGAACGTGCTCCCGACCATCGTGCCGCGCAAACCTCCGCGCAACGAGCGGCGCGAGAAGAGCGCGTAGCGGAGCGTTTGGCCAAAGACCGATGCCTCAACGGGTTTTATTGCTCAACGGCCCGAATCTCGGCGAGTTGGGCAGGCGCGAGCCGTCAATGTACGGCAAGGAGACCCTTGCCGATGTGGAGCGAAAAGCCGCGTCTGCCGCTGCGAAGTTCCATCTGGAAGTTCTCGCCAAGCAGTCCAACCACGAGGGCCAGCTCATCGACTGGGTCCACGAGCCCGATCCGGACCGGGTCGGGGTCGTGATTAATCCGGGCGGGCTCGCGCACACCTCGATTGTGCTGCGCGACGCCATCGCCGCTCTCGCGGTGCCTGTGGTCGAGGTGCATATCAGCAATGTGCACAGGCGTGAGGAGTTCCGCCACCATTCGTACCTCGCGCCCGTGGTGACTGGAGTCATCGCAGGGCTCGGCGTCGACGGCTATGTGCTCGCGGTCGAGCACCTGGGCAGGCTCGTGGCGAAGACGAGGGCGCACGCGTAAGCGCTTTTTGTGTTCTCCACGCGGCCCAGCTGCCGGTGCGCGCGGTGCTCCCCGGTCCGGTTCAGAGGGGCGTTTCGTAGCCCATGGGGCTCCGAAGCGGGGGAGGGTTCGGCCGCGCCGCCCACGGTGCTGCCGTGGTGGGCGCAGGGCGCCGCGCAGGCCTTACGCCGCCGCATCCGCCATTTCGCGCCGGGGATTTTGTCGAGACCACGTCGGAGCAGGATGTTCGCGCTGACCGAAGCCCAGCCGAAGTGGATCCAGGGTTCGAAGCGGGCTCCTTGCATTTCGGCGACCCCGATGCGGGCGCGGACGATGGGCGCGCCCGCACCGGGGGCCAGCGCGGACGATGGGCGCGCATGAGACGCAGCCGGACCGTGGTTCTTGAACGTGACTGGCTACCCTGCCGCGCCGGGAAGGAACTGCCCGGCATGCAGCGATTCCCCGAAGCCGCTGGCGAACACCCCGTAGCTGTAGACGAGCCTGCCGCCGACGACAGTGGCGGCCACAGCGTTGTCGTTGCGGTTGACCTGGCGGGAGACCCCGAACGCCGGTGCGAGTTCCTCGTGGTACTCGGCAAGGGAATCATCGAGCCCGGCCGGATCGACGACCGCGATGTCGGCGCGGTCGCCCGGCCGCAAACGGCCCGCGTCCAGGCCGTACCACTCGCCGAGCTCGCCCGTCAGCCGGCGCACAGCGGTTTCGAGGCTCATGAAGGGTTTTTTGGCCTTGTGCGCGTCGTTGACGAGTTTGAGCGCCCGCAGCGGCGCGTTGTAAAAGCTGAAGTTGCGCAGGTGCGCTCCCGAGTCGTTATTCCCGAACTGGAACCACTTGTGGGCCATGGCCTCGCCCAGCACATCCGGGCGGTCGTTGGCGACAGTGGTGTGCCAGCGCACCTCGCCGGGGTAGAGCGAGACGAGGTCGAGGAAGACGTCCACCGGCTGCAGGCCGCGCTCGTCCGCGATCTGGCCGAAAGACTTCCCGACCGCGGCCTCCTCTGGGCAGCTCACGATCTCGGTGTCGTAGAAGTCTCTGTTCCAGGCGTTCACGCCGAACTTCTTCGCCATGTCCTTGCGGAACGCGCGGCGGTACTCCTCGCTCTGCATCATTGCGCCGCGTCGCACCTGGTCGCGGATGTCCAGCGCGGCGGTCCCGGAGGCGAACTCCTCAAAGATGACCAGGTCGACGCCGTCCGAATACAGATGGAACGGCGCGGTGAGGAGCTGGAAGGAGACGTCCGAGCCGAGCAGCGGGTTCACCAGGCCGGTGACG
This sequence comes from Segniliparus rotundus DSM 44985, assembly GCF_000092825.1. Classification (NCBI taxonomy): domain Bacteria; kingdom Bacillati; phylum Actinomycetota; class Actinomycetes; order Mycobacteriales; family Segniliparaceae; genus Segniliparus; species Segniliparus rotundus. Next base: position 1,885,307 of record NC_014168.1, on the reverse strand, counting down.
AGCTTGAGCAGGCGGATCACGTTGCGGTCGGATTTGAGGTCGAGCGCCGCCAAAAGGCTGGTTTTCAAGGGTTTGCGGCCGCGCACTCGGCCCAGCAACCCGCCCGCGCTGTGCAAGAAATGCTGGATCGTCTCCAAGCGGTTCGACACGTCCAGGTTGGATTGGACGACCCCGCCGCGCTCGCGCACCACGTCGTAGAGCAGTTCGTACTCCTTCCACGTCGCATAGGTGGAAGGCAGCTGCGCCCCGGCGAAGCGGGTGCCCGCGAGCTTGGAGAAGCGCAGCCGGTCGGTGGACAGCCCCGCGAACCCCGCGTCGAGCGCTTCGGCGACCATGGCCCGCATTCGGTCGAGTTCCGCCTTGGTCGGCCGGTATTCCGGGTCGGTGGCGCGGCCGAGTCCCAGCACGGCGGCGCGGATGTCGGAGTGCCCGATCATCGTCGCGACGTTGCAGCCGAGCGGCAGCCGCTCGACCGCCCGCCGGTAGGACTTCGGCCCGGTCCAGTCTTTGTGCTCCTTGAGCAGGCCGTGCACCGCGTCCCACGGCAGCGCCTCCACCCGCGCGAACAGGTCGGCCGCGTCGTCGGGCTCCACATACACCGCAGACATCGAGCAGTTCCCGTAGAGCACGGTGGTGACGCCGTGGCGGACCGATTCGCCAAGTCCGGTGCCCGCGAACACCTCCGCGTCGTAGTGGGTGTGCACGTCGATGAAGCCGGGGAGCACCCATTTGCCCGTCGCGTCGACGGTTCGCGCTCCGGCTGCGGCAAGCGGTTCGACAGACAGCGCGGCGATGTTGCCGTCTTTCACTCCGACGTCGCAACGCACGCCGGGCGCTCCGCTGCCGTCGAACACCAGGCCGTTGCGGATGACAAGGTCGAAGCTGGGCATGGTCCCTCCTTGGGAAACGGTGGAAACGTGTCGCTTTTCACATTTGAGTGTAGCCGCGTGAAGCCTGAGAAATTTTCCAGGGCTGGCGGGTTTGGATTCTCGCCGCGACGGCGTTCCGCTCAGACGCAGAGCGGCGCGGCGACGACGCGGTCCGGGTGGGCGTAGACGTTCATCGTCTCCCCGCGCAGAAATCCGACCAGGGTGAGCCCGGCCGAGAGAGCCAGATCCACCGCCAACGAGGAGGGAGCCGACACCGCCGCGAGCAACGGAATCCCCGCGAGCACGGCTTTTTGCACCAGCTCGAAGGAAGCGCGGCCTGAGACGATGAGCGCGTGCCCCGCAAGGGGCAGTTTGTCTTCGCGCAGGAAATGGCCGATGACTTTGTCCACCGCGTTGTGCCGGCCCACGTCTTCGCGCACGGCGAGCACCGCGCCGTCCGGTTCCATGACCGCCGCCGCGTGCAGGCCCCCCGTCGCCTGGAAGACGCGCTGCGCGGAGCGCAACGTGTCCGGCGCGGCCGCGAGCATGGCCGAGGAGAACGAGGATGTGTCGTCGCGGAGCTGATACGCGCTCGCGGACACCACTTGGTCCAGCGAAGTCTTCCCGCACACCCCGCAGGCCGAGGAGACCGTGAAGGAGCGGCCGAGGCCCGTTGCCCGAGCCCGCGCCGCTTCGCGCAACGCCACGTCGACGACGTTGTAGGTTTGCAGGCCTGTTTCGGGGTCTGTGCCCTCGCAGTAGCGGACGCTGGACACGTCGTCCCTGCTGCGCGCGATTCCTTCAGCGTGCAGGAAGCCGTGCACGAGGTCCACGTCGTCGCCGGGGGTGCGCATCGTGAGGGCGAGGGCTTTGCCGCCGAGGCGGATTTCCAACGGCTCTTCCACGGCGAGCGAGTCGAGCCTGTCGGTCTGGGTGGCTCCGTTCACCCGCAGGACCGGTTTGCGCACCGTCACCCGGCCCATCAGGCGCCGACCGGTTTCAATTGCACCGTGATCGCCTTCGCGACTGGTGTGTTGGACCCTTTTGCCACATGGTCCAGCGGCAGCAGCGAGTTGGTCTCGGGGTAGTAGGCCGCCGCGTTGCCCTTGGGCGTGTCGTAGGCCACCACGCGGAAGTTCGGCGCGAGGCGTTGCTGCTGTGTGCCGCCGTCGTCCCACTCCGAGACGATGTCCACATGCATCCCGTCGCGCAGGCCCAGCTCGTGGATGTCCTCCGGGTTCACGAACACCACGCGCCGCCCGCCCGCCACCCCCCGGTAACGGTCGGAGAGACCGTAGATCGTGGTGTTGAACTGGTCGTGGCTGCGCAAGGTCTGCAGGATCAGCCTGCCCTCGGGGACCGGGGTCCATTCCAGCGGGTTCGCGAAGAAATTCGCTTTGCCGGTGGCCGTCTCGAACTCCCGCGAATCACGGGGCGGATGGGGGAGCAGGAAGCCGTCCTTCTCCCGAACCCGTTCGTTGAAATGCTCAAAGCCCGGCACGACACGGCTGATCGAGTCGCGAATGCGGTCGTAGTCGTCGCGGAACGACTGCCACGGCACCGGGTGCTCGGGGCCGAACAGGCGCGCTGCGAGCTCGCAGACGATGGCGACCTCGCTGCGCAGCTGATCGCTCGCTGGCGCGAGGTTGCCTCGGGACAAATGCACCATGGACATGGAATCCTCCACGGACACCACCTGCTTGCCGCCGGCTTGGACGTCTTTGTCGGTGCGCCCCAGAGTGGGCAGGATCAGGGCGGTTTTGCCGCGCACGACGTGGGCCCGGTTGAGTTTGGTCGAGACCTGCACGGTGAGCGAGCAGCCGCGCAGGGCCGCTTCCAGCAGGTCCGTGTCCGGGGCGGCCTGGACGAAGTTCCCGCCCATGCCGAAAAAGACTTTCGCCTTGCCGTCGCGCATGAGACGGATCGAGTCGACCACGTCCGCGCCGTGCTCGCGCGGGCTTGTGATCCCGAACTCCTTGTCGAGGGCGGCGAGGAAGCTTTCGGGCATTTTCTCCCAGATGCCCATGGTCCGGTCGCCCTGCACGTTGGAATGCCCGCGCACGGGGCAGACCCCGGCTCCGGGTTTGCCGATCATGCCGCGCAGGAGCAGCACGCTGGTCGCGTCTTGGATGGTCGCCACCCCGTGGACATGTTGCGTCAGACCCATGGCCCAGCAGATGATCGTGCGTTGCGAGCGGGCCAGCAGTGCCGCGATCTCGCGCAGCTGGGTTTCGCGGATGCCGCTCGCCTCCTCGACCACGGCGAGGTCCACGGCTCGCACATGCCGCTCGTATTGCGCGAACCCGTGGGTGTGCCGTTCGATGAAATCGCGGTCGACGCTGCCGCTCTCCACCAGAAGTTTCCCCAGCCCTTGGAACACGGCCTGGTCTCCGCCCAGGCGCACGCGCAGGTAGTGGTCCGCGAGCTTTGTGCCGTTGCCGAGCACGCCCCGCACGGTTTGCGGGTCTTTGAACCGGATCAGGCCCGCCTCGGGCAGGGGGTTCATCGCGACGATCCGCGCCCCGTTGCTTTTGGCTTTGTCGAGCGCGGTGAGCATTCTCGGGTGGTTGGTGCCGGGGTTCTGGCCAGCGATGATGATGAGGTCCGCGTGGTGGACGTCGTCGAGCGAGACCGAGCCCTTGCCGATCCCGATAGAGGCCGCGAGCGCGGCGCCGGAGGACTCGTGGCACATATTGGAGCAGTCCGGCAGGTTGTTGGTGCCGAAGCAGCGCGCAAACAGCTGGTAGCAGAACGCGGCCTCGTTGCTCGTGCGCCCCGAGGTGTAAAAGACCGCCTCGTTCGGGCTGTGCAGCGCGGTGAGCTCGTCAGCGATGAGCCGGTAGGCCTCGTCCCATGAGATCGGCTCGTAATGCGTCGCACCGGGCCGGGCCACCATGGGGTGGGTGAGCCTGCCCTGTTGGCCGAGCCAATAGTTGGTGCGCCCGTCCAGGTCGGCGAGCGAGTGCCGGGCGAAGAAGTCAGGACCGGCCTTCGCCTTGGTGGCCTCGTCGGACACGGCCTTCGCGCCGTTCTCGCAGAATTCGGCCACCCGCCGACGCCCCTGCGGGTCCGGCCAGGCGCAGCTCGGGCAGTCGAAACCGTGGTCTTGGTTCAGGCGCGCGAAGGCCTTCGCGGTGCGGGCCGGTTTCATTTGCGGCAAGGCCCGGACCATCGAAACCATGACCGCTTTGACCCCGGCGGCGTGGTCCTCGGGCGCCGTGACGGCGAGGTCGGCCTCGTCGACTTCCTCGGGACGTGCTTTGGGTCGCATCCTTCTAGTGTGCTCCCTCCTGTGACGAGGCGGCAACTAGGCGCATGAGAGACTGTCAGGGCTATGGCCGCCCAGAAAACATTCGAATCCCTCTTCGCAGAGCTCAAGGCCCGCGCCGAGAGCGGCGACACCGACAGCTCGACCGTGACCGCGCTCGGCAAGGGCGTGCATTTCATCGGCAAGAAGATCATCGAAGAGGCCGCCGAGGTGTGGATGGCCGCCGAGCACGAGGACGACGAAGCTCTGGCTTTGGAGCTTTCCCAACTGCTGTATTGGGCGCAAGTGGTCGCCCTCGCGCGCGGGATCTCCCTCGACGACATCTACGGGAGGCTCTGATGTTGCGGGTCGCAGTGCCCAACAAGGGCATGATTTCGGCTCCGGCCGCCGATCTGTTGTCCGAGGCCGGGTACCGCCGCCGCCGCGACAGCAAGGACCTTTCGGTGCTCGACGCCGCGAACGACGTCGAATTCTTCTTCCTCCGTCCGCGCGACATCGCTGTCTATGTGGGCTCCGGGGAGCTCGACTTGGGCATCACCGGCAGGGATTTGGCCCTCGACGCGGGCGCGCTGGTCCGCGAACGCCTCCCGCTGGGCTTCGCGGGCTCGAAATTCCGCCTCGCCGCCCCGGTCGGCCGCACTTGGGCGCTGGCGGATCTGAACGGCAAAAGGATCGCCACGTCGCTGCCGAACCTCATGCGCGCACACCTGAGCAAACACGGGGTGGACGCGACCGTGGTGCAGTTGGACGGCGCGGTGGAGATCTCCGTGCAGCTCGGCGTCGCCGACGTGGTGGCCGACGTGGTCGACTCCGGCCAGACCCTCAGCCAGCACGGCCTCGCCCCGTTCGGGGAGCCGATCTGCGTCTCGGAGGCCGTGCTCTTCGAGCGCGACGGGCCGGGCGACCCCGAGAAAGAGAAGGCGAAAGCACAGCTCACCGCCCGCCTGCAAGGCGTGGTGTTCGCGCAGAAGTACCTCATGCTCGATTACGACTGCCCGAAGACTGTGCTCAGCGAAGCAGTGGCCGTCACTCCGGGCTTGGAGTCCCCGACCATCGCGGATCTCGCCAACCCCGATTGGGTGGCGGTGCGCGCCCTCACGCCGCGCGCCGAAGTCAACGCGGTCATGGACAAGCTCGAAGAGCTCGGGGCGAAAGCAATTCTGGCTTCGGACGTTCGGCACTGCCGCTTCTGAATGCTGCCAGTCTGATGGTCAGTTCTCTGTCAGCGGGTCACCACGGTTTCCCGGCGTCCTCCGCCCGGGTTCTCTGTGCTGATATTTGTTTCGCGACATCGGCGACATGCCGGGTTGCTGGCAGTTTCAGCCATTGCGGAGAGGATTGTGCGCCATGAAAAATATGCGTCTCGCCAAACTGGCCGTCGTGACTGGTGTCGCCTTTGCCCTGTCTTTTGTCGCGCAGTCGTTGTGCCGGAGCGAAAGCGCGTTCTTCGCGCAAGGCCGCTCGCGCGCTCTCGGCTTCAGCAGCGCCCCGGTGTGCGGTCGCCCAGGAGATATTCACACAGGCGTCTGCTCGAAACTTTCCAGCCACTCGTCCAGCGCCGTGTAGGCGCGTGTGCGGGCTTCGAGCCGGGAGAGGAAGACGTCGTGGCGCGCTCCGGCGATTTCCGCCGCAGTGGCGAGCGGACCGGCCCGGCCGGCCCAGCGCTTGATATGGGCCACCTGGAGGACGGCGTCGGCGGTGTCTGTCCGCTCAGGGTCGGAACCGGCGAGATACGAACGGTCGGAGTGCAGCACCAGGGCCGGGACGGCGATGTTCGCGCTGTTGCGCAGCTCCCGTTGCGCGTTGACGACCGCGAGCAACCAGCCGAGCCGCAGGGGCGGCCCGAGGAGGGGTTTGCGTTGGAGGTTGTAGTCCCATTCGCCCCGGTAATTTTTGTGGATGCTCTCGCCGTACGCGGCCAGCTCGCTCTGCGGGAGCGCCGCGGCGGGCGCGATCCGCCCGAGCGTCGCCGCGAGCCCCTTGGCGACGAACCGGACCGGGGCTGGCGTGGGCAGCTCGACGAACGGGCTGTTGAGCACCAGGCCGCGCACCATCCGCGACACATCGCAGGACGGGTCGAGCCGCAACCGCGCGACGGACAGCGGGGCGATGAGCCCGCCGGTGGAATGCCCGTGCACGAAAAGCGGGACTTCGCCGAGCTCCTCCCGGATCACGGCGAGCGCGGCGCGCAGATCCTCGTCGTACTGCGCGAAATCAGAGCTGGCGTGCGGGGTGAGCCAGTCGCGTCGAGAGCGGCCGCACTTGCGCAGGTCCAAGGCGTAGAACCGGAGCCCGCGCGCGGCGCAGTGTTCGGCCAGCTCGCGTTGGAAAAAGTAATCGTTGTAGCCGTGCAGATGCAGAACGGCGCCGCGCGCAGCGCCCGCTGCGCGCGGCGGATCGTGTTTGACGAGCGTGGCGAAAATCTCTCCTTCGCCGTCGGGATCGTCCCCGAGCGGAATGGCCAGTTGGCGAAAATCGTCCCCCAACTCGTCAGACGACCAAACAGGCGATGTTTCTTCGGCGATGCTCACGCGGGCATCATAGACATCCTGGGTGACAAGCGGGAGCAGGTCAGACGTAAGATTCTCTGTATGCCCGAGCACACAGCCCCTGCGCTATCCACCAAAAAGACTGGTTCCGCCATTCTGGAGACGGACGTGGCCCTGATCGGGGCGGGAATTGTGAGCGCAACGCTCGGCTCCCTCCTGCGCCAGGTGCAGCCGGATTGGTCCATCGCGGTCTTCGAGCGCCTTCCGGGCGCGGCGCAAGAGTCCAGCTCGCCGTGGAACAACGCGGGCACCGGCCACTCGGCGCTCTGCGAGCTCAATTACACCCCGTTGCAACCGGACGGCTCCGTGGACATCACGAAAGCCGTGGCGATCAATGAGCAATTCCAGGTGTCGCGGCAGTTCTGGTCGAGCCTGGTCCAGGCGGGGCACCTGAGCGAGCCGAAGCAGTTCATCAACCCGATTTCGCACATGAGCTGGGTGACCGGCCAGGAGGACGCCGATTACCTCAAAGCCCGGCACGAGGCGCTTGTGCGGCATCCGCTCTTCTCGAACATGGGCTTCTCGACCGACCCCGGCGAATTCGCCAAGCGTCTGCCGCTCATGGCCCGAGGCCGCGACTTCTCCGAACCGTTCGCGATCACATGGGAGGACGACGGCACCGATGTGAACTTCGGCGAGTTGACCCGTCAGCTCCTCGCGCACGTCGCGGGCGCGGGACCGCTCCTGTTCGAGCACGAGGTGACGAGCCTGAAACGCGACGGCGAGCGTTGGAAGTTGTCGGTGAAGAACCTGCGCACCGGGGAAAAGACCACGGCCAGGGCGAAGTTCGTGTTCGTCGGCGCCGGCGGCTACGCACTGCCGCTCTTGCAGTCCGCGGGCGTGCCCTCGGTCAAGGGCATGGGCGGATTCCCGATCTCCGGGGCCTTCCTGCGTTGCACGAACCCGGACATCGTCGCCCAGCACCAGGCCAAGGTCTACGCCAAGGCCAAAGGGTCCGCCCCGCCGATGTCCGTGCCGCACTTGGACACCAGGGTGATCGACGGGAAGCGCAGCATTCTCTTCGGCCCATACGCGGGCTGGTCCCCGAAGTACTTGAAAGAAGGCCGTCTCACGGACCTCGTCGCTTCTCTGCGCCCGATGAACATCCTGCCGTACCTTTCGGTGGGCCTCACCGAATTCGGCCTGGTGAAATACCTCGTCAGCCAGCTGCTGCAATCGTCGTCGGACCGGATCGCGGCGTTGCAGGACTTCGTCCCCTCCGCCGAGGCCTCCGATTGGGACCTGTATTTCGCGGGGCAGCGGGTGCAGATCATCCGCGGCAAGGGCGCGAAGGGCGCGTTGGAGTTCGGCACCGCCGTGGAGGCCACGCCGGACGGAACGGTGGCCGGGTTGCTCGGGGCCTCGCCCGGAGCGTCCGTGTGCGCGTCCGCGATGCTCTCCCTCCTGGAGCGCTGCTTCCCGAAGGACCATGAGCGCTGGAGCGGGAAGCTCAAAGAGCTCGTGCCGTCGTATGGGACGAAGCTTTCGGACAATCCGCAGCTCCACCAGCGCCTGTTCGAAGAATCTGCGAAAGCGCTCGAGCTGACCCCGGCCTCTTGAGCCCGAATTCGCCCGAACCGTATCTCGCAGGCCTGAACCTCGCGGACAAGCCGGTTGTGGTGGTCGGCGGGGGAGCGGTGGCCCGCCGCCGGGTCGTGGGTTTGGTGCGGGCCGGGGCGCGGGTGACCGTTGTCGCGCCAGAGGTGACCACAGCCATTGAGGCGACTCGAGGCGTGACGGTGGTGCTTCGCGAGTACCGCGAGGGCGATCTCGAAGGATGTTGGTACGCCCTCGCCTGCACCGACAATGCCGAGGTCAATGCCAGCGTCGTCGCGGAGGCAGACCGGCTGCGAATCTTCTGCGTCCGTGCGGACCAGGCCAGGAGCGGATCGGCGGTCACTCCCGCGACCGGGCGTTCCGGCTCGCTCACGGTCGGCGTCCTCGCGGGCGGCGACCACCGTCGATCCGCCGCCGCGCGCTCCGCGATCCAGGCGGCCATCGAGGACGGCAGCCTGGACGTCGAGGAGCCGTTGGCCGGGTCCGCCGCTCCTGGGGTGGCGTTGGTCGGGGCCGGTCCTGGAGATCCCGAGCTCATCACCGTGCGAGGCAAACGGCTTTTGGCCCAGGCGGACGTCGTTGTCGCGGACCGGCTCGGCTCGCCCGAACTCTTGGCAGAGTTGGGTCTGAGGGCTTTGGTGGTGGACGCGGCGAAAGTGCCGGGCGGTCGCGCGATGGGCCAGGGGGAGATCAACCGGACGTTGATCGAGCACGCGCGGGCCGGAAAGTTCGTGGTCCGCCTGAAAGGCGGCGACCCGTACGTGTTCGGGCGGGGTTTCGAGGAGTACCTCGCCTGCCTTGAGGCGGGCGTCCCGGTGACTGTGGTGCCGGGGGTGAGCAGCGCGATCGCGGCTCCGGCCCTTGCCGAGATCCCGGTCACCCACCGGGGGGTGACGCACGAGGCGGTCATCGTGAGCGGCCACCTCGCGCCGGACGCTCCCGAATCGCTGGTCGATTGGCCGAGCCTTGGCCGGCTCAAAGGCACGTTGGTCCTGCTCATGGCTATCGGGCAGTTGCGCGCGATCAGCGAGGCGCTCATCGCCGGGGGCCGGGACCCCGCCACGCCTGCCGCTGTGGTCGAAGACGCGAGCCAGCGCGGGCAGCGCGTGCTCAAGTCCCGGCTCGACCAGGTGGCGGAGCTGTCTCAGCGGGAACAGGTCGGCCCACCGGCAGTCGTGGTCGTCGGCGCAGTGGTGTCGCTCTTGGAGGAATCGGCGGCGGCCGCAAGGTAGGCTGGCGGTCTATGAGCAGGACCACTGACGACACCGCGTTTGACGACCCCGCGCCCACGCGAGACGCAGGCTTTTCCGGCGCGGCCGGCCCTGGTGGGCAAGCGCCCCCGCCCGCCGCGCTCTCTGAGCCCAAACCGGGGCTGGCCGGGCTCGCCGTCGCGTTCGTGAAGGACCGCTGGAACGAATTCCTCCGAGGACGGCACAACCACGAACAACGCGCGAGCGCGTTCGGCCTCGCGATTCTGGCTCTTGGCGGCATGCAGTTCATGGCGACGCTCGACGGCACGGTCGCGAACATCGCCCTGTACCGGATCGGTGAGGCGCTGCGCCTCTCCGGGCCGGGTCGGTCGTGGGTCATCACCTCCTATGTGCTCGCGTTCGGCGGCTTGATGCTGATCGGCGGGAGGATCGGCGACCTGATCGGGCGCAAACGGGCCTTTTTGCTCGGGGTCGGCATTTTCACGTTGGGCTCGTTGCTGTGCTCGTTGTCGTGGGACGAGGCTTCGCTGCTGGTGTTCCGCGCCTTCCAAGGCTCCGGAGCCGCTTTGGCGTCGCCGACTGGGCTCGCGCTCGTGGCCACGCTCTACAAGCCCGGCACAGCGCGGAACATGGCGGTGGCCATCTATGGCGGCATGCTGGGGATCGGCTCGATCGCCGGGCTGATCTTCGGCGGCGCGCTCACGGAACTCGGCAGGTTCATTGGCGATCACGTCGGGATATCCGGGCTCGACTGGCAGTTGATCTTCGCGGTCAACGTCCCGGTCGGAATCGGCATTTTGGTCCTCACCGCGCTGACGATCCCGAACGTCGCCCCGAACAGCACGAAGCTGGACCTCCCCGGCGCAGCCGCGTCCGCAGGGGCGGTTTTCGCGTTCGTCTTCGGCTTCACCCAAGGGCCGATTTGGGGGTGGGACAGTCCGTGGATCGTCGCCCCCTTGGCGCTCGGCGCGGTGTTGCTGGTGGCTTTTTTCGTGATCGAGCTGCGCTCGCCCAATCCGCTGCTGCCCCTGCGCCTGTTCGCGAACAAAGACAAGATCGCAACGTTCGGGACGATCATCCTCTCTGGCGCGATCCTGATGTGTTTGACGATCTACGTGGTGCTCTTCTTCCAGGATGTGCTGCACTACTCGCCGCTGAAGACCGGCCTCTCGTTCATTCCCTTCGCCGTCGCGCTCGGGATCGGCAGCCAGGTCGCGGTGTTGCTCTTGAAGAAGATCGCCCCGCGGTGGACGGCCGGGGTCGGCTTGGTCTTCGTGCTCGCCGGTTTTCTGGACGGTTCGACGCTCACTCCCTCGGCCTCGTACACGCACGATTTGCTCGCCCCGATCCTGCTCATTGGTTTCGGCGTCGGCGTGGTGCTCGTCCCGTTGCCGCTCTGCGCGCTGGTGGGCATTCCTGATGAAGAGGTCGGCGCGCTCGCGGCTATTGCGCTTGTCGCGCAGGAGCTGGGCGGGCCCATTGGCCTCTCGGTGATGGGGGCCGTGTTGTTCACCGGTCAAAAACTCGAAGTCGGGCACAGCAACTCGGCTGGCATGTCCCCGGAGCAGCTCGCGCAGCTTTCCTCTGGTTACACCTTCGGCCTGTTGATCCTTGCCGGAGTCGCTTTGGTCGCTGCTGTGACCGGCTTTTTCATCGGGTACACCCGGGAAGAGATCGCAGAGGCGCAGGAGGCCAAGGCCGCGGCGGACGCCGGAACGGGCGAACTCCCGCAACCGGTATGACGCGGTCCATGGTGTGTTCTGCAGGCGAGGACGGGACGCGTGCCGCTCATGGCATAGGCGCTGCCCCGCCGAGGGTGCGATAACGCCGTCATAGTAGTGTTATTGACACTAGTGGAACATGCAACCGCAAGGAGTGGCAATGACGTTGGCGATCAACAGAACAGCCTCCGCGACAAGAGGCCTCCGCGCGCCTTCCGTGGTCGTCATCGGAGCTGGCATGTCGGGCGTCTGCATGGGCGTCAAGCTCAAGCAGGCCGGGATCGAGGACTTCATCATCCTGGAGAAAGGGGCGAGCGTCGGCGGCACCTGGCGCGAGAACACATACCCCGGTCTCACCTGCGACGTCCCTTCGCACCTGTACCAATACACTTTCGACAAGAACTCCGAGTGGTCGCACTTGTTCTCGCCTCAGCCCGAGATCGAAAGCTACTTCTCGGGCGCGGCCGAGCGGTTCGGGATCGTTCCGCACATCCGCTTCGGCGAAGAAGTCCTCGAAGCGGTCTTCGAAGGAACCGCCTGGCGGGTCAAGACCAGCAAGGGGGAGTACACGGCGGACTTCCTCGTCGCCGCGTCCGGTGTGCTGCACAAGCCGAGGATGGCCGACATCCCAGGGATCGACAAGTTCGAAGGCGCGCTGTTCCACTCCGCCCGGTGGGACCACTCGGTTCCGCTCGACGGCAAGCGGGTGGCCGTGGTCGGCACCGGCTCCACCGGTGTGCAGATCGTCTCCGCCCTGCAAAAACGCGGGATCGATGTGACGCTCTTCCAGCGCACACCGCAATGGGTCATGCCGTTGCCGAATCCGCCCACCGGCCCGGTGGTGCGACTCTTGCTGCGCAAGGTCCCCTTGCTCGACAATGTCTTTTATTGGACGATGCGCCAATTTTTCGGCATCTTCGCACAAGCGACGATCCAACCGGACAGTTGGAAGTACAAGCTCATCGACACCATGTGCAGGTGGAATCTGCGCACTGTGCGCGACAAGCAGCTGCGGGCCAAACTGACTCCGCCGGACAAGCCGATGTGCAAGAGAATGGTCATGCACCCGAGCTTCTACCGGAGGATGCAGCAGCCGAACGTGCGCCTGGTGACCGAGGGCGTCGACCACATCGAACAGCGGGGCGTGGTCACCAAAGACGGCGAGCTGCACGAAGCCGATGTGATCGCCATGTGCACGGGCTTCGACCCGCAAGCATTCGTGCAGCCGGTGGACCTCGTCGGCGAGGACGGGCGCACCTTGAGCCAGACATGGCAGGCTTCCGGCGGGCCCCGCGCGTACCGGACTGTCGCCCTGCCAGGTTTCCCGAATTTCTTCTTCATCATGGGGCCGCACAGCCCGGTCGGGAACTTCTCCCTCGTCGCGGTCGCCGAGACGCAGGCGAAGTACATCATGCGGTGGATCGACCGCTGGCGGGAAGGGCAGTTCGACACCGCTGCGCCGAAACAGTCGGTGACCGACGCCTACAACGCGGAAATCAAAGAGGCATCCAAGAGCACCATCTGGAACTCCGGCTGCAACAGCTGGTACCTCGGCAAAGACGGTCTGCCCGAATTGTGGCCATGGACCCCGTGGGCGCACGAGGAGATGCTCGCGGACATCGCCGAGCATGAGTTCGTCCTCGTCAAGAACCCGCCCACGACATCAGCGTGACCGTGTATTTCTCGATCGGCGGTGGCACCGCATAAGCTGATGCGCTATGCCGACAAGACTTTCTGAATTGTTCGTCCGCACTTTGCGGGAGGACCCGGCGGACGCCGAAGTCGCCAACCACAAACTGCTCGTGCGCGGCGGCTATGTCCGCAGGGTTTCCCCCGGGGTGTTCACCTGGCTCCCGCTCGGGCTGAAGGTTCTGCGCCAGGTCGAGGCCGTTGTGCGCGAGGAGATGGACGCCATCGGCGCCCAGGAGATCCTGCTGCCCGCGCTCGCGCCGCGCCAGCCCTACGAGACGTCGAACCGGTGGACGGAGTACGGCGACAATCTTTTCCGCCTCAAGGACCGCAAGGGGGGCGACTACCTGCTCGCGCCGACCCATGAAGAGCTTTTCGCGCTCATCGTGAAGGGCGAGTACACCTCCTACAAAGACCTGCCGGTCATCTTGTACCAAATCCAGACCAAATACCGCGACGAGGAGCGCCCGCGCGCAGGCATCCTGCGCGGCCGGGAGTTCGTGATGAAGGACGCGTATTCCTTCGACGTGGACGAGGCGGGCAACAAGGCCGCCTACCACGCCCATCGCGACGCCTACCAGCGGATTTTCGACCGGCTCGGCGTCTCCTACGTCATCGTCGCCGCCACCTCCGGCGCGATGGGCGGCTCGGCCAGCGAAGAATTCCTCGCCGAGAGCGCCATCGGCGAGGACACCTATGTGCGTTGCCTGGAGTCTGGTTACGCGGCGAACGTCGAAGCCGTCGCCACGCCGCCAGCGGAACCGGTGGACTTCTCGGACGCGCCCGCGGCCCAAATCCACGACACCGGCGACACCCCGACCATCGCGACGCTGGTGGCATGGGCCAACCAGGCGCTCGGGCGAGAGGTGACCGGTGCGGACACCCTCAAGAACATCCTCGTCAAGACGAGAGAGCCGGGCGGGCAGTGGGAGCTGCTCGCGATCGGCCTCCCCGGGGACCGCGAGGTGGACTTCAAACGCCTCGAAGCCCAGCTGGAGCCCGCCGAAGTGGCGCTGGTGGCCGAGGAGGACTTCGCCGCGAACCCGTTCCTCGTGCGCGGTTACATCGGTCCGGGCGCGCTGCGCGCCAACGGGGTGCGCTACCTGCTCGACCCCAGGGTCGGGATCGGCACGCGATGGATCACCGGGGCCGACGAGCACGGCAAGCACGTCGTCGACCTCGTGCACGGACGGGACTTCACCGCGGACGGGACCATCGACGCCGCCGAGGTCCGGGAAGGCGACCCGTCCCCGGACGGCAGGGGCCCGCTCGTCGCCGCGCGCGGCATCGAGATCGGCCACGTCTTCGCGCTCGGCACCAAATACACCGACGCGTTCTCGGTCGACGTCCTCGGCGAGAACGGCAAACCGGCGCGCCTCATCATGGGCTCCTACGGCATCGGGGTCTCCCGTCTGGTGGGCGTCATCGCCGAGCAGTGGCTCGACGAGAAGGGCTTGCGCTGGCCGCCGCAGGTCGCGCCGTTCCAGGTGCACGTCCTCTCCACGGGGAAGGGCGGGGCGGAGGCCGAGGCGGCAGAGCGGTACGCGGCCGAGCTCGAATCGCACGGCCTGCGAGTGCTTTTGGACGATCGCAAAGCTTCCCCCGGTGTGAAATTCGCCGACGCGGAGCTGCTCGGAGCACCGGTGGTCGTGGTCGTCGGCCGTGACTGGGCGGGCGAGGGCAAAGTCGAACTCAAAGAGCGCTTCAGCGGCGCATCCGGCCTCGTGGACGTCAGCGTCGTGGTCCCCTCCGCTGTCGCTGCGCTCGCCAAGGCCGCGGCTATCGTCGCCCAGGGCTCCGGTCAGGCGGCTGGCAAGACCGTCCGCTGAGCCGGCTGGCGGCGAGTACGGTGGTCCTATGACTCGTGCTTTCCACCCAGATCCGTCCTGGGTCGCCGTTGACGAATGGCTGTCGCAGACCTTGTTGTCTGCGACCGAGGAAGACACGGACTCGATCTATCGCCGCAACAAGGCGGGCGGTCTGCCGCCCATCGACGTCGTCCCGAACGCGGGGAAATTCTTGTGTCTGCTCGCCAAGATCGCCGGGGCGAGGCGCGTCCTTGAGATCGGCACGCTCGGGGGGTACAGCTCCACTTGGTTCGCCAAGGCTTTGCCGCCTGACGGGAAAGTCGTGACGCTGGAGATCAATCCCCACTACGCCGAGGTGGCCAGGGAGAACCATGTCCTCGCCGGGGTCGCCGACCTGGTGGAGATCGTGGTGGGACCGGCCATGGACTCGCTGCTCGCGTTCAAAGCCGAAGGGGTCCAGCCGTTCGACCTGGTTTTTGTCGACGCCGACAAACGCAACAACGCGAATTACGTGCGCCTCTCTGTGGACCTCGCCCATCCGGGCACGGTGATCGTGGTGGACAACGTGGTGCGCGCGGGGGCGCTGATCGACCCGAACGCTTTGGACCCTGAGCACGGGGACGCGGACACCCGAGGAACGCGCGAGGTGCTCGAACTGTTGGGGTCGCATCCCAAATTGGAAGCCACCGCTCTGCAACTCGTGTCATCGAAGGGCTGGGACGGAATGGCGATTGCTGTTGTGAGATAGTGATCGCATCCGGTTCTGCGCCGGGGGACTGAAGAGGAGTTTGTGACATGACCTATCCATCCGAACCGAACCCGTACAGCGAGGCCGGGCAGCCTGGCGCGCCAGGACAGCAGCCTCCCTTCCAAGGTTTTCCCGCGCAGCAGCCGCCCGCGGAGCAAAAGAACACCCTCGGCATCCTCGCGATCGTGTTCGCCGCGCTGTTCGACATCTGCGCGATCGGTTTGATTCTCGGCATTGTCGCGGTGGCGACCGCCAAAGGCAACCAGCAGCAGAAGAAGTTCGGTTGGATCGCCATCGGCATCGCGATCGCCTGGGGCGTCCTTGGTGTGATTCTGAGCCTCACGGGCATGCTGGACCTCGGTTTCAACGCGAGCACCACGGCGCCTTGACGGGTCCAGGGGAAAGGCATGAAGAGCCGTACCCGCCTGCAAGCGCTTACGGTCCCGCGCCCGGTCTCCCGCCGGGCGCGGGACCGTATTCCCACCCGTACTATCCGCCCGCGCAGGCGGAGCCGAGCACACTCGCAGTCGCCGCGCTCGTCTTAGGCATTCTTTCGCTGACCGGTTGTAGCTGCTTCACTGGTGTCCCCGCAATGATCTGCGGTAGGGCGTATATGAAGAAAAACCTGCCCGAGAACAGGTCTCTTGCCCAAGTTGGCTTCTGGCTTGGCGTGGTGTCCACTGCGCTCGGCGTGCTCGCCGTCTTGGTCTATGGCTCGATTCTCGCCTTTGGTCTCGCTGGGGGATTCGAAGACTTGCCCAATCAGCACTAGCCTCCGAAGGCCAGTGGGGCGGGTTGTGAGAAAGTGGAGGAAGCCGGTGGACACGCCGGTGGATTGACGAGGAGTTCGCGCGATGACGTACCCGCCGGGGCAGAATCCCTATGGGCAGCCCCCGCACGGGGGCCAATCGCCGTACGGCGGTCAAACGCCCTACGGGGACCAGCCGGCGTACGGCGGGCAGCCTGTGTACGGCGCACAGCCACCGTATGGCGGGCAGCCCCCGAACCCGTACGGCCAACAGCCGTACGGCGGAGCTGGCGGCTACAGCGCTCCCCAGCAAGGGGCCGGCACCGACACGTTCGGCGTCATCGGCTTGATTCTGGGGATTGCCGGGATACTCTTGGACTGCTGCTGCGTCTTCACCGCCGTGTTTGGCGTTCTGTTGAGCCTTATCGCCCTCGTCCTCGGCATTCTGGGCATCCAGAAGGCCAAGCGAGAACAGCGGGGCCCGGGACTGTCGATCGGGGCGGCCGTGCTCGGCGGCATCGGTCTGATCATCGCGATGATCGCGCTGATCGCCTTCCTGGCTTTTCATTTCGCCGGTGCGCAAAACGGATTTGGCTCCGCGTTCAGCTTAGAGGATTTTCATGTGCGAGCATAGGACCGCTTCGGCAGACAGGCCAGTGTTGGAGGAGGCAGGTCGCGCCTGCTCGGCCCTTTTCACGCGTGGCATGGCCGCGCCGGTCGCAGTCGGAGCGCTCGGTCTGGCCGCCTGCGTCGGCATGTGGTTCGCGCACCCGGAGACGCCTGGCGGGCCGATACCGCCATGCCCGCTTCGGCAGCTTTTCGGAATCGATTGCCCAGGTTGCGGCGGCTCTCGGATGATGTGGTACTTCATGCACGGCGACGTGCCGCAGGCCCTGCATTACAACGCGGTCGCTTTGGTGATCGTCTTGGCGCTCGCGTACGCCTGGTTCACCTGGCTCATGCAGCGGTGGCGCGGGGTGAAACTGCCGACTTGGCATGACAAACTTTGGGCCGGGCTGGCTTTCTGCGCTGTGATCCCTTTGTGGTTCGTCATCCGAAACCTTCCATTCGTCCCGTTCACAATGTTGCATGTGTGAGCGGTTGCATGTGTGAGAAGTGAGGGAGAAGGCCCCAAGCGACACGGTGTGCGCCATAGGTTAGTCTCTTCGCAGATCATTGTTCGTTTCGGGGCCGCGGGCGCCACAAAACAGAGGACGCGCTTCGGCGCGGACGCTATGAAAGGCGGAACACGCGGTGACGTACCCACCGAATCAGCCATTCCCGGGCTCTGACCCGAACCAGCAGCCGGGTTCGCCCTACGGCTCCCCGTACGCCCCGCCGCCCGCTGGTGGCTCCCCGTACGCTCCGCCGCCGAGCGCTTCCCCGTACGGCCCGCCGCCCGGCAATCCGTACGGCCCGCTTTCGGGGGGCGCCCCCTTCGGGGCCGGTGGTCCACCGCCGGACAACAAAGGCTGGGCCATCGCCGCGATTTTCCTGTTCTGGCCGTTGTGCTTCGCCGCTTTCAGCGCCTCTGGGAAAGTTGTGCCCTTGTGGCAGCAAGGCGATTTCGCCGGTGCGCAGCGAGCTTCCGAAGAAGCGAAGAAGTGGGGCAAAATCTCCCTGTGGGTGTGCATCGGATTGAACTCGCTGACGCTGATTTGCTGCTGCGTCCTCTTGGCCACGGGGGCTGTCGGGGGTTCCGCAGGTGCTCTTTAGGATGAGCAGCGGCGGGCAGTCGTGACCGATCCGTCTGACCCGTGCCAGCAGCCTGGACATGGCCAATACCCGCAGTACGGGCAGCAGCCTGGTTACGGGCACCAGCCTGCTTACGGACAGTATCCGCAGTACGGGCAGTATCCGGTTCCTGGCCAGATCGTGCGCATACCGGACAAGCACATCGGTTGGGTCGTCGCCGCGTTCCTGCTGTTCCTCCCGACCGGCATTTTCGCCCTTCTGGAGTCGAACAAGGTCGATGAGTGTTGGCGGCGCGGCGATGTCGCGGCGGCACAGCGCGCTTCGGAGAACACCAAGAAGATCGGTCAGTGGACCTTGTACGTCTCGCTGGCGTTCTACGCGCTCAGTTGCGTCATCGCGTGCGTGGTCCCCTTGCTGTTCGGCGTGAGCCTGTGCGGTCTCGGCGCAGTCGGGGCGGGATCGGCGGGCTCCTAGCCTTCCCCGGGGAACGGGCTGGCGACGGGGCGCAGATCCAAGTTCTCCCGCCATTGCGCGAGGCGCACTGCGCAGTCTCCCAGGTGCCGCACGCCTTCTTCTCGGACCTCTGGCAGCGTGGCGCGCTCGACGAGCGCGCGCCACGCCTGCGCGGTCTCATGCTCGATCTGCGCTGCGAGCCGCGCGGCTGCAGGCCCGTCAGTCACCGTGATCGGCAGGGTGTAGGCGGGGGCGGCGGTCGGGACGGCCGCGCCCGCGCGCGCGAGCCGTGACTCTGCCGCGTCCCGATGCGCTCGGTGTTCGGTGATGATGTCTGCGGCGAGCTGGGCGGTTGCCTGGTGGCGCACCCAGGCTTGCACCACGCCGTACGCGTACACGGCTGCGTGCTCCGCCGCCAACGCGTCAGCCAGCGCGGCGGCGTCCGCGCGAGGCAGCCCGGTCATTGGGCCGCCTCCACGAGCGTGACACTCAGGAGTGTTCGGATCGCCGCGGCGACCGACGCGGCCAAGCCCGCCTGCTCGCCCGAGGAGCCTTTGGCGAGTTCGCCCGCGAGGCGTTGCGACTCGACGAGGGAGGCTTTGCATCGGGCCAATGACACCGGTTCGGGGAGATGCTTCGACGGGTCCGCAGAGGCGGCTGGCGACGCGCTCGTCTTCGGGGCCAATGCCACCGTGCGCGCGTCGAACGCTTCGGCGTGGGCCCGGCGGATATCCGCGACTTCCCGCAGCGCGGCGGCCCGGTCGGGGTCCTGTTGTGCGAGCAGCTCCGCCTGCCTGGTCTCAATCCAAGCGCGGCCCGATTGCTCTCGCAGCGCGGTGAGCAACTGCTCGGTCTTCAGATCGGCGGGCCTGCGTTCGCCTTGGGCGCAGCCAGCTGCGCAGACGAGAATTCCCCACGCTGCGGCGAGCAGCGTTGTCCGCCGGTTCACCGGCGAAGATCGGTCGGCATGCACGGTTCACCATCCTGCCATGGGCTGCGTTTGATCGGGAAACGCGCTACACTACCCTCAATGAGGAAGGCTTGGCGCGCAAGCGGGCCGGGTGAACAAGTCAAAACGAGGAGCGGGACGTCCGATGCATATTGATGTTCAGACCCTGCGTGCGATTGAGGCTGAGAAAGGCCTTTCGAGCGAAAAGATCATCGATGCGATAGCGTCGGCTTTGCTCACCGCATACAAACACACCGACGGGCACCAGTCCGACGCCCGCGTCGACATCGACCGCAAGCACGGAGCGGTCCGAGTCCTTGTGGCAGAGCGTGACGAGGACGGCAACCTTCTCGGCGAATACGACGACACCCCGGACGACTTCGGCCGCATCGCCACCATGACAGCGCGGCAGGTCATCCTCCAGCGGCTGCGCGACGCGGAGGGCGATCAGGGCTTTGCCGACCTCCCCGTCAAGGAGGGCGACATCGTCGCGGGCGTGGTGCAGCGCGACGCCAGGGCGAATGAGCGTGGCCTGCAGATCGTGCGGATGGGTTCCGAGCTGAAAAGCTACGAGGGCGTCCTCCCCGTGGCGGAGCAGGTGCCGGGGGAGTCGCTCGTGCACGGAGACAGGGTCAAGTGCTATGTCGTCAGCGTCAAACCGGGCAGGCGCGGGCCGCAGATCACGCTTTCGCGGACCCACCCGAACCTGGTCCGCAAACTTTTCGCCCTCGAAGTGCCGGAGATCGGCGATGGGGCTGTGCAGATCGTGGCTGTGGCCAGGGAGGCCGGGCACCGCTCGAAGATCGCGGTGAAGTCCACCGTGCCCGGCTTGAACGCCAAGGGCGCGTGCATCGGGCAGAACGGCCAACGCGTGCGCAACGTGATGAGCGAGCTAGCCGGCGAGAAAATCGACCTCATCGACTTCGACGAGGACCCCGCGACTTTTGTCGGCAATGCGCTCTCGCCCGCGAGGGCGCTCCTCACGCGTGTGCTCGACCCGGTCGTGAAGGCGGTTCGAGTGGTCGTTCCGGACTCCCAGCTCTCCCTCGCGATCGGCAAGGAGGGCCAGAACGCCCGGCTGGCCGCGCGGCTCACTGGATGGCGGATCGACATCCGCAGCGAGCAGGACCCGGAAGTCGCGAGAAAGGCCGCAGCGGACCGCAGCGTTTCGTGACACTCCCGAGCGGCCGAACCAACTTTTCAATCGGACCGAAGAGGAGTATGATGAATTCTCGGTTCTTCGACCGTCCTGGTCCGTCAGCGCCGCATGTGCCCATACGCACATGCGTGGGGTGTCGGCAGCGGATGCCTGCCTCGGCTTTGCTGAGGACTGCCATCGTGCGGCAAGAAGCCTCTGAGGTCCTCGTGTTGGATTTCAGCAGGCGCTTGGGCGGACGAGGAGCCTGGGTTTGCCCGAAGTCGGCGTGCGTGTTGGCGGCTGGGCGGAAAAAGGCCTTCGCAAGAGCATTGCGCCACCCCGGAACTGTCGATTGTTCGGCTGTGCTGGACGAGGTCGCCGCGATTGAGGAGCAAACGAAATGATTGGGCCGAATACGAAAGGCACCCAACACAAATGAGCACGTTGTGAAGCATCAACGATGAATACTGATCGGACATAGTTCGAGGTCGGCCGCCTGCTCGTCGTGAGCACGCCGGACGCTTGGCCTCGACAGATGAGGAGAGCGCCAGTGGCAGGCAAGACTCGAGTGCACGAGTTGGCCAAAGAACTAGGAGTCAGCAGCAAGGATCTTCTTGCGAGGCTCAAAGACCAGGGGGAGTTCGTCAAGTCGGCTTCGTCGACGATCGAGCCGCCGGTCGCGCGGCGGCTGAGGGATCATTTCGCCGCCTCTGCTGGCGCGGACGGGCGCAAGGCCCCCGCGGCGAAGCAGGCGGCTCCGGCCGCGGGCGAACAGCCGAACCCGCAGCCCAAAGAAACGGCCGTGAAATCAGAGGCCGCGCCTCGCCCCGGCCCACGTCCGCAGCAGCCCGCGACCCCCGCCGCGCCAGCGGCGGCAGCCGGGCAGCAACCTCAGGACGCCGCTGTTGCGCCGCGTCCTCAGGCCCCCACGCCGCGTCCGCCCCGGATCGGCAACAACCCGTTCTCTTCCACTCCGCCTCCTGCGGCCGCTCCTGCGCCGCAGCCGGGCAGGGGGGCCACGCCAGGCCCTCGTCCCGGAGCCCCCTCTCCGTCGTCCGTGCCCGGCGTGCCTCGTCCAATGGGGCCCCGACCTGGGCCTTCCGGCTCGCGTCCGCCTGTTCCAGGGATGCCGAGGCCCGCTGCTTCTTCTGGTGGACCCCGTCCCGCAGGGCGTGGCCCGAGCCCCGGCTCGATGCCTCCCCGAGGTCCTCGCCCAGGTCCAGGACCACGTCCGGGCGGTCCCGGCGGGCGTGGCCCCGGTGGGGCTCAGACGGGAGCTCCGGGCCGTGGCGGTCCGGGCGGTCCGGGCGGTCCCTCAGGCCCCGGCGGTCCCGGTCGTCCGGGCGGTCCTGGCGGCCGCGGCCGCGGCGGCGGAACCGCGGGCGCGTTCGGCCGAGCGGGCGGCCCGGTCAAGCGTGGCCGCAAATCGAAACGGCAAAAGCGCCAGGAATACGACAGCATGCAGGCTCCCGTTGTCGATGGCGTGCGGCTGCCAAGAGGCAACGGCGAAGTCATCCGTCTCGCCAGGGGCGCTTCGCTCTCCGACTTCGCGGAGAAGATCGACGCGAACCCGGCTTCGTTGGTCCAAGCTTTGTTCAACCTCGGCGAAATGGTCACGGCCACACAGTCGGTCGGCGACGAGACCCTGCAGCTGCTCGGTGAGGAGCTGAACTTCAAGGTCCACGTCGTCAGCCCGGAGGACGAGGACCGCGAGCTGCTCGACTCCTTCGACCTCACCTACGGCGATGACGACGACGAAGAGGAAGACCTGGTGGTCCGGCCTCCGGTCGTCACGGTCATGGGCCACGTCGACCACGGCAAGACCCGTCTTTTGGACACGATCCGCCAGGCGAACGTCCGCGGCGGCGAGCATGGCGGCATCACCCAGCACATCGGCGCGTACCAGGTGACGACGTCGTTGGACGGCGAAGAGCGGATCGTCACCTTCATCGACACCCCCGGTCACGAGGCCTTCACCGCTATGCGTGCCCGCGGCGCGAAAGTCACGGACATCGCGGTCCTGGTCGTCGCCGCCGACGACGGCGTCATGCCGCAGACCGTCGAGGCGATCAACCACGCGAAGTCGGCGGATGTGCCCATCGTGGTGGCGGTCAACAAGATCGACAAAGAGGGAGCCGACCCGGCGAAGGTCCGGGGCCAGCTCACCGAGTTCGGCTTGGTCGCTGAGGAGTACGGCGGCGACACCATGTTCGTCGACATCTCCGCTCGCAACGGCACGAACATCGACCGGCTGCTCGAGGCGATCCTTCTGACCGCGGACGCGGCACTGGACCTGCGGGCAAACCCGGACCGTGAGGCGCAGGGCGTGTCCATCGAAGCGCACCTCGACCGCGGCCGCGGCCCGGTGGCGACCGTGCTCATCCAACGCGGCACGCTGCGGGTCGGCGACTCCGTCGTCGCCGGTGACGCCTATGGCCGCGTGCGCAAGATGGTGGACGAGCATGGGGACGACGTGCCCGAGGCGCTGCCGTCCCGTCCCGTGCAGGTCATCGGCTTCACCTCGGTGCCCAGGGCGGGCGACAGCCTCCTCGTGGTCGACGAGGACCGCATCGCCCGGCAGATCGCCGACCGCCGCGCAGCCATGCGGCGCAACGAGCTCGCGGCGAAGGGCCGTCGTCGGATCAGCCTCGAAGACCTCGACTCGATGCTCAAAGAGACCAGCCAGCTCAACCTCATCCTCAAGGGCGACAACTCCGGCACCGTGGAGGCGCTTGAAGAAGCGCTCATCGGGATCGACGTCGGCGAAGAGGTCGAGCTTCGGGTCATCGACCGAGGCGTCGGCGGGGTCACCGAGACCAACGTCAACCTTGCCGCCGCGTCGAACGCGATCATCATCGGGTTCAACGTGCGCGCCGAGGGCAAGGCCACCGAGCTCGCGAGCCGAGAAGGCGTGGAGGTCCGGTACTACACCGTCATCTACCAGGCCATCGACGAGATCACCAAGGCGCTCACCGGCATGCTCAAGCCGATCTACGAAGAGGTCTCGCTCGGTTCCGCCGAAGTCCGGGCGCTGTTCAAATCGTCGAAGGCCGGCCTCATCGCGGGTTGCATGGTCACCTCGGGCGTGGTGCGCCGCAATGCGAAAGCGCGCCTGGTGCGGGACTCCTCCGTCATCGTCGAAGAGCTCACGATCTCCTCGCTGCGACGGGAGAAAGACGACGCGACCGAAGTCCGCGAGGGCTACGAATGCGGTCTGACCCTCACGTACGGCGACTTCAAGGTGGGCGATGTCATCGAAGCGTACGAACTTCAGGAGAAGCCGCGTGCCTGAGCAGGGAACTCATGGCTGACCCAGCGCGAGCCCGACGGCTCGCGAAACGGGTCCGGACCTTGATCGCGAACGCGGTCGAGCATGAGATTCCGGACCCCAGGTTGGAACTGGTCACTTTCACCGACGCGAAGATGACTGCCGATTTGCGAGAAGTCACCCTGTTCTACACGGTTCGGGGCGCGAGCATCGCCGACGAGCCGGATGTGGCAGGCGCCGCCGAGGCGTTCGTCGAGTTCGCCGGCAGGCTCCGAGGCCTTGTCGGCGCCCAGCTCGGGGTGAAATTCACCCCGAGCTTGAAGTTCACGTTGGACAAGGTGCCCGACTCGGTCGCGCAGATGGAGGAACTGGTCCGCAAGTCCCGCGAGGCGGACGAGGCGGCCCGCAAGGTCGCCGCGCAAGCCCGTCCCGCCGGGGACGCGAACCCGTACAAGGACTTGGGCGAGGTCTGACCTCCAGCCTCAGCGCGAGTTGACCGCGCAGAAAGCGGCCCACCTCAAACACCCGGACGAGATGGCTCTGTTCGAGCGTTCGGCACAGCTCAGCCCAGTCTGCGCAGGCCTTCGCGGATCGCTTCGGCAGTTCGTTCGGGGTCGGCGAGTTTTCGCCAGAGCGCGCCGAAGAGGAAGGACAGACTGAGCTTGTCGCCTTTGCGACGGGGGATCACATGCAGGTGCGTGTGGAAGACGGTCTGCATGGCGGCTCTGCCGTCGTTGACGACCAGATGCACGCCAGCGGCCCCGAGATCGCTGCGCCGGATGCCTCGGGCGATACGCTGAGCTGCTTGGAAGACCTTCGCCCCGTTGCCTGGGTCCAGATCCTCCAGGTAGAGGCTGTGCGGCTTCGGGATCACTAACGTGTGGCCCCGGCTCACCGGGCGGATGTCGAGGAACGCCACGATGTCGTCGTCCTCGTAGACCCGGTACGCCGGGCTGACTCCGGCCACAATCGCGCAGAACACGCAGTTCTCGGCCGACGTGTTCGCGGGCATGGGGCGCTCAGCGGTTCCGTCGGGTGTAGGCGCCCCGGTCCAGGTTGTAGTTCAGGAAGTCGAGGTCGGGGCGGCGAAGCCGGGCCCAGTTGAAAGCCCACCTCGCGTAGCCGGCGCAATCCGTGATCGGATACACCACCCTCTCGACCAAGCTGTCCCAGAGGATCATGGCGAAGGGCTCGTAGTACCGCTTGCCCTCCACGGTGAACGTCGGCAGGTTCAGCAGGTCCGCGAGTTTCAGATCGGGGTCCGAGAGCCCGGGGAACTGTTGTCGCGGCTCCGGTCGGATGATCTCCCGCAGCTCTTCGACGCTCTGGGTCGTCACCACAAAGGTGTAGTAGAAACCGATGCTCGCCAAGTTCTCGTAATTGTCGTGCAGGCCCTGATGCACCAGCGTGCCGCCCTGGGCCAAGGGGTTGTCCGCCAAGTGCTCCGGAAGCGGGTGTTTCTCCGTCGCGACTTGCGGCAAGGTGATAATCATGATGCGCGAGCGGCCGAGCTGGTGCAGCGGCAAAAGGACGTCGGTGGTCTCCGTGCTCGGCAACCGCAGCTCCGGGAGGGGCTTGCCGACCAGAGCCGCGTGCTCGGGAGCGAGCTCCGATTGCCAGGGGTTCGGCTCTATGTCGACTTGGAACCCTTCTCCGCCGAATTGGATATCAGGCATGCCCGCCTCCTGATCGGCCGTAGAAATTCTCTGTCGTCATAATCCTTCACTCTTGATCGATAACACCATGATCGGGCGGGTCATCACCCGATTGGGCGCGTCAAGGCTAGCACGCCCCGGTGTGAAACCCGCGATAACCCGTCTGACATACTCTAACGCCATCGCCCGTTTGGTGGCGCGAAATCAAGAGGAAGGTGAGTTTCCGCATGGCGCAAGCTCTATCTGACGGAGCGTCCCGCCTGACGCTCGGCGTCGTCCGAGAGACCGGGCACGACGAGCGCAGAGTGGCACTCGTGCCGAAGATCGCGAGCATTTGGACTGCCAAGGGCCTCAACGTCGTCGTCGAGCCTGGGGCTGGACTCGGATCGCTCATCCCGGACGCGCTCTACACCGAAGCCGGCGCCGAGATCGGCGACCCTTGGTCCGCCGACGTCGTCGTGAAGGTGGCCCCGCCGACCCCCGAGGAGATCGCGAAACTGAGAAGCGGATCGACTTTTATCGGTTTCCTGGCGCCGCGCACCGCGACAGAGAACATCGCCAAGCTCGACGCTCAGGGCGTGCGCGCCTACGCGATCGAGGCGATTCCCCGTATCTCGCGCGCGCAGGTCATGGACGGGCTTTCGTCCCAGGCCAACGTCTCAGGCTATAAAGCTGTGCTGCTCGGCGCGTCCCTGCTCACCCGGTTCTACCCGATGCTCACCACCGCCGCGGGCACCGTGAAGCCCGCAACGGTCCTGGTGCTCGGGGTCGGCGTCGCTGGTTTGCAGGCCCTGGCCACCGCGAAGCGCCTCGGAGCCCGAACCACCGGCTACGACGTGCGCCCGGAGGTGGCCGACCAAGTCCGCTCCGTCGGCGCGCAGTGGCTGGACCTCGGCATCGAGGCGGCGGGCGAGGGCGGCTACGCCCGCGAGCTCACCGATGCGGAGAAGGCGCAACAGCAACAAGCGCTGGAGGACGCGATCAAGGGCTTTGACGTGGTGATCACGACCGCGCTGGTGCCGGGCCGTCCGGCTCCGCGCCTGGTCACCGCGGCGGCTGTCGAAGGGATGCGCCCCGGCAGCGTGGTCGTGGACCTGGCTGGGGAGACCGGCGGCAACTGCGAGCTCACGGAGCCAGGCCAGACCGTGGTCAAGCACGAGGTGACGATCGCGTCGCCGCTGAACCTCCCGGCCACCATGCCCGAGCACGCGAGCGAGCTGTACTCCCGCAACATCTCGGCACTGCTCGAACTGCTCGTCAAGAAGTCCGAGGACGGGGCGCTGCGCCTCGACCCCGACTTCTCCGACGAAGTTTTGGCCAAGTCCATTGTGGCGGGCGCGCCCGCTGCTGCGTCCATTTCTGCATAAGGCGGCAACGTTGAACACGCAACATTTGCTGGACAGCATTGCGGTGCTGGTCCTCGCTGGCTTTGTTGGCTTCTCCGTCATTTCGAAGGTGCCCAACACCCTGCACACCCCGCTCATGTCCGGCACCAACGCCATCCACGGCATTGTGGTGCTCGGCGCGCTGGTCGTCCTGGGCGACCTGAAGGACGACACGCCTGTCGGGGTGTGGGTGATCGCTTTCCTCGCCTTGGTCTTCGGCACGCTCAACGTGGTCGGCGGCTTCGTGGTCACCGACCGAATGCTGGGCATGTTCAAAGGCAAGTCCAAGACCCCTTCGAAGGAGGCCTGACCCGTGACGAACGTGACGACGCTCGACCTGGTGGTCGACGCTTTGTATATTGTCGCCTTCGCCCTGTTCATCTACGGCCTCATGGGTCTGACAGGACCGAAGACCGCTGTGCGCGGCAACTACATCGCGGCGGTCGGCATGGTCCTCGCTGTGGTGGCCACGCTGGTCAAGATCTACCCGACCGCGACCAAGCTCGCCTGGGTCGTGATCGCGGCAGGGGCTGTCGTGGGGGTCGCGGGCGGCGTGCCGTCCGCGCTGAAAACCAAGATGACGGCGATGCCGCAGCTGGTGGCTTTCTTCAACGGCATGGGCGGCGGCACCGTCGCGCTCATCGCGTGGTCGGAGTTCATCACGAGCGAAGGTTTCTCGGACTCCGGGTCCGGCGCCGCGCAGATCGGCGGCTCGCTTTTCGGCGCGATCATTGGCTCGGTCTCCTTCTGGGGCTCGATCATCGCCTACGCGAAGCTGCAAGAGATCCTCTCAGGCCGTCCCATCACCATCGGCAAGCTCCAGCAACCGCTCAACCTGGCGCTGTTCTTGGTCGCCATCGCCGCCGCTGTGGTCATCGGCCTCAAGACGAGCTCGGGCGGAGCGGACTGGTGGTGGATCATCGTGCTGCTCGTGGCTGCGGGCGCGCTCGGCGTGTTCGTCGTGCTTCCCATCGGCGGCGCGGACATGCCTGTGGTGATTTCGCTGCTCAACGCGCTCACCGGCCTCTCCGCCGCAGCTGCGGGCCTTGCGTTGGACAACATCGCGTTGGTGGTCGCGGGCATGATCGTCGGAGCCTCGGGCACTATCCTCACCAACCTCATGGCCAAGGCTATGAACCGTTCGATCCCCTCCATCGTGGCGGGCGGTTTCGGCGGCGGTGGCGGCGTTGCCGGGGCAGCGGGCGGCGACAACAGCGACAAGCAGGCCAAGGCCACCAACCCCTCGGACGCGGCGATTTTGCTTTCGTACGCGAACCAGGTCATCGTCGTCCCCGGCTACGGTCTGGCTGTCGCGCAGGCGCAGCACGCCGTGAAGGACATGGCGAAGATCCTGGAGAGCAAAGGCGTCGAGGTCAAATACGCCATCCACCCGGTGGCGGGCCGTATGCCAGGGCATATGAACGTGCTTCTCGCCGAGGCGGATGTGCCGTACGAGGCCCTCAAAGAGATGGACGAGATCAACGACGAGTTCAAACGGACCGACGTCGCGATCGTCCTCGGGGCCAACGACGTCACCAACCCGGCGGCGCGCAACGACCCGAGCTCGCCGATCCACGGCATGCCCGTGCTCAATGTGGACGAGGCCAAGTCGGTCATCGTGGTCAAGCGCGGTATGAGCTCGGGTTTCGCCGGGATCGACAACCCCTTGTTCTACGCTCCCAACACCACCATGCTCTTCGGCGACGCGAAGAAAGTGGTCGGCGAGCTGATCGATGAGCTCAAAGCGCTCTGAAAAAACTCTGCGCGCGGCGCCCGCGGCGGCACTGATCCTGGCGGGAGCGCTGCTTTCCGGCTGCTCGAATGAGCACGCCCGGTCCGCGCTCACGCCGGGCGCGCTGGTCCAGGACGCTCCGTTCCAGCTCGCCGGGGCCAGCGCGGCGCTCGGAGCCAAGGCGGACGCCCGGTTCATCAGGTTCGGCTCCACATCCGCGGCGCGCGACGAAACTGTCGAAGTGAGCGCGAGGGTGCTCATCCCGCACGCCGCCCCGCCGCCCGGGGGCTACCCGCTTGTCTCCTACGGGCACGGCGCGGTCGGTTTCGACCCAGCTTGCGGGCCGACGGCCACGAAGGACCTCGGCCCGGACGACGCGCCTCGTGTCGGCGCGCTGCTCGACTCCGGCTACGTCGTCGCCGTCCCCGACTATCAAGGCCTTGGCGCGGGCGCAGAGCACCAGGGAAGCGGCGGCCATCCGTTCCGTGAGCCGAAGACTCTCGGCCACAACATGATCGACGCGGCCCACGCCGCCAAAGCGCTCCTGGACAAGCTCGGCATTGCCGCCTCGGGCGCATGGGCCGCCTACGGCGAGTCGCAGGGCGGGGAGGCGGCCTGGGCGGCGGGCGACCTGGCCGCCAGCGCTGGCGGTGCGGGGCTGCGTTTGGTCGGCGTGGCAGCGGAGAAGCCGCCGACTGATTTCACCTGGCTCGTGGACGGAGCAGCCGCAGGCGTTCTGAGCCAGGGCGAGCAGATCTCGTATCTGCGTTTGCTGCGCGGGCTCCAGGTGGTGCGTCCGGAGCTCGCGCTCGACCAATACGTGCGCGGCCCGCTGGCGGACAAGGCGAACCAGGACGTGCTCTTTCGGTGCTTCGCCCAGAGCGGCGACGAAGTCGTCGCGATCGCCCGCCGGCTGCGGCCGAACGACACGGCGCTGTCCCCGCAGCAGGCGCGACAACTCACAGCATGGCTGGCCGATTGGCGGCTGCCTCTGCCCGAGACGGCCCCGTCTGGGGCGGAGCCCGCGCCAGTCCCGTTTTTCGTCGCTGCTTCGGCGCAGGACGAGGTTGTGCCGATCAGCTCCGTCCGCCGAGCTGCCTCCGAAGAGGAGGCGCGACGGTCGGCTCCAATGCGCTTGGTCGTCCAAGACGGCGGATTGCATCACGAGTTCGACGACTCCGCCGAGGCCATCGCATGGATCGGGGACAGGTTCGCCGGACGGCGCTGAGCATGCGAACGGCGACGGCTGCCGCCAGCCCCTTGCGCGCTGAGACCGGGAAGCCCGAACACAGGTCGATTTCCTGTTCGAGCAGCGTGCTCCGCGCCTGGCCGCCTTGGATCTCATCACGGCGCGCGGTAGCCTGAACACCTATGCACCTGCGGAGCCTCACCCTGAAAGGCTTCAAATCCTTTGCCGCTCCCACCACGCTTGTTTTCGAGCCGGGGGTCACTGCCGTCGTGGGCCAGAACGGGTCGGGCAAGTCCAATATCGCGGACGCGTTGTCCTGGGTGATGGGGGAGCAAGGCGCGAAGTCTCTGCGCGGGGCGAAGATGGACGACGTCATCTTCGCGGGCACCAGCAAGCGCCCCGCGCTCGGCCGGGCCGAAGTCACCCTCGTCATCGACAACACTGACGGCGCTCTCCCGATCGATTACACCGAAGTGGCGATCACCCGGCGAATGTACCGCGACGGCGGCGGGGAATATCTCATCAATGGCGATTCGTGCAGGCTGATGGATGTCCAGGAGCTCTTGTCCGACTCGGGCATCGGTTCGCAAATGCATGTGATCGTCGGCCAAAACCGCCTTGCGACGATGCTCGGAGCCCGGCCGCACCAGTGGCGCGAGCTCATCGAAGAGGCCGCCGGGGTGCACAAGCACCGCAAACGCAAAGATCGCGCTTTGCGCAAACTGGAGACCACCAGCGCGGATATGACCAGGGTCGGCGACTTGGTCGGCGAGCTGCGCAGACAGCTCAAGCCCCTCGGCAGGCAGGCGGAGGCGGCCAAAAAGGCCCACGCGGCAGGAGCGAAGCTCCGCGACGCGCGCCGTCGTCTCGCGGTCGCCAAGATCGCGCGCACGAACCAGGCCGCAGCCGCCACCGGGGTTGCGGCGCGGGAAACAGCGGCGCGCAAAGAAGCCGCACAGCGGGAGCTTGACGCGAAGCTGTCCTTGACCAGCGCTGACGAGGAGGCGCTTCGTGTTGTCCGGGCCGCTGCCGGGAAGGCGCGCGAACAAGCGGAGCAATTAGGCCTCGTCGTCGAACGGGTGCGCGCGACCGCTCGGGTGGCGCATGAACGCGCCCGGCAGCTCGCCAAACACGCCGCCGCCCCGCAATTCGAAGAAGATCTGACCGACCAGCGGGCCGAGCTGATCGCCGCACACGCGCAGTTGGAGGGCCAATTGGCGGTTTCGGCGGCGGAGCTGGAGGCCGCGCGGGGGGCGGAGCGCGCCGCGAAAGCCGAAGCGAGCCAGGTGGCGCAGCGGCAGCGGGAGCAGGAGCAGAAGCTGCAGCAGTTGCGGGCGCAAGCGGCCAAGGCTTCGGGGCAGGCGGCGAGTTTGGCGGGGAAATCGCAGGCGCTGCTCGCGGAGGCCGATCACGCCAGGCACGCCAGCGCGGAAGCGCATGGGCGCGCCGAGCGCGCGCGGGCAGACGCCTCCGGGTTGCGGGCGGAGCAAGAAGAACGCGATCTCGCCTGGCAAGGAGCCCAGTTGCGCGCGGATGAGGCCAGCCGGACCGAGTCCCTGCTTGTCGAGCGGGCGGAGGCGGCGACCGCCGCGGCTGCCGGGCTCAAAGGCACGACGGCGGCGCTCGCCGCGCGGATCGAGGCGCTGGAGTCGACCGTGGCCCCGGCGGACGGGGCCGCGTGGCTCTTCGCGCACGCGTCGGCCAAGCCGACGGGCGTCCTGGCCGAACGCCTCGCCCCGACCGCCGGATACGAGCGGGCGCTTTCGGCGGCGCTCGGGGCGTTCGCGGAAGCAGTCGTCATGGACTCGTCGGAGGCCGCGCTCGCGGCCGCCGCGGCGCTCGGCGAGGCTGGCGAAGGCCAAGCCGCGCTGGTGTTCCCACCAGGGCAGGCGCACACGAAGGCGGGGGAGCGCTCGGCCGCATCCCCAGGACGAGCCGAGTTCGACGGCTCGCTCCCGAAGGGCGCGCGCATGCTGCTCGCCTTGGTCGAAGCCGACGACGAACTCGCTCCCGCCCTGTTCGCCCTCCTTGCGGGCGTGGTCGTGGTGGACGCCCCCCAAGAGGCGCGGGCTGTGCTCGCCCAGCACCCGCGCGCCAAGGTGGTGACCAAGTCCGGCGATCTGATCGGCCTCGGCTGGACGCTCGCCGGAGTGGGCCGCAGCACGGGCGTGCTCGATGTGCGGGCGCAGATCGTCCGGGCGCGCGACGAGCTCGCCGACGCGGAGCGCCAACTCGGCGAAGCCCAGCAGGCGGCCGAGCATCTCCGTGCGGAGCTGGCCGCAGCGCGTCAGGCCAGCGTCCAGGCGCGCGCCGAGCTGACGGGGGCAGCCGCTGACCGCGCGGTCGCGGGCGAGTCCCTTGCCCGGTCGGCCACGCAGGTGGAGACCCTCGAGATGGAGTCGCGCAGGACAGCGGCCCGAGCTGAGGCATTGGCCCAGCAGGCGCAGGACCTCCACGAGGCCATCGAACAGGCCGAGGCGGCCTATCAGCAGGCGCAGCGCGACGCGGAGGAGCTCGCCGCCCGTGTGGAGCAGGAGTCCGTGCTGGGCCAGCAGACGAGCGCGGCCTTGGAGGAGCTCCAGGCTCGCCGCGGGGCGGCTGAGTCGGAGCATGCCGCTCTGCGCGAGCGCGCCGTGGCGGCGAAGGCCAGAAACGCGGAGCTCGAAGCTCGGGAGCAACGGCTCAAGGCCGCGCAGGAGGAGGCGTTGCGCCAGGAGCGGGCCCGGCTGCGAGCCGCCGCCGCGCATGCTGTGGCGGTTCGGCTCGGCGACCGCGCGCAAACGGTCTGCGAAGCGGCGCAGGCCCGCCACGAGCGTCTGCGGCGCAGGGTCGCCGAACAGATCGAAAGCATGCGTGAAGGGCAATCGCAGGTCGCGGCGGCCAGGGACCGGCTGGCGGCGGCGGAGCGGGCGGCGCATGCCGCCGAGCTCGCCGCGACCACCGCCGAGGAGCGGTCCAAGGCGGCTGAGACCGAAGTGATCGAGCGGTTCGGCATGACACCCGCCGACCTCGTGGCGGAATTCGCCGAAGAAGACCCCGCCGGCTTCGACCAGGACCAGCTCGCGCACGATGTGCGGCTGGCCGAACGCGAGATCGCGGCAATCGGCCAGGTGAACCCGCTCGCGCTCGAGGAGTTCGCGGCGCTCGAAGAGCGGCACGCGTTCCTCACCGCGCAGCTGGACGACCTCACGAAGGCGAGGAAAGACCTTCTCGATGTGGTCAAGGAGGTGGACGACCTCGTGGTGCAGGTGATCCGCGAGGCGTATGAGGACGTGTCGCGCGAGTTCGGCGAAGTCTTCCGGACGCTCTTCCCCGGCGGCGAGGGTTCGTTGGAGCTGACCGAGCCGCACGATCTGCTGGCCACCGGGATCGAGGTCAAAGCCCGGCCTGCGGGGAAAAAGGTGCAGCGGTTGTCCTTGCTCTCCGGCGGGGAGCAATCGCTCACCGCGCTCGCCGTGCTGGTCTCGATTTTCCGCGCCCGGCCTTCGCCCTTTTACATCCTGGACGAAGTGGAGGCCGCGCTCGACGAGGTGAATTTGCGCCGTCTGCTCGTGATCCTCGAAGATCTCGCGCGTTCTGCCCAGCTCATCATCATCACCCACCAACGTCCGACGATGGAGATCGCCGACGCGCTGTACGGCATGAGCATGCAAGGGGACGGGGTGACCCACGTCGTCTCCCAGAAAACCGCTTCCTAACGCTGCTGCGGGCTGCTGCGGCCTCGGTTCCGATACTGGCGGGCAGCGCGTGTGCGGTACACTTCCCCGGACGTGACTTGAGTGGCGCCTCTGAAAACCCTGAATACGGGACTCGCGCAGCGCGGCGCGAGGAAACCAACGCGAGGGAACCAAATCGTGTTGGGAAGCGTCTAAACAGGCGAGCGCATGTCCTGGTTGCGAGAAACAAACGGGGCACGGCGAGGCGCTCATCGGAAAGCTCTTGCGGGAGCGGCCATGCCACACGGAGAAAGGAGCGCTTCCATGGCGGAGAGAACCGATGTCAACGAAGAAGCGGTCAGACGGGTCATCGCAGCGTGCGACGAGTTGAGCAATCACTTGAGCAAGATCGACAGCGATGTGGACGCTTTGGCGGGGGCCAGTCAGTCCAGCGGGTGGGGTTCGAGCCCGGACGGCAGCAAGATGGCGCAAGACCTGCACGAGTACACGACCTCGGGGAGCAACGCGGACGGGCTGAAAAAGAGCGCCGAAGAGCAGAAGAAGACGATTGAGAGCTACAAGAAGCTCCTCCGCGGCGGCGCGCAGAAGCTTTTCGACCAGGACGAGGATTCGGGCAAGCACATCGACAAAGCAGTCGACGAGGACGCTGCCAAGCACGCTGAGGACACGGCCAGAAGCGCTGACAAGAAGACGGCCCAATCCTCCGCCTCGCAAGGCTCCGGCGGCGGATCAGGCGGCGGCATGGGCGGGGCGCAACAGGCCATGCAGTCAGGTATGCAAGGCGCGCAGCAGGCCATGCAGGCGGGCATGCAAGGCGCCCAGCAGGCCATGCAGGCGGGCATGGGCGGGGCGCAGCAGGCTGTGCAAGCCGGTATGCAGGCAGCTGGGGGCGAGCACGGCGACGCGGGCCACGGGGGCGCGGACCACGACAGCTCGCACGGCGGCAGCCACTCGGACCACGGGAACGGGGCTGCGGACGAGGCGGACCGAGACGACGCGGGCAGTGCTGGAGATATCGCAGAGGGGCTGCACGACAGCGGTCCTGGGCGCGACAGCGGCGCAGGTGCGGGCAGCGGCGCGGGTGCGGGCAGCGGCGCGGGGCCGGCGCCGCAGCACGCCGTCGGCGCTTCCCACTTGGCTGCGCCCTCCGCCCATCCGGGCGTTGCGGCCGAGCCCGCCCCTGCGCCAGCAGCGCCGCAGCCTCCCACATCGCACACCGAGCCGCCGGGGTTCGGCGCCTCTGCGGCTCCTTCGGGCCCGGCGGGACCGTCGCCCGAAACTGCGCCCGCTGGGGCCGGGCAACACCCGCAAGGGCACTTCGCCCAAGGGATTATGGGGCAGCGCCTCGACGACGGGGGAGCCTCGTCGAGCCAGGACGGGCGTGCTGGCGGACAAGTCTTCACAGCAGACCGGCCGCACCCCTTCGGGGAGCGGGCCGCAGAGGCGTCCTCCAGCCCCGGCGGCGGCTCCCACGACGACGCTTCTGTGGTGGGGCAGCAGTTACAGGCCAACATGGAGACTTCGGGCCTGCACCAGGCAAACGTGACTTCCGCCGCGAACGCGCCCTCGGCGCCAGCCGGCGGGGGCTTCCTGTTGGGACAGGATTTCCAGGCGCAAACCGAGGCTCCTCAGGGGAACACCACCCCTCCCGCCGCCCCATCTGAGGATCAAGGAGGCAATCGGTAATGGGCGACATCGACTACAGCTCCATGGCCGACAACGGCTACCGGCAGCTGCTCTCCTTCGCGCAAGGGGTCGACCCGAGCGCGATCGAAGCTTTGGCGAACAGCTGGAATCAGCTTTCTCACGACATCCCCGAGGCCTATCAGGGATTTAAAACGACGTTGAACAGCGTGTTCGGATCAGAATGGACGGGAGAGTCCGCAGACGCGGCCAGGGACGCGTCCGACCGTCTGTGCGCGGGCATGAACAACAACATCGACCGTGTGCGGACCGTGTGCGACAAGATCAAAGCGTTGGCGGCACACGCGCACCAGGTCAAGAGCGTGGCCGACTGGGCGCAGGAAGAGGCCAACAAGAAGGGCTTGAAAGCGCAGGACTACCAGGACATCGGCAAGGCCCTCGCGGACGCGCTGCAGGCGTTCTACGGGCCGGTGGGCGAGCACCCCCTGCGCAATCTCCCTGCGTTCGAGAAAGTCGCGCCGCTCGTCTTCGCCAAACCGGACGAGGCCATGGGAGACGCTGACGATGAGAAGAAAGCCAAAGGCGAAAGCAGCTCTGACGAAGGCAAGGGCGATGGCAAAGGGGAAGGCGAGGGCGGCGGCCAAGGCTCCGGCGGTGGCTCTGGCTCTGGCTCCGGGGGCGGCGAAGGGTCCGGGGGTTCCCCTTCGGGCTCGGGGAGTCCGGCTGGGGCGGGTATGAGCCCGGCAGACCTTGGTTCGACCGACCCGATGTCGTCCGAGCTCGCGCCGATGGACCCGGCGAACGCCAGAGGCGGCATCGGCGGGGGCATGGGCGGCGGGGGCATCGGCGGCATGGGGGACAAGGACAGGAAGCTCTCCGCCGCCCCAGCGAAAGCCGACGCATCGTCCAAGCCGGTGGTGAATGTGAACACCCCGGGGCTGGAAGGGCTCAAAGGCCAGCAAGGCATGGCCGGCGGCATGGGCGGGGGCATGGGCGGCATGGGCGGCGCGCATGGCGCTGGCGGTGGTGACGGCAAGGAGCACAAGACGCCGGATTACCTCATCAACAACGACCATGGTTTCGACCTGGTCGGCCACGCGCTGCCCGTCGTGTCCCCCGAAGTCATCGGCGAACTCGACAAGAGCGAGATCAAGAAACTTGAGTCCAACCGGGAGAAAATGACCCAGGAAACAGCGCGCCAGTAGGGCTTGCTACTGGTAGACCCCTTTTTCCAGACGCATCTCGGCGATGGTCGCGCCGATGGCGGCGCGGCGCGTGCGGACTTCGTCCTCCAGGTGCTCCAGCCACGTTCGCCACGCCGTGTCCGGTTCGGCCCCTGCGGTTTTTCGCTCTGCGGCCAGGAGGTCTTTGCTGTTCGCGAGTCGGATCTGCCCGTCCCGCAGGCGTCGGACAAGCGGCTTGGCCCGAGGCCCGAAGGAATCGAGCGCGCAGTTCGCGGCAGCCCGGCGCGCTCGCGGGTCGACGATTTCACCAGCGTCGACACATCCTGTGCGCACCTCGTCTGTTGTCTCATCCGCGAGCGCCGCTGAAAGCCATGCCCCCTCGGGGCGCGTCGCTCGGCGCCAGACAGCGAGCACAGCGAGCGGGCTGAAAAGCGCCAGCACAGCGATTGGCCAAGGCCCACGGGCGAGCACGAGGGCGAACACGCCGAAAGCGCCCACGCCGATCGCGGTCCACCACGCACGTTCGCGGGCCGGGAGCAACACCGCGAAGGCAAAACCAAACCCCGCCGACGCGGCCCAAACCCATGACCAGCCGCCCTGTTCCGAGCTGAGCGCTGTTGCGCTCGCCCCGCCCTGCAAGCATGCGAGAACCGCAGAACCGAGCACAGCGCCAGCGCGGACGGCGAAACGGCGAAGCCTGCCGTGCGCAAAGGCGACCTGTGCCGAGCCCAACCCGTAGCCCGCTGCGGCGGGAGCGGCCCACGCAGCCGCGACGAGGACGAACCAGTGGGGGAGCCCTTTGGCGAGCGCCCCGGCGACGCCGCCGGCTGGATCGTCCAGGACGCCATGCGACAGAGCCACCAGCAGGGTGCCGGACCAAAGGCCGAATCCGCAGCTCATGCCGATTTTCATACCGTCCGTCGGACGCAGTGCGCGATCCTTCGCCAAAGACAGGAGGAGGAATGTGCCCAGAACGGCCAGCGCGTCGTGCGCCAAAGGCTCGGCGAGCCAATGGGCTGCCATACCGCCTTTGGCCAAACCAAGTGTTTTCACCAGGAGCTGGTGTGTTTGCAGGTCGGTGCGGGCGACAAGGACGCCGCAGGCCGCGCCCCAGCCGAATCCTGCTGCGGGCAAAGACCTCGGCAGGACGCCGTGCGGGTCCAGCGTCCAGCCGAAGACAGCGATCACCGCGGCCCCCGTGCAGGTGAGCAGCGCCCAGGCGATGGCCAAGGCAGCGCCGGATCCGGCGAGCTCGTGCGGGCCGCGCCAGAACAACGCGGCGGCGGCGACAGTCGCGTACACCCAGAACAGAACATTGCGCGGGCGCAGGAAAGCACGGTTGTTCACGGGGTGATCCTCACGCTGTTTTCCAGATCGTACAGCTGTTCCCACAGCGGCTTGGGCTCTCTGCCGCTGGTGGAGAGCACCAAAAGCAACACGGTTGTGCCGTAGTTGAAGAGCACGAACTGGTGGAACCGGTCCAGGTCGTGGTTGCTCCGGTTCTGGACATGGTAGGTCTGGTCGATCTTGAGCGCTCGAAGTGGTCTGCCCCGGGAGTCTTGGACGGTGACGTGTTGGGGATAGAGGAAGCCGGGGTCGCTGACGCCGAGTTTGGCTTTCGCGTACCAGCGGTAGTGTTCCTCGGCGTTTTGCACACCGTCTTCACGCAGGACGCGAAGCTCGGCTTCTCCTTGTTTGAGGACCAGTTGGCGGCGATCCTCTTCGAACGGCTCAAGGCCCCAACCCGCGAAGGGGGCGAGGTTCACCGTCACTTCCGGGCGCAGCACGCCGAGGTTCTGCGCGCTGGCTCCTGCCTTGAGCGGAGCCAGCCGGTCATGCGTCCTTTTGTTGGCTTCCCCAGGCGCGATCAGCACCGCTGCGGTGAGCGCGAGCACGAGCGGGCCGGCGAGCCAGCCTGTGTTCGGCAGCATCCGCACAAGGGCACGGGGGGAGGCGAGCAGCAATCTCCCTGCCCAGCGCAGCAGCTGCCCGAGAGGCCGGATGG
The DNA here is from genome assembly GCF_000092825.1 of Segniliparus rotundus DSM 44985. NCBI lineage: Bacteria > Bacillati > Actinomycetota > Actinomycetes > Mycobacteriales > Segniliparaceae > Segniliparus > Segniliparus rotundus. The sequence continues at coordinate 1,847,165 of NC_014168.1, read as the reverse complement.
CCCACCGCCAGATCGGTCGCAGCAGGAGCCGCCAGATTTGCAGCCCGGTCCAGCGCAGCGGCAGCCAGAGCGCCGGCCGGATGGCCCACCGCCAGATCGGTCGCAGCAGGAATCGCCAGGCTTGCAGCCCGGTCCAGCGCAGCGGCAGCCAGAGCGCCGGCCGGATAGCCCACCGCCAGATCGGTCGCAGCAGGAATCGCCAGATCTGCGCGGTGATGGCGACGAACCCTGCCCACAGCAGCCGGAAAGGCTGCGCCAGGCCCACGAGCACCGGGGTGAGCAGGACACGGTCTGACCACGCTCGTAACCCAGAAGTCAGTTTCGTCACTCGAAGCATTGTGGCATCTGCCGGATGCGCAGTTCACAAGCCCCTCGGCACAAGCGGCCAAGAGGCCGGGCTCGCTGCGAGTTGACCTGGAGCGTGCTCCAGGTTCTAGGGTGGACACATGCACATCGACGAATGCGCGATCTGCCCCACAACCAGAAGGAGACTCTCGTGACTTTGTCTGTTCCCGCGTACGCCGCGTTCTCTCCGACTGAGCCGTTGCGCCCGGCGGTGGTGCAGCGCCGGGAACCCGGCCCCAAAGACATTGTCATCGACATCGTGTGGGCTGGCATCTGCCACAGCGACATCCACACGGTGCGCAACCATTGGGGCCCCGCGAGCTTCCCCGTGGTGCCGGGGCACGAGATCGCCGGGATCGTCACACAGGTCGGCTCCGAGGTGGAGAAGTTCGCCGTGGGCGACCACGCCGGGGTCGGCTGCATGGTCGGCTCCTGCGGCGAGTGCCCCGACTGCAAGGCGGGGGAGGAGCAGTACTGCTCGGGGACAGGCATGATCGGCACGTACAACGCGGTGGGCAAAGACGGCCTGGCGACCTACGGCGGCTACAGCGACCTCATTGTCGTCGACGAGGGCTTCGCGCTCAAAGTCCCGGCCAACCTGCCGCTCGACCAGGTCGCTCCGCTGTTGTGCGCAGGAATCACCACCTACTCGCCGTTGCGCCACTGGGGCGCGGGTCCGGGCACGCGCGTCGGCGTCGTCGGCCTCGGCGGTCTCGGCCACATGGCTGTGAAGCTGGCTGACGCGATGGGCTCCGAGGTGACTGTGCTCAGCCAGTCGCTGCGCAAACAGGAGGACGGTTTCACGCTCGGCGCGGACCACTATTACGCGACCAGCGACAAGGCGACGTTCCAGCAGCTCGCCCGCTCCTTCGACCTCATCCTCAACACAGTTTCGGACGGCGTCGACATCGCTGGCCTGTTGAACCTGCTCGACCGTGACGGCACGCTGGTGCAGTTGGGCCTGCCGGAGCACCCGTTGAGCTTCAGCCCCTCGCCTTTGGTCATGGGCCGCCGCCGCTGGGCGGGCTCGCTCATCGGCGGGATCGCCGAGACGCAGGAGATGCTGGACTTCTGCGGGGAGAAGGGCATTGGCTCCGAAGTGGAGCGGATCGAGTCCAGCCAGATCAACGAGGCCTACGAGCGCGTCCTCAAGAGCGATGTGCGGTACCGGTTCGTCATCGACGGCAGCACCTTCACAGCCTAGTTGTCCCAGGGCGGCGCGTCTCAGCAGGATATCGCGGACGCCGCGCCCAGTTGTGGGCGTTTTGTTTTCCCATCGAGCCAGTCGGTGGTTTTTGCCACCGCTGACGCGGACTGGCATGGGGACAGGCGCAGAGAACTGGTCGCCGACATCCCGACGCGCGCGGGAGCCCGCAGCGGCACGCAGACCGTTCGCGAGGCGCCTGAGCAGCTCGGCAAAGGGCCGTTCAGGTTCAGCCCGAGAGCCTGTCTGCGCATGGCGAATCCTGCAATCGCTGGTGGGAGCGGATTCGCTCATTCGTTCTCGAAGGGCTCGCAATCCGAGCAGCGTCGGTTCGGGCCTCCCCTTCGGCGGCGGTCAACCGGCGACTTCGCCTGGCTCTTGCCGTTTCGCCCTCGCCCAGAACGCAACTCGCCCAGAGATTTCAAAAGCCGTTGCCGCCCCAGGCTAGACTGCGTGTATGCCTGGAACCACGCTCTCGCTGCGCCGTATCGACTTGCGCGGTCGGCGGCTTTCGGCGCGGGAGTTGCGCGACGTCGTTCCTCGGGGCGAGGTGGCGGTGGACTCGGTCGCCGGAATTGTGGAGGACATCGTCCGCCGTGTCGCCGAGGGCGGCGCGGAGGCGGCCCTGGCGTTCGGCGAACGCTTCGACGGCATTCGGCCCGATCGGGTCCGGGTGCCCGAGCGGGTGCTCAAAGAGGCGCAAGCCGCACTCGACCCGGCGGTCCGCGCCGCGCTGCTCGAAGCCATTGCCCGCGCCCGCCTCGGCCATGAGGCGCAACTGCGGCCGGAGACGACCACAGTCCTCGCCGACGGCGCGACGGTGCTGCAACGCTGGGTTCCGGTGGACCGAGTCGGCCTCTACGTCCCCGGCGGCAAGGCCGTGTACCCGTCGAGCGTCGTGATGAATGTGGTCCCGGCGCAGGTCGCCGGGGTGCGGTCGATTGTCGTCGCCTCCCCGCCGCAGCGCGGCAACAACGGCCTGCCGCATCCGTTGGTGCTCGCCGCCGCCGCGTTGCTCGGCGTGGACGAAGTGTGGGCGGTCGGCGGCGCGCAAGCAGTGGCATTGCTGGCGCACGGCGGCGCGGACACTGACGGGGCCGAACTCGACCCGGTGGACGTCATCACCGGTCCGGGGAATGTCTTCGTCGCCGCCGCGAAGCGCCTTGTGCGCTCACGGGTGGGCATTGACGCGGAAGCAGGGCCCACCGAAATCCTCGTCCTCGCGGACGACACCGCGAACCCCGCGCACGTCGCGGCGGATCTCATCAGCCAAGCCGAACACGACGAGAACGCGGCGAGCGTCCTCGTCACCCCCTCCGAACAGCTGGTCGGCGCCGTCGAGGCCGAACTCGCGCGGCAGATCCCGCGCGCGGACCGCCAGGCCCAGATCCACGCCGCCCTAGCGGGTTCGCAGTCGGCGGTGGTCCTCGTGGACGATCTTGCGCAGGGGATCGCCGTGGTGAACGCCCACGCCCCGGAGCACTTGGAGGTCATCACCGAGGACGCGGCAGCGGTCGCGGGGCGGGTGCGCGCGGCGGGCGCGGTTTTCGTCGGCCCTTGGGCCCCGGTCAGCCTGGGCGACTACTGCGCCGGGTCGAACCACGTCTTGCCCACCGCCGCGACCGCGCGGCACAGCTCCGGTTTGGAAGTGGGCGTGTTCCTGCGCGGCATGCAAGTCGTCGAGTACAGCGAGGCCGCGCTCAAGGAAGTCGCCGGCCATGTTCAGGAACTCGCGGCCGCCGAACAATTGCCCGCGCACGGCGAGGCCGTCAAAGCGAGGTTCGCATGAGCGTCCCCCCCATGCAGGAGGCGCCGCCGGTGCGCCTTTGGGACTTGCCGTTGCGCCCCGAGCTTCGCGGCAAAGAGCCGTACGGCGCTCCGCAACTGGAGGTGTTCGCGCGGCTCAACACCAACGAGAACCCGCATCAGCCCGCTTCCGAGCTCATCGAAGACCTGGAGAAGTCCGTCGCGCACGCCGCCGCTGAGATGAACCGCTACCCGGACCGGGACGCGGCCGCGTTGCGCGAAGACCTCGCGCGCTATCTCGCCAAGCGCACCGGAGCGCAGCTCACCGCCGCCAACTTGTGGGCTGCGAACGGCTCGAACGAGATCCTGCAACAGCTGTTGCAAGCCTTCGGCGGGCCGGGCCGCACCGCGTTGGGCTTCACCCCGTCGTACTCCATGCACCCCGTCATCGCCAGGGGCACGCACACGGACTGGGCCGAGTGCCCGAGGCGCGATGATTTCACGATCGACACGGACCGCGCCCTCGCCGCCCTTGCCGAACACCGCCCGGACGTTGTCTTCCTGACCACCCCGAACAACCCGACGGGCGCCGCCCTCCCCGTCGATCAGATCCGCGCCATTGTCGAGGCGGCCCCTGGCATCGTGGTCGTGGACGAGGCGTACGGGGAGTTCACCGGCCAACCCAGCGCGATCCGGATGCTCGGCGAATTTCCCGCCAAGTTGGTGGTGACGCGGACGATGAGCAAAGCGTTCGCGTTCGCCGGGGCGCGGCTCGGCTACTTCGCGGCCTCGCCCGCGATGGTCGACGCGATGCTGCTGGTGCGTCTGCCGTACCACCTTTCGGTGCTGACCCAGGCAGCCGCGCGGGCGGCGCTGCGCCACGCGGATCTCACGCTCGCGTCGGTGGCCGACGTGTCGGCAGAGCGCGACCGGGTGGCCCTTGCGCTGCGGGCAATGGGCTACCACGTCTACCCGACCGACGCGAACTTCCTGCTCTACGGATTTTTCCCGCAGGAGGGCGAGGCGTGGCAAGCGTACTTGGACAGAGGGGTGCTCGTCCGAGACATGGGCCTGCCGCATCTGCTCAGAATGAGCGTGGGGCTCAAAGCGGAGAACGACCTGTTCCTGGAGATCAGCCAAAGCCTGGAACGGAAGGAGACCAGATGAGCGCGACACGGCAGGCGCGAATTGAACGGGCCACCAAAGAGACAAAGGTGCTCGTGGAGATCGGCCTTGACGGCTCCGGGGCCACAGACGTCGCCACCGGCGTGCCCTTCTACGACCACATGCTCACCGCCTTCGGCGCGCACGGCGGCTTCGACCTGACCGTCCACGCCGAAGGCGACGTCGAGATCGAGGCGCACCACACGGTGGAAGACACCGCGATCTGCCTCGGCCAAGCGATCCGCCAGGCCCTCGGCGACAAGGCCGGGATCACCCGGTTCGGGGACGCCTGGGTGCCGATGGACGAATCCCTCGCGCACGCGGCGGTCGACGTCTCGGGGCGCCCGTATTTCGTGCACGCCGGGGAGCCGCAAGGGCTGGAGACGTTCACTATCGCCGGGTCATCGGTCCCGTACCACACCGTGATGAACCGGCACGTCTTCGAGTCGTTGAGCTGCAACGCGCAGATCGCCCTGCATGTGCGGGTCGTCCACGGCAGGGACCCGCACCACATCACCGAGGCGCAGTACAAGGCCGTGGCGCGGGCGTTGCGCCACGCGGTGGCGCTCGACCCGAGAACGCAGGGGCGGGTGCCCAGCACGAAGGGCGTCCTGTGACCTCGGTCGTCGTCTTCGACTACGGCTACGGCAATGTCCACTCGGTCGCCAAGGCGGTGGCGAAAACCGGAGCGCAGGTGCAGATCGCCGCAGACGCGAAAGCAGCCCTTGCCGCAGACGGCTTGCTCGTCCCCGGAGTCGGCGCGTTCGACGCGTGCGCGAAGGGTTTGCGAGACGCTGGCGGGGACAAGCTCGTGGACCAACGTCTCGCAGGCGCCAGGCCGGTCCTGGGGATCTGCGTCGGCATGCAGATCCTGTTCGACGGCAGCGAAGAGCGCCACCACCAGACTCCCGAGCCCGGTCTCGGGCAGTGGCCGGGACAGGTGCGGCGCCTCGAAGCCCCGGTGCTGCCGCACATGGGTTGGAACACAGTGGATTTCCCCTCGGACAGCGAGCTTTTCGCCGGCGTCGAGCCGGGGGCCAGGGTGTACTTCGCGCACTCCTACGCCGCGCGGGAGTTTCCGCTCGTGGTGGACGGGCCCTTCGCGGCTCCTCGCCTGAGCTGGGGCGAGCACGGCAGCCGATTCGTCGCCGCCGTGGAGAACGGGCCGCTTTGGGCGACCCAGTTCCATCCCGAGAAATCTGGCTCCGTCGGCAACCAGCTGTTGTGCAACTGGGTCCGGCACTGTGCGAAACTGGCATCATGACCAGACCTCAGCCATCACGCGCGGCTTCCATGTACGGAGCGGTGGATTTGTCCGCCCTCAAAGCCCAAGCTGACCGTCCGGCGCCACCCGCGCAATCGCCCGAAGGTTCTGCTGCCGGCACAGCGGCAGGCCCCGCCGCCGAATCCGAGCATGTTTTCGACGTGGACGAGGCAGATTTCGAGAGCCAGGTGCTGGAGCGCTCGACCCGCCAGGTCGTCGTCGTCGATTTGTGGGCGCCGTGGTGCCAGCCGTGCAAGCAGCTCTCCCCGGTGCTCGAAGGCTTGGCGGCGCAGTCGGGCGGACGTTGGGCGCTCGCGAAGGTGGATGTGGACGCGAACCAGAGGATCGCCCAGGTCTTCGGAGCGCGTTCGATCCCCATGGTCGTGGCCATCGCGGGCGGGCGTCCGGTGAGCGCCTTCCAAGGGGCGCAGCCCGAAGCCACGGTGAAGCAGTGGCTCGCTGATGTGCTCGAACAGGCCGCGCCGTTGTACGGACAGGAGGAAAGCGGCGACGAGCCTGTGGACCCTCGGCTCGTCGCCGCTTCGGAGGCCCTTTCCGCAGGCGACTTCGCCGAGGCGAAGGCGTTGTTCGAAGACATCAAAGCGCGTGGGACTGATGAGACCGAGGGTTCCCAGAAGGCCGCTGCCCGCAAAGCCACTGCGGAAGCTGGTTTGCGGGAAGTGGCTTTCCTCGAACGTGTGAGCGCTCTCTCTCCGGAGAACACGGTGCGCGCGGCTCAGGAGGAGCCGGGCGACACTGCCGCGCAACTGGACATGGCCGACCTCGAGGTCGCGGCAGGGCGGGCGGAGCAGGCCTTCGACCGGCTGATCGCTCTGGTGCGGACCAGCCCCGATCCGGGCAAGACCACTGCGCGCGTGCGGCTCCTGGAGCTGTTCGAGCTCTTCGACCCCGCAGACCCGACGGTCATCGCTGCGCGGCGGAAGCTGGCGAGCGCCCTGTACTAGTCCAACTCTGTGCCAGTCCAGCCCTGTGCTAGGCCAGCGGCGGGTACTGCTTCACGCACACCTCTTTCGGGCCGACGACGCCCACGCGGAACGCGTTGAACCGGGTGAGCGCGCTCGGCGCCGCCTGGTTGTTGACGTCTTGGGCGATATAGCCGTGCTGGAGCAGTTCGCTCGTGGGTTTGTCCAGGTCGCCTGGGGTGAGAATAATGGGTTTGTTCTGCACGTCGACGCCGGGCACGCCGACGATGCTGCGCAACCAGGCCCCGGCGAGGCAAGCCCCGACCAGTCCCGCGCCAAGGCCGCTGCGGGGTTGGCCGATGTGCTTGAGGTACGCGAGGGCGAAGCGTGAGGCGATGATGGAGAACGCCGCCGTGTCCCCGGTGATCTGCAGCGGCACCCCTCCCTCTTGCGTCGGGACTCCGATCTTGGCGAGGGCGGGTATGTCGAGGCTGACGGTGTCAGTCGCCTCGCAGTACAGCGCGGGCGGCGCCTTGTGCGGGTCTGGGTCGAGTTTTTGGTTCGGGCAGGTCTTGTCGATCCCGCCGTAGGTCACCTTGGGCGGCGTGGGCAGCATGTCTTTGTAGAAATTGTTGATCGACGCAATGACGTAGTGCTCGATATGCGATCGGTCGATCGGCACGTTGTCCTGGCCGAGCCGGGGGTCGGGGACGATCGGCAGCCCCTTACGGCGCTTGTCGATCTCTTTTTTGTCAATCTTCGCGCACGCGTCCGCGCCCTCGGCGAATCCCATGCGGAAGGCGCTGACCCGGTCGAAGCCGCTCCCGTGCTCGTTCTCCTCGTAATCGTCCTCGGTGGCGGCTTTCGGGGTGTCCCGCAACGCCAGCATCGCGGCCAAAATGGTGTTGAGCCCGTTCGACGAGTTCAGCTGGAAGTGTTTCGCGCGGCCTTGCACGACGTGGTGGATGAAGAAGCCCGCGAAGCAGTCGGCTTGCTGTTCGAGGACGATCGTCGGGTCGGTCTCGTCGGCGGTTTTGGCGAGGTGTTGGATTCGGTGCCCGTATTCGTGGGCGAAGACCGCCACGATCGCTATCGGCGGGAATTCGTTGTCCAAGAGCGGCATCAGCAGCCCCCGGTCCCAGGCGATGGCGTCCTCCCTCGGGCAGTACATGGCATTGGGCTCGTTGTAGGTGGTGTGGCCGCAGGCCATGGCGTCGCGGTCGCGCGAATCGTACGAGTAGAGCGTGCCCACCGGCTGGAACGGGGCGGCGCGCGTGAAATATTTCGGCAGTTTCTCTTTCCAGAACGCCTCGATGTCCTCCAGGGCGGCCATGGCGAGCTGGTCGGTCTTCCTCCCCGTCTCGTCTTCGCCCTGGGTTCCCCGCAGCGGGCGGGCTTGGACAGGCACACCTGCTTTCAGGCCGTTCGGGCCTGCGGCCGCGGGCAGGCCGGGCACCACGTCGCGGTAGCTCGGTGGCGTGCGGGAAGGTTTGCCGCTGACGACTTCGACACAGCTCGCCGTCATAAGGCACATGGCGAGAAGAAGGAGGGTCGCTATCCCACGATGGCGCATGGGAATGATGATAGAACCTGCCGTTCGCGAAGGCCGCATGACGGCCGCGGGCGGCACGTGTCCTAGCGTTTGGGAACGAGCCAGAGCACCGAGAGCCTTGCCATGCGGATCTGCGCCGAAGCGGGTCTTCCGTGGTACGGCCGCGGCTCCGCGATGACCGACCCCAGGTTGCCTTTGCCCGAGCCCGCGTACAGTTCGGCGTCCGTGTTGAGGATTTCGGTCCACTCGCCCGCCTCCGGGAGCCCCACCCGGTAGCTCGACAGGTCCGACCCGGACAGGTTCACCAGGCACGCGAGCTTTTGTCCGTCTGCTGATATCCGCAGGAAAGAGAGCACATTGTTTTGCGCGTCGCTCGCGTCGATCCACTCGAAGCCCGAGGGAGAGGCGTCCATGCTCCACAGCGCCGGGTGTTCGCGGTACATCCGGCCCATGTCGCGGACGAGGTCGAGCACACCCCGGTGCAGTTCGCCCTCCCAGCCGTCCAGCTGCCACCAGTCGAGGCCTTTTTCCGCGGACCATTCGGCGGTTTGGCCGAACTCTTGGCCCATGAAGAGCAGCTTCTTCCCAGGGTGCGCCCACATGTAGGCGAGGTAGGAGCGAACGCCCGCGGCTTTGTCGCGGCTCGGCCCTGGCATGCGCGACCACAACGTCCCTTTGCCGTGCACGACCTCGTCGTGGCTGATGGGCAAGACGTAGTTCTCGCTCCACGCGTACATGAGCGAGAACGTGATCTCGTTGTGGTGGTACATCCGGTGGATCGGGTCGTGGCCGAAATAGCGCAACGAGTCGTGCATCCAGCCCATGTTCCACTTCATGCCGAAGCCGAGGCCGCCGAGCGAGGTCAGCCGGGTCACACCGGGCCAGGCGGTGGACTCTTCGGCGATGGTGACCACGCCCTGGTGGTGTTTGTGCACGGTCGCGTTGAGCTCTTGCAGGAACTGCACCGCGTCGAGGTTCTCCCGTCCGCCGTACGCGTTCGGAGCCCATTGCCCCTCGGGCCGGGAGTAGTCGAGGTAGAGCATGGACGCCACCGCGTCCACTCGAAGCCCGTCGATGTGGAACTCTTCGAACCAGTAGAGCGCGTTGGCGACGAGGAAGTTGCGCACCTCGTGGCGGCCGAAGTCGAAGACATAGGTGCCCCAGTCCGGCTGCTCGCCCCGGCGCGGGTCCGGATGTTCGTACAGCGGGCTGCCGTCGAATCGCGCGAGCGCCCACTCGTCCTTGGGGAAATGCGCGGGCACCCAGTCCAAGAGCACCCCGAGACCCTGGTTGTGCAGATGGTCGACGAAGGCGCGGAAGTCGTCGGGGGAGCCATAACGCGAGGTGGGGGCGAAGTACGAGGTGACCTGGTATCCCCATGATCCGCCGAACGGGTGCTCGGCGACCGGCAGCAGCTCCACATGGGTGAAGCCGAGGTCTGCCGCGTGTCGCGCGATCTGCTCCGCGAGTTCGCGGTAGCCCAGTCCTGGCGCGAAGGAGCCGAGGTGGACCTCGTACACGGCCATCGGCTCGTCGTAGGGGGCGCTCTTCGCGCGGCGTTCGAGCCATGCCTGGTCGGACCATGTGAAGTCGCTTTCGGCCACCACGGACGCGGTCTGCGGCGGATGCTCGGCCTGGAAGGCGAACGGGTCCGCCTTCAACCGGGCGACGCCGTCCGAGCCGAGGACGTTGAACTTGTATTTCGCGCCGGCGCCCACATCGGGGAGGAAGATCTCCCACACGCCGCTCGAACCGAGTGAGCGCATCGGGGCGGCATTCGGGTTCCAGCTGTTGAACTCGCCGACGACCGCGACGCCTTTCGCGTTCGGAGCCCACACGCGGAACGCGGTCCCCTCGGTCGAGCCGATTGTGGCCGGGTGCGCGCCCAGCGCCTCCCAAAGCCGCTCGTGGCGGCCTTCGCCGATCAAGTGCAGGTCCAGTTCCCCGAGCGTGGGGCCGAAGCTGTAGCCGTCGGCCTCGAGGACAATGTTGCCGTCCTCGTACTCTGTGCGCAGTTCGTAGCTGGGCAGGTTGAAAAGGGGGATGTGCGTGCCGAATATGCCGTGGCCGAGGTGTTCGAGCGGGACGTTGGAGCCGTCCGCGAAGACCGCCGTCACGCTCTTCGCGAGGGGCCGCGCGGCGCGAACGGTCCAGCCTGAGCCGGTCGGGTGCGCCCCGTAGACGCGATGCGGGTCGAAGTGGGCTCCTGCGAGCAGCAGTTCCAGGTCGGCTGCGGGAATCTGCGCCCAGTTGCGCTCCGCCGCCTGGTCCTCGGGCTCGCTGTGGGTGAATTCAGTGCTCATCTGCGGTACGCCAGCACCTCTCGGGTCGGGGCGGGAATGGTCGGCAGGGCGATGATGTGAGCGACGAAGAAAGCAGGGTCCAGGCGCACGTAGTTGCCGTGTCCCCATTCCCACTCTTGGCCGGTCACCTCGTCGCGGACGGGGAAACGCGCGCCGGGCTCCTGGCCGATCCCTTCGAGGTCCAGCCAGAGCGTGGTCTCCCGAGGGGCCTGCGGGTCGAGAGTGACCACGACCAGCACTGCGTCCCCGCTCGCCGGGTCGTGCTTCGAGTAGGCGATGACGGCGTCGTCTTCGGGGTAGTGGAAACGAAGTGTGCGCAACTGCCCGAGGGCGGGATGCGCTTTGCGTATCGCGTTGAGCTTGGCGATCCACGGCTCCAGCGAACGCCCCGCGCGCAGCGCACCCGCGAAGTCCCTCGGGCGCAGCTCGTATTTCTCCGAATCCAGGTACTCTTCGCTGCCTGGGCGCACCGGGAGGTGCTCGTACAGTTCGTACCCGCTGTACATGCCCCAGGACGGGCCAAGGGTCGCGGCGAGCGCGGCGCGTGAGGCGAAGGTCGCCTCGCCGCCCCGGACGAGCTGGTCGGTCAGGATGTCCGGCGTGTTCACGAACAGATTGGGCCTGCACACGTCGGCGTGCTCGACAAGGTCGGCCATGAACTCGGTCAGCTCGCGCTTCGCGCCGCGCCACGTGAAGTAGGTGTAGGACTGGCTGAAGCCGAGCTTCGCAAGCCCGTAGAGCCGGGCCGGGCGGGTGAACGCCTCGGAGAGGAACACCACGTCTGGGTGCTCCTGCCAGATCCGCGCGATGAGCCAGCTCCAGAAGTCCGGAGGCTTCGTGTGCGGGTTGTCGACCCGGAAAATCTGCACGCCGAGCCCGATCCACTTGAGCACCACCGCAAGCACGGCTTGGCGCAGTCCGCCCGGATCGTTGTCGAAGTTCAGGGGGTAGATGTCTTGGTATTTCTTCGGCGGGTTCTCCGCGCAGGCGATGGTGCCGTCCGGGCGGGTGGTGAACCACTGCGGATGCTGCTGGACCCACGGGTGGTCGGGGCTGCACTGCAGGGCGAGGTCGAGCGCGACCTCCAAGCCGAGCTCACCGGCTCGCGAGACGAACCGCTGGAAGTCTTTTTCATCGCCCAGCTGCGGGTGGATCGCGTCGTGGCCGCCTTCGGCCGCGCCGATCGCCCACGGCGAGCCCACATCGTCGGCGTCGGCGACGAGCGCGTTGTTGCGGCCCTTGCGGGCAGTTGTGCCGATGGGGTGGACAGGGGGGAGGTACACCACGTCGAAGCCCATCGCGGCGGCGCGTTCGAGCTGCGCTTCGGCGGTGGCGAAAGTCCCGTGCTTGGGGGAGCCGTTCTCGCTCCAACCGCCGGTGGAGCGGGGGAAGAACTCGTACCACGCTCCCCGGGCGGCTCGGCCGCGCTCCACGAAGACCCGGTGCGTGCGGCCTCGGGTCACGAGTTCGCGCACGGGGTGGCGGCGCATGATCGCCACGACGTCCGCGCTGACCGCGAGTTCGGCGCGGGCGCGCAGCGAACCTGGGCAACGCAGGCGCCGCGTCGCCGCCGCGAGCGTCTTGCGCTCGCTGCCGCGGGCCAGCTCCTGCGCCCGGGCGAGTATCCGAGCGCCCTCTTCGGCTTCGTTGGCGTGCGGCGTCGGCTCGACGTCGCCAGAGCTGGTCGCCAGGAACGCCTCGATATGTCCGCGCCAGGTCGTGTAGGGATCTCGCCAGGCGTCGACGCGGAACTGCCAGAGCCCTTGCGTTTCGAGCGGCAGCAGCGCGTGAAATGTGTCCGGCTCGGACCCCGGGCGCATATGCAGGGCGAGGGCGTTCCTCGAGCCAGGGGCCGTCGCGACGACCGTCGCGCCGAGCGCGTCGTGCCCGTCCCCCCACACCACGGCGCGCACGGGGAACAACTCGCCGAGGACGGCTTTGGCGGGGTACGGCTCCTCGCCGACCGCTGGAGCGATGTCGTCGATCACCAGTCGTGCGGTCATGCTCTCACGCTACCGGATGAGCGCGCGGCGTGGCTGGTGCAGGCCGGTCGGCGCGAGGCGCTGCGGACGGGCGCAGGCGGCCGGTTCCTTCAGATGGCGTCGAGGATCAGCGCTTCGAGCTCGGCGGCGTGCGCGCGCGCGGTTTCCTCGCCGCGCTGCAGGCCGAACTCGATGGCGAGCCTGCCTTCGTAGGTGTAGATGAGGTAGATCGAGCTGGACCGGTTGGAGGTGCTCGAGCCGAGAGCGGACATGTAGTTCGCGATGGCGCTCGAGTCGAACTCCACCCAGCCTTTGAAGTCGTGCACGCGCAGGCACTGCGGGGTCCGCACCGACTCCATCACTCCCATGTTCGTCGCGGTGATCCGGGGGATGTTTGGCTGATCGGCGACAAGCAATTCTGCGAAGCGCAGGAGGCTTTCGTACACGGCGCCGGATTTCAGGTCCTCACGCAGCTGTTCGAGCAATTGCTTGCCCAGGGTGAAAGGATCGCTGCCGGGCAGGACGCAGACCAGCCCCGCAGAGGTGCCGAGGGCGTTGGTGATGTCCCAGGCTTGCGCGGGCGGGTCCAGCCGCTCGCGCAGATCCACCGGCGTGTCTATGCACAACGGGACGGCGAAGTGCTCAGGCAGGCGCATCCTGCGCCGTTCGACGACCGAGCATATGCCGCACAGCAGCGCGTGCACGCTGATGCCCAACGCCCGTGCGCGCTCGTGCAGCCGCTTCGTCTGCGCCCCCGACAATTTGATGCGTTCCCGAGCGAAAACGACGTTCGCGGGTTGGGGAAGATCGGTCGGCTCGGCGCAGCCCAGCCGGTCCGACCCGGAGGACGCCCGCGCGACGTTTCGTTCAGCCAGGGCGGTTTCGGGCGCGCTCGGCAGAGGGTGCGGTTCGACTGTCGGGCGGACCCCTTCGACGAGGTCGGTGTAGAGGGACCACAGCCTGCGGTGCCAATAGGCTCCGAGCCTGCCGTCGGCGATCGCGTGGTGCACCGCGAACGAGACCAGCGTGTGCCCGTCCTGGTGGGTGATGTCGAGGAACGAGAGCGCTTCGTTGTGATCCGCAAAGACCGATCCTTCGCGGTTCTCGCGGATGACGATCTCAGAGCCTGCGGGCGCCACCAGGTCCAGATCCGGCAACCCGGCTTTTTCTCCTCCCGAGCCAGGGACGAATCTGCCGTCGAGCACAGGATGCTCAAGGCGCAAAAGGCGCATGCTCTCGCGCAGCGCCTCACGATCCACCGGGCCGTCCGCCTCGATCGTGTACCAAATCGTCATCCTGGACAGTGCGAACCAGGATTCCAAGGGCGACAACGGGCGGCGGAGCGCTCCGAGGTGAACAGGCTCTGCCGTTATGAGCTTCATCGTTGAGCTCGCCTCCTTTGTTTCTTGGGCCTTGTTTCTCGGGCCTGGTTTCTCGGGCCTGTCTGAAGTGTAGGCGCAAAAGTGACGTTTGTGAAGTATTTATTGCCCCGTGTGGATCCGCGCGACGATGTCGAGCAGGAGCCTGCGGACTCTGCGCGCGGGCTTCGCGCCGATATTGGTGATCGAGGCCTGGGGGACTGCGGTCACGAGGCCGTGCGCAGTGCAGCCGGTATTCTGCGCAGAGGCGCACAAGCGCTCGGTGGCTTTCCGGCGACAGCTGCACACGCTCGCGGAGCATGTCCTCTTGCGCAGCCTCGGGCAGCTCGACAGGGGCGGCCTGCTCGGCGCGGCCCGTCCCGGGCTGGGTGCGCCGCACGCCTCGCTCTGCGACCAGCTCCGCCGGGGCTGGCTTGTCCGCAATGACGAGTTCGAAGCTTGTCTCCGTCAACGTTTGCCTGCCAGCGGAGCGCGTGTTCCGCTTGTTTGCCAAAAAAAGGGGAACAGTGACGCGGCTTTGGCGTGTCTCAGAGCTTTGGCTTGTCGTCCTGTTCGCGCAAGCGGCGCAAGGCCGCCTTCGTCACCGCAAGATCCGTGGTCTCCCAGAACGGGGGAAGACTGGCTTTGAGATAGTCAGCATACCGCGCGGTGGCCAGTCGGGAGTCGAGCACGGCGACCACGCCTCGGTCCGAGACCGAGCGCAAAAGGCGCCCGAAGCCCTGGGCGAGCAGCACCGCGGCATGGCTTGCCGACACCGAAAGGAAGCCGTTGCGCCCCTTGGCCTGCGCCGCGTGGGTGCGCGCGATGGTGAGCGGGTCGTCAGGGCGCGGGAAAGGGATTCGGTCGATCACCACTAAGGAGAGCGACGGCCCCGGCACATCCACCCCTTGCCAGAGCGAGAGAGTGCCGAACAGCGAGGTTTGCGCATCGCCCGCGAAGGTCTCGATCAACGCGCCAGTGGTGTCTTCGCCTTGACAGAGCACAGGCGTGTCGAGCGTCGCGCGCATCGCTTCCGCGGCAGCTTGCGCCGCGCGCAGCGAGGAGAACAAGCCGAGGGTGCGCCCGCCCGCGGCTTCGACCAGCTCGCGCAGCACATCGTGCTGCGCGGGGTCCGCGCCGTCGCGGCCCGGCGGGGGGAGGTGCTTGGCGATGTAGCAGATGCCTGCCGCTTTGTGCGCGAATGGCGAGCCGACGTCGAGCGAGGACCAGGGGGGAGCGTTCGCGTCGTCGAGCCCCCAGTCGCCCGCGAGATCGTCGAAATGGCCGCCGGGCGTCAATGTCGCGGAGGTGAGCACCACAGTCTTCTCGCCGAAGAGGCGCTCGCGCAACAGGGCCCCCACGGTCACCGGCGCGACGTGGAGCAGGCTGGGCGGCTCCTTGTCCCGCCAGTCTTTGCCGGGCGGGGCGGTGGTCCACACCGCTTCGGTCCGCGCGGCGAGGTCGCGTTCGGCGAAGACGCGCTTGACTCGGCCGCAGACCGCGACGACGTCCTCAAGGCTTGTCATGGCGGAGAGCCGGGAGGCGGTCTCTGCCGGGTTTTCCGCCTTTGGCAGGGCGCTGACGCCGGCCAGGGCCGCCGCCGCGGCGCTCTGCAGCACGGCCACTGCTTCCGGCGCGCCATCGGGGGCCTGTCGCCAGAACCCTTCGGGGGCCTCGCCGATGATCCTGCCCAGCGTGTCGGCCGCGCTTTCCAGGCGCGCGCGCAGCTCGTCGGTGAGCAGCTTCCCGCAGCGCCGCACGGCAATGGCGACCGGGCCTGGCCCGGTCGCCCCTGTCGCGGCCCCGGTCACATTGTCCACGAGCTCGTGCGCCTCGTCCACAACGACGGACGTGTGCTCCGGCAGCAACGAGTTCTCGCCGATCAGGTCGATCGCGAGCATGGCGTGGTTCGTGACCACCACATCGACTTTCGCCGACGCTGTCTTTGCCTTTTCCGCCCAGCAGGAGGTCCCTTTGGGGCAGCGGCTCATGCCCAGGCACTCGCCTTGGGTGACTGAGAATTGCCGCCAGGCCCGATCGCTCACGCCGGGGCGCAGTTCCTCGCGGTCCCCGGTCGTGGTTCCGTCCGCCCATTCGGCGATGCGGGCGACTTCGGCTCCGAGGTCGGATTGCGCAGGGGCTTTTTTGCCTGTCGGCCGAGGCGGATCGAACAGGCTCCCGCTCGCAGAGCCTGCGGGCGCAGCCCCAGAATCCGGCTCGTCGGCCAGCGGCGCGGTGAGCTTGTGCAGGCAGAGGTAGTTCCCCCGCCCTTTGAGCAATGAGAATGTCGGCGCTCTGCCGAGCGTTTTGGCCAATGCCGCGCTCAGCGCGGGCAGGTCCCGGTCCACCAGTTGGCGCTGCAGGGCGATGGTGGCGGTGGAGACCACAACCGGCTCGCCCGCCCGCACCGCGTGCTCGACGGCTGGAACGAGGTATGCGAGCGATTTCCCGGTGCCGGGGCCGGCTTGGACGGCGAGGACGCGCCCGCCGCCGGGAGCGGGGCTGCGTTTGGCGTTGAATGTCTCCGCGACCGCTTTCGCCATGACGGCCTGCGGCTCGCGCTTCGCCCCGCCCACATGGGCCACCGCGACGTCGAGAAGCTTGAGCGCGGCATGAGGCACCGAACAAGTGTACGCCACAGCCGGGCGGATCGCGGGTCAGGTCACAGGAGAACAACCCCGTGTCGAGCCAGTTTTTGACGTGTCCGCGGGACGGCTTGCGGGCGCACCGCCGCGCAGCGGTCAAGCAACACCCGCGTCGCGAATCCGGCCTTCGCCGCGTCGAGCGCGGTCGCGGCGACGCAAAAGTCGGTGGCGACGCCGACCACGTCCACACCGCCGACGTCCCGCTCGCGCAGCCAGGCTTCGAGCGCCGTGCCGGACTGGTCCGAGCCTTCGAAGCCCGAATACGCCGCGCTGTGGTGGCCCTTGTCGAAAACCGCGTCGAACCGCGCGTCGGCGAGCTCGGGGCGCAGCTCGGCGCCAGGGCTGCCTGCCCGGCAGTGCGGCGGCCACGAGTGGACGTAGTCCGGCGTCGCGGAGAAATGCGCTCCGGGGTCGATATGCCAATCCCGCGTTGCGACGACGAGGTCGTGCCCGCCTCTGCCCGGACTTCTCAGCAGCTCGGCAAGGCCTGCGGCGACGGCGCTCCCGCCAGCCACCGCCAACGCGCCGCCCTCGCAGAAGTCGTTCTGCACGTCGACGACGATCAGGGCGGTTGCCATATCCGGATAATACGGTGGACGCCACGGGGCTGGTCGCGCACTGCGGGGCCAATCGCGCGACCAGCCCCGCGCCTGCGAGGTTTTTTGCGGCCGGAGTGTGACAATCGCCTGATGAAGTCGTACCGGGATGTCGGCGTGGTCTTGCGCAACCATCAGCTCGGCGAGGCAGACCGGATCGTCGCCCTGCTCACCCGCGAGCATGGCGTCGTCCGGGCGGTGGCGAAAGGGGTTCGCCGGACCCGGTCGAAATTCGGCGCTCGCCTCGAACCGTTCAGTTGCGTCGACGTGCAGCTCTACCAGGGCCGCAGTCTTGATGTGATCACGCAGGCGATGACGCTCGACGCGAACAGCGAAGAGATCACCGCCGATTACGGGAAATACACCACGGGCTGCGCGATCCTGGAGACGGCGACCCTGCTCGCGGGTCCACAAGGCGCCCCGGCGCAGCAGCTGCACACGTTGACTCGGGGCGCTCTGGTCGCGCTGCGCAAGGGCGAGAAACCGCGTGATCTGATCCTCTCGGCGTTTTTCCTGCGCGCGATGGGCCATGCGGGATGGATGCCCGCCCTTGTGGATTGCGCCCGGTGCGGGGCGCAAGGCCCGCACCGGGCCTTCAACCCCCGCGCTGGCGGGGCGGTGTGCCCGTTGTGCCGCCCTCCTGGTTCGGGAACGCCCGGTCCGGGGGTGCTCGAACTCATGTCCGCGCTGGCCGAAGGGCGCTGGGACGACGCGATGGGCGCCGCGACGGCGGCGCGGGCCCAGGCGGGCGGTCTGACCGCCGCGCACTTGCAATGCCACATGGAATACCAGTTGCGGACCCTGTCCCTCGTGGAAGGATTGGCGGAGGCTTCATGACCGGCTGGTCCCCTGGCGAGCGTCCGCCAGACCCCCATCCGTCAGGGGCCCTCGCCCCGCGGCTGGCGCCCGACGAGGCGCCCAAGCATGTCGCGCTCATCATGGACGGCAACGGACGTTGGGCGCAGCAACGCGGCCTTCCCCGCACCGAAGGGCACAAACGGGGCGAGGCGGTGCTGATGGACCTCGTCCACGGTTGTTTGGAGCTCGGCGTCCCGTGGCTCTCCGCGTACGCGTTCTCCACAGAGAACTGGTCGCGCAGCCCGAGCGAGGTCGCGTTCCTCATGGGCTTCAACCGGGATGTGATCCGCCGTCGGCGCGACGAGATGCACGAGCTGGGCGTGCGCGTGCGATGGGCGGGCAGGCGGCCCCGGCTCTGGCGCAGTGTCATCGCCGAGCTGGAGGCGGCCATGGAGCTCACCAAGGACAACACGAAGATGAACTTGGTGATGTGCGTGAACTACGGCGGGCGGGCGGAGCTCGCCGACGCCGCCGCGCAGATCGCGGCGCTCGCCAAGGCGGGCAAGGCCAACCCCGACAAAATCACCGAAGCGGCCCTGCGCGCGTTCCTCTATGTCCCGGACATGCCGGACGTGGATCTTATGCTGCGCCCGTCCGGCGAGATGCGGGTGTCGAATTTCTTGCTCTGGCAGGGGGCGTACGCGGAACTCGTCTTCCAAGACAAATTGTTCCCGGACATCGACCGGCGCGACCTTTGGGCCGCGTGCGAGGAGTACGCGAGCAGGAACCGCCGCTTCGGCAAAGCCTGAGCGCGGCCCTCAAGCGGCGGCCCGTGGGCGGGTCCGCTGCGGCGCGCCATGGGGCAGCGGTTGGCCGGGCGCGGGTCAGGACGACGGGCAGTTCGAGCAGTCGCCGAAGATCTCCACCACATGGCTCACGTTCGAGAAGCCGTTCTGGTCGGCGATCTGAGCGGCCCATGCCTCGACGCCTTCGCCGGAGACTTCGACTGTCCGCCCGCAGCCACGGCAGACGAGATGGTGGTGGTGCCCTGTGGAGCATTTTCGGTACAAGTTCTCGCCGTTGGCGGTGAGGACGACGTCGACGGCCTCCTCGGCGGCGAGGTTCGCGAGCGTCCGATACACCGTGGTCAGGCTGACCTGCGCGCCTCGTTGCACCAGTTTGTTGTGCAGGTTCTGGGCAGAGCTGAACTCGTCCAGCTCCTCAAGCAGGGCCGCCACTGCCATCCGTTGGGAGGTGGACCGGCCCTGGCGGGTCGAGGATTCGGCCGCCGCGGTCATGGCCGGACTTCTTCGGCGTGGCTGATAGCTGCGACGACGATCTCGGCGAGGTGCTGGTCCGCCAGCCGGTACATGGCCTCGCGCCCAGACCGCTCGACTGCGACGACGCGCTGTTCGCGCAGCACCCGCAGATGCTGGCTGACCAGCGGTTGGGGCAGGCCGAGCATGTCGACGAGCTCGTGGACGCAGTGCGGCGCCCCGCGCAGGCGCAGCACGATGGCGATGCGCACCGGGGCCGCCAGCGCCCGAAGGATGTCGCCCGCATTGTTGAGCACCGCTTTTTCGGGGAGCGGAGCCGGCTCTGGAGCCGTCCGATTCCCGACGTGGGGCTCCGCGTCGTCGACAGGATCGGCGATGGGGGCGAGAAGGTCGGATTCGGCCAATGCCTGATCGTCCACACGCATGCCCAGTACACTCCTCCTGTTCTGCCGGTTCGGCAAATACGCCTTCAGCTTAGCGGCTCGGGGCGCATGTGGCAGAATTCTCCGAACGGCGGGGCGTGCGAGAGTCTAAAGGAGTAGGACGAGAGTGGCTTCTTCCCAGAAGGGCAGTGTCATCGACGCGGTCGCAAACCTCGCGAAGCGGCGCGGGTTGGTCTATCCCTGCGGCGAGATCTACGGCGGCACGAAATCGGCCTGGGATTACGGCCCGCTCGGGGTCGAGCTCAAGGAGAACATCAAGCGGCAATGGTGGCAGTCCGTCGTCACCTCGCGCGACGATGTGGTCGGCCTGGACTCTTCCATCGTGCTGCCCAGGCAGGTCTGGGTCGCTTCCGGGCACGTCGAGGTCTTCAACGACCCCTTGGTGGAATCGCTCATCACGCACAAGCGCTATCGGGCCGACCACCTCGTCGAGGCGTACGAGGCCAAGCACGGCCATCCGCCGCCCAATGGCCTCGCCGACATCCGCGACCCCGAGACCGGCGAGCCCGGCCAGTGGACCGAGCCGCGCGACTTCAACATGATGCTCAAAACGTACCTGGGGCCCATTGAGTCCGAGGACGGCCTGCACTACCTGCGCCCGGAGACCGCGCAGGGCATTTTTGTGAACTTCGCGAACGTCGTCACCACCGCGCGGCGCAAGCCCCCGTTCGGCATCGCGCAGATCGGCAAGAGCTTCCGCAACGAGATCACCCCAGGCAACTTCATCTTCCGCACCCGCGAGTTCGAGCAGATGGAGATGGAATTCTTCGTCGAGCCGCAGACGGCGCGGGAATGGCATCAGCATTGGATCGACACCCGCCTGCAATGGTACGTCGACCTCGGGATCGACCCGGAGAACCTGCGCCTGTACGAGCACCCGAAAGAGAAGCTCTCGCATTACTCGGACCGCACCGTGGACATCGAATACCGGTTCCGCTTCCAAGGATCGGAGTGGGGCGAGCTGGAAGGAGTCGCGAACCGCACGGACTTCGACCTCTCGACGCACGCGAAGCACTCGGGCGCGGACCTGTCGTACTACGACCAGGCGCAGGACCGGCGCTATGTCCCGTACGTCATCGAGCCCGCCGCAGGCCTGACCCGCTCGCTCATGGCATTCCTCGTGGACGCGTACGCCGAGGACGAGGCCCCGAACACCAAGGGCGGGGTGGACAAGCGGACAGTGCTGCGCCTGGATCCGCGCCTGGCCCCGGTGAAAGCGGCAGTGCTGCCCCTGCAAAAAGACGGCGGTCTTGTCGCCGCCGCCAAAGACCTCGCCGCCCGGCTGCGCAAGCGGTGGAACATCGACTACGACGAGACGCAGGCCATCGGTCGGCGCTACCGCCGCCAGGACGAGATCGGCACCCCGTTCTGCGTCACAGTGGACTTCGAGAGCCTGGAGGACCAGGCTGTCACCATCCGTGAAAGAGACACCATGTCGCAGCAACGCGTCGCGCTCGACCAGGTGGCGGCGTTCCTCTTCGAGAGGCTGGACCCTGGGGCGTAGCCGTCCGCGGTCGCGGTGTGGCCCCGCCGGCCCTCGCGATGTTTGGCGCGCGGTTTCGCCAGCCTCCGAATAGAATCATCGCAACGCCCCTTGCCGGGCATGAAGATGAGGTTGGCTGCTCCGCAAGCGCGGGGCGGGAGATTGGTGGTCATGACGTCTAGTGGAAAGTTGGTGCATTTCGACGCAGTGCGGGGATTCGGGTTTGTGGCTCCCGACGCAGGCGGCGAAGACGTGTTCATCCACGTCAACGATTTCGAGGAGGCGGTTGCCGACGAGCGTTTGCTGCGTCCCGGCGCAGTTCTCGAGTTCGATGTGGAGCGTGGCGGGCGAGGCTTGAAAGCGGTGCATGTCCGTTTGGCGCATCGCGCCAAGTTCGAGCCGCCTTCGGCGAAAGCGCTCGCCCTCGCCAGGCCAGTGGGCTCTGCCGGTGAAGCCGTCGCCGGTCGCGGGGCGGAGCCGCCGCCCGCTTTCGCGTTTCCTTCGCTGGCCCCGCCCGCGGACGAGGTCACGACGCTCAGCGCGGACGAGTTCGCGCTGGAGATCACCGAGATTCTGCTGGACGCGTCCAGCAGCCTCACATCGCGCCAGGTGCTGACGATTCGTCGTCGCTTCGCGGAGTTCGCCGGGGCCCGAGGGTGGATCCGTGATGCGTGACGTCCGGTGAGCCCGCTTCGCGCGGCCTGCGGCCAGCATGGCGCGTACGACCAGTCCGCGTGTGAGCGCCTCGCGCCAGAGCCGGTCAAACATGCGGACCGGTGGCGCGGCTCGCATGACGCCCGTTCGGACTTCGCCCGAGACCGGGCCAGGGTGCTGCATTCTGCCGCATTGCGCCGGCTCGCGGACAAGACCCAGGTCGTCGGCCCGAAAGAGGGGCACACCCCGAGAACGCGCCTCACGCATTCCCTGGAAGTCGGACAGATCGGCCGCGCCATCGCGCTCGGTCTCGGGGCGGACCCCGATCTTGTGGACCTCGCCGGCCTCGCCCACGACATCGGCCACCCCCCGTACGGCCACAACGGCGAGCGGGCGCTCGACGAGTTCGCCGAGCGGTGCGGGGGATTCGAGGGGAACGCGCAGAGCTTCCGCGTCCTGACTCTGCTCGAACCCAAACGTCTGGACTCCCTCGGCCGCAGCGTCGGGCTCAACTTGACCCGCGCCGCGCTCGACGCCGTCCTCAAATACCCTTGGCTCGCGGCGGGCGAAGGCGAAGAGAAGCTCAGGAAGTACGGCGCCTTCCGCGAGGACGCGGCTGTGTTCCACTGGGTCCGCTCCGACGCTGGCGGGTCCGGTCGCGACGCGGCGGAAACCGCTGAGCGCTGCGTGGAGGCGCAGATCATGGATTGGGCGGACGATGTCGCGTACTCGGTGCACGACATGGAAGACGCAGTGCTCGCCGGGCGTTTCGACCTGAGGGAGCTGGCCGACCCGCAGCAATGGTCGCGAGACGACGCCTTCGCCCCAGGCCTTGACGCAACAGAGCTCGCCGAGGCAGGAGCCCGTCTGTGGGATCTCGACGCGGTGCGCGCCTGCGTCGGATACGACGGCTCGCTCGCCGCGTCCGTCGCCTTGAAACAGCTCACCACCGAGCTCGTGTCCCGTTTCGCCTCCGAGGCGGTCTCCGGGACCAAAGGAGCGTACGGCGACGGGCCGTTCGGCAGGTTCCAAGGCGGCCTCGTGGTGGCGCGCGGAATCCGGGCGGAAGTCGCGGTGCTCAAAGTCGCCGCGCTGCGCTTCGTCATGCAGGACGCCAACCGTCTCCGCGAGCGAGCGCTGCAGCGCGAACGGGTCAGCCGGGTGGCGCAGCTCGTCGCTGATCGGGCTCCGGATTCTTTGGAGCCGATGTTCGCCGCCATGTGGCGCGCGGCGGGGGACGACGCGGCCAAAGAACGGGTTGTTGTCGACCAGCTGGCAACGATGACGGAAACACAGTTAGAGCGGTTGGACCCAGAGCGAGGTACAATCCGGACGTGATCGCCCCCGCGGATATTGAGGCCATTCGCGAGCGCGCCTCAATCGCCGAAGTCGTCGGCGACTACGTCTCATTGCGTCCGTCGGGCCACGACCGGATGGTGGGCCTGTGCCCATTCCACGACGAGCGCACCCCCTCGTTCCAGGTTACTCCCAGCAGAGGTTTTTACCATTGCTTCGGCTGCGGCGAAGGCGGGGACATTTACCGCTTTCTGCAGAACATCGAGCACGTCAGCTTCGTGGACGCGGTCGAAATTCTCGCCGACCGGATCAAATACCAGCTCACCCGCACTGACGACAGCGTCGACCGCGCGCAAGACAGGGGGACCAAGCGCAGGCTGATCAGCGCGAACCAAGCAGCCGCCGAATTCTACGCCTCCCGGTTGATGGGCGAAGAAGCCGCTCCTGCCCGCGACTTCCTCAAAGGCCGCGGTTTTGACCGGGAAATCTCCGAACGGTTCGGTTGCGGTTTCGCCCCGCGCGGTTGGGACCACCTCGTGCGGCATATGCGCGCGAAGGGTTTCGCGGAATCCGAGCTCGAAGAAGCGGGACTCGCTCGCAAAGGGCAACGGGGGATGGTGGACAGATTCCGGGGCAGGCTTCTGTGGCCGATCCGCAACGCCTCGCGGGAAGTCATCGGCTTTGGGGCAAGACGCATTTTCGAAGACGACGACGGCCCGAAATACCTCAACACCCCAGAGACGAAGCTCTATAAGAAGTCGCATGTCCTTTTCGGACTCGACCAGGCGAAACGTGAGATAGCCACCAAACATCAAGTCGTGGTGGTGGAGGGATACACCGACGTGATGGCCATGCACGCCGCAGGCGTGCCCACGGCCGTCGCCTCCTGCGGCACGGCATTCGGCGCGGATCACATCGCGGTGATCCGGCGCCTGCTCCTCGATGACGAGCATTCGCGCGGCGAGGTGATTTACACCTTCGACGGGGACGAGGCGGGCAAAGCCGCCGCCTTGAAGGCGTGGGAAGGGGATCAGAGCCTGGTCGCTCGGACCTTCGTGGCGCTCATGCCTGCTGGTCTGGACCCTTGCGACACTCGCCTGCAACAGGGCGATGACGCATTGCGCGGGCTTGTCGCCCAACGGGTGCCCCTCTTGGAGTTCGCCACGCGCGCCGCGCTCGCGGAGTTCGACCTCGCCAACGCCGAAGGCCGGGTCGGCGCATTGCGCCGGACAGTGCCGATGGTGGCGAAGATCAAGGACGTGGCGTTGCGCGACGAGTACGCCCGCCAGCTCGCCGGCTGGGTCGGCTGGGACGACACCGCCCAAGTGCTCAGCCGGGTCCGGGAGGAGGCTGGCGAAGCTCCCGCGCGACGAGCAGGAGGGGCGCCCGCCCCGTCTCGCCGCCGTCCTTCGTCCACACGGGACTGGTCGCAACGGGAGTCGCTCAAGGCGTTGTTGCAACATCCCAAACTCATCGCCGAGCAATTCGCCGGAGTGTCCCCCGAGGTCTTCGCCCGCGAGGATTACCGGGCGATTCGTGACGCAGCGCTGCGCGCGATGGACGCCGCTGCGGGCCTCGAAGGGCAGAGCTGGGTGCAGGCGGTTCGCGACCAGGCCGATGACGAGCGGCTGCAAAAGCTGGTCGCTGAACTCGCCGTGGAGCCGATCGCCACCTCGCAGTCGCAGATGGCCAAATATGTCGGCGCCGTCTTGGCGCGGCTCGAACTCTTCGACATCGAGGACCAGATCGCCGAGTTGAAATCTGAGCTCAGCAGAAACGAGGGCTCAGCCGACGGAGGGCGAATCACCGAAGTTTTCGGCGAGCTCGTGGCCTTGGAGTCGTTCCGCCGCGCGCTGCAGAAGCAGGCGAACGGGGAAGACAGCCTCGGGCTGGGCTAGTTGGCCGAGCCGTCGCTTCCAGTTGCAGGCTTGCCGCTCAGCGCGCCAGCAGCTTGTTTGCGAGCGGTGGCAATCGCCTCGGCGACAAGCGGATTGGATTGAAGGCTCTTCGTGAAACGCACCAGCTGCGCGTAACGTTCCCGACCAGCGCGGGCCCCGAAGACGTAGCCGATTCCAGCGGCAATCAAAAGGCGGATCATGGCGCAAAGATTACACGAGGCGCGCTTTGACATGCCATGTTCGCCGAGGGCCGAGCACAGCTTTCAACGGTCGCCGAGGAGGCCGATGATCGTGTCGAGTTTGGTTTCGGCGTTGCCGAGCCGGGTTTCGAGGCCGTCTGCCCCACCCGAGCCGTTGCCATGGACAAGTCCAATGCGCTCTCCGCGGCAGACTCGACCGCGCGGCGCGTGCAACGAGGCGCATAGAGGCGGTGGGACGCGCAGAGTCCGGGTCCACGACGTTGTTCTCGCGGTTCTGGCCTTCGTCGGCCAAGAGGTCACGCATGGGCGCTCGTCCGACCACACGCGCGAACGGCGCGTCTTTTGAGCCGCGCCGAAAAGCCCCGCATTGGGGAGGGCGGCTTTGATGACCGCGCGGCACGCAGCCCCACCTGCTCACTTGCGGGGCGGATCAACCATGCGCTAAGGTTTCTCCTCGCGCCACACGTTCCCCGGCAGTGCACGGAGATCGAGTGGACATGCGGATGTAGCGCAGCTGGTAGCGCATCACCTTGCCAAGGTGAGGGTCGCGAGTTCGAATCTCGTCATCCGCTCGGTCCACGGAATGTTCCGCTTTCCGCCTTTGGCTGATATTTTCAGCCTGATCCGAGATCATTGTCCGTGTTTGGCCAGGTCGCGGGTGCGCCAATTGGCGACAGAAGGGCGAATCGAAAACTTCTTCGATTCGGACACGGTAGAGTTGTGGGGCCGCCAGGGTGGCGGCAGCTTTGGTGGAGTGGCCGAGAGGCGAGGCAGCGGCCTGCAAAGCCGTATACACGGGTTCGAATCCCGTCTCCACCTCGGTATTTCGGTATTGCGGGCACAGTGCGGTACTATGCCTGAGCACATCGGGCGCCCGACTCGGGTTGCTGAAGCCCGAAACCCGCGCGATTAGCTCAGCGGGAGAGCGCTTCCCTGACACGGAAGAGGTCACTGGTTCAATCCCAGTATCGCGCACCGGCGAAAGCCCAGGCAGAGACATGTTTCTCGCCGGGGCTTCCTTGTTTTGGGCGACACTTTTCTCCCCTGAGGCCCGTGGATGCGTTCGGCTGTCCGGTGGTACGATCCAAAAAGAGCAACCGTATTGCCGCTGCTTTTCGCCGAACGGCGAGTGGCAGTTGTCAACTGCTACTGATGCTGACGGTGTCGTCAGGAGGTTTTTGTGGAGAGTGTTCCTTCCGACGCCGTCTCTGGCTGGCTCGACGGATTGCAGGACGAGCTTGCAGGGTTGCGCCGCAAGTTGGACAAAGCCAAAAGCCTGATCGATAATCCGAGATCCGGTGGTCAGTCCGCAGACGGCGGGGTGAAAGCCATTGTCGGGGCCGGAGGGGTGATCGAGGCTCTGCGCATCAGCGACGAGGCGTACCAGAAGCTCGGGCCGACCGAGATGGCGCAGGCCATCGTCGCCGCGATCAGCAGGGCTCAACAGGCCAATCTTGAGAAATACCGTGCTGCGATCGCGGAGATGGGCGGTTCGGGGATCTCGGCCGGGCTCGGCGAGAGCCTCCAAGCCCCGAAAGAGCGTGCTGCGCAGAAGGCAGACGAGAAGAACGCGGTGCACTACAAGACGCTTGGCCGTTAGGCGGCGTGCTGGGCTGGTCAGTCTTCGACGAGACATGCAACGAGGAGCAGAAATGACAGAAATTGCGTCCAAGCCGCACGAGCATGGCTCGCAGGGATTCCCAGCTGGGGAATCGGGCGGCTTCGCCAAGCCCTGCGGCGGCTCGAATCTCAGCGGGGTGCTCGCATGAGCCGGCCGAGCCAGCTGCGGTCGACGATCGACAGCGCGACATCTTCGGCGAAAGGGCAGCGTCCTGCTGAGGACGCCGGTGTCGCCGGGGTGCGAGCGGCGACACGAGACCCTTTCGCGGAGGCGAGTTCGCTCTTAGTGCACTTGGTGATCAACAGGGTGCCGCCGATCAAGCACGTTCTCGACAAGGTGACCCTGGACGAGGGGGCGGCGATGGCGCTGGCCCAGCAGTGGAGCGACGAGTTCCCGGCGGCATTGCGGGAGCAGCGCGACGCCCTGGTTTCGACGCGGGAGAGCATCTCCCAAAATTGGGAGGGCGAAGGCGCGTCGAAGACGTACCAGGACCGGCAGCGCGAGTTGGAGGATTTGGCCGATTCGCTCGCGGCGGCGTGCGAGGGCGCCGGGTTCCTCACCTCCGCTGTGAACGAATTGATGGTGGGGGTGCGCGAGCAGATCATCGAATGGATCGCCCAGCTGGTGTCGATGCTGATGAGGCGGTTGATCAGCGTCGTGGCGACATTCTGGATACCCATCGTCGGGGAAATCAACGAGGCGGCGTTCATTTTCGAAGGAGTCGCCCGGGTTGTTGAAACAATCGAGCGGATCACCTCGTTGATCACCCGGGTCGAGGGCATTCTCGGCGAGGTTTCGTCCGTGGCGCAGGTGTTGGGCGGCTCGACGCAGCAGGTGCAGCAGTTGGGTTCGGCCCTGGGGGAGGTGCCGCAAGGATTGGGAGCCTCCCCGCTGCGGGCGCTCGGCCGTGTCGGTTCCGTGCGGCAGAGCGGTCTGACAGGCAGCCACGGCGCCGTCATCCGTTCCGTGGTCCCGCGCCGAAGCAAAAGCCCCGGGGGCAGCGCGCACGCGCAGAGCGCTGGCACGAGCACAAGGGGTCTGGGCAGCCAAACGGGAGCGACGCCCAGCGCCTCCTCAGGAACTCACCCTCAGGGCGGCGCCGTCAACGCCAGCACACGTTCGCTGAGCCCCGACTCTGGCACGAGGGGACCAGTCACCCGTAGCCAAACCGCAGCAGAACGCGCGCAGAGCTCGAACGCGAACGCGCAGGCTGAGCAGGCCAGGCTTGACGCTAGGGCGCGCGACCTACACAGCCGCCTGGTGAACGCGAGAACTGGAGAGCCCGACACCCGGGCGCAGAACAGCCGTACTTCGGTGGCGATGAGCACGAGGGAGGGCCGGGATGTGCTCGCTGGCGGCGGCAGGGACCTCAATCCTTCTCAACGTCAGGCGGCGGGCCCGAACGATGTGGTCGCGACGCAGCCCGGGGCGCACGCGGAGGTCACCGCGATTAACGGCGCGAGAGCTGCAGGACTCACCCCCTCGCAGATTGCGGTGTCCCGCCCCATCTGCGACAATTGCCAGGACGCCATCCAACAGAGCGGCGGGACAGTACACCCCGACAGAATGGGAGCCACCTGGCCATGAGCACCAATTTCGACCTGTTGGAGTACGGTTCGCAGGTCTACGAGAAAGTCGACACGTTCCCCGCTGGCAAGCAGCTCCTCTTCGAAGCTGGGCTGTGCGAGGTGCTGTACACCCTTGTTGTGGTCCTCGCCGAGGACGAGAACCCGCCCAGACTCGCAGCGTATCGTCAGGGGCTCGATGTGATCCGCCTGGTGGCCCAGGGCGATCCACAGCCTGAGGCTGTGGTGTTGCAGGCCCGTGACGCAGTCGACTCACTGATCCCTGACGATGACGCTCCCGGATGGAGCTGGGCCACTCCACTGTGGCAGAATGTGGGGATCAGCGTGTACTACACCCTAGGCGTTGTGGCGGGCGATGGGGAGGCAGGCTTCCCGCTTTCGCATTACATTGAAGCCGCTGACTATATCGCGCAGTCCACAAGTGGACTCAACACCCCGCTCGCAAGCATCGAGCGTGAGCCGATCGTGGTTCAGGCGCGCCAGGTCGTCGCCGACATGGTTCAGACGTTGGAGAACATGGACGTCACACTGGACGCGGTCGCTGTTTACTACAGCCAGCTCGCAGAGGCTGGGCGCTCCCTGGCGTCCATCGCCGAGAGGTTGCGTGAGGATGCCAGGAATCGCGGTGTCAATATCTGACAGAGCCCTGACTTGGGGGCGCGCTGTGTGCCTGTCCAGCTCCTTCCCTTGTTCCTGAGCTGGTCACGAGAGCGATTCGACATCGCGAGACATCCCAGTTAGAATGAACACTCGCACGAAAAGCGCAGGCCAGAGAGATGGCGTGACCTGGCAAAGGGGACGCTGACACGGAAGAGGCCACTGGTTGCACGCCAGTTCGCGCGCAGACGCTGCCGCGTCTGTCGTGCTCGGCTCGCCCGCCTTGCGGCTGGCAAGTCGGCAAGAGGTCTCGTGGCTCAGTGGAAGAGCGTCCGCCTCACACGCGGAAGGTCGCTGGTTCGATCCCAGCCGGGACCACATTCAAGGCGTGCAGTGTGCCTGTGTCGTCAGCCCTCATCGTTGCGGTCGGCTCTGGATGCGGTGTTCGCCGTGCTGGGATTGTGGCTGTTCGGGGCGTTCGAGTGCGGCGGGCTGCTCATCGGGTCCGGCGGGCAGTGTTCGCGCGGACCGTTGGGGAGCTGAAAATTCCATCGGCCAGGCGCGTTACCATGGTCGGATCCGAAACCGCCTCTCGAATGGAGCAGACACATGGTCGACCTGATCGCCCCGCCAGCCTCAGCATCCGCGCTGAAGGTCCTGGCCGGGACGACCGCGAGCGCCGCCGTGCGCGAAGCGGGGCTTCCGACCTCGGGGCCAGAGGCCGTCGTGGTGGTGCGCGACGCGGACGGCGCGCTCCGCGACCTCTCGTGGGCACCAGAGGCCGACGCCGAGGTCGAGCCCGTGTTGGCGAACACCGAAGACGGCCGGTCGGTCATCCGGCACTCCGCCGCGCATGTGCTGGCCCAAGCGGTGCAGCAGGAATTCCCCGAGGCGAAGCTCGGGATCGGGCCGCCGATCAAAGACGGCTTCTACTACGACTTCCGGGTGGACCGCGCGTTCACGCCGGAGGATCTGGCGCGGCTCGAAACCCGGATGCGCAAGATCATCAAGGCTTCGCAGCGTTTCTCGCGCAGGGTCGTGGAAGTCGAGGAGGCCAAGGCCGAACTCGCGAACGAGCCGTTCAAGCTCGAACTGATCGGCGACAAATCGGGCGTGGACGACCCGGAAGTCATGGAGGTCGGCGGGACGGAGCTGACGGTCTACGACAACCTCAACCCGCGCACGGGGGAGCGCGAGTGGGGCGACCTGTGCCGAGGGCCGCACATCCCGACGACCAAGCACATCCCCGCGTTCAAGCTCACCCGCAGCTCGGCGGCGTATTGGCGCGGGGACCAGTCCCGCGACAGCCTGCAACGGATCTACGGCACGGCATGGGAATCCGCAGAGGCGCTGGAGCGCCATCTTGCGCTGATCGCGGAGGCCGAGCGGCGCGACCACCGCAAACTCGGCGCGGAGCTGGACTTGTTCAGCTTCCCCGACGAACTCGGCTCGGGCCTGCCGGTCTTCCACCCCAAGGGCGGCGTTCTGCGCAAAGAGCTCGAAGACTACTCCCGCGCCAAGCACATCGAGGCTGGCTACGAGTTCGTGAACACCCCGCACATCACCAAGTCGCACCTGTACGAGGTCTCGGGGCACTTGGATTGGTACGCGGACGGGATGTTCCCCCCGATGCACGTCGACGAGGAGCTGCACGAGGACGGCTCGGTGCGCAAACCGGGGCAGGACTACTACCTCAAGCCGATGAACTGCCCGATGCACAATCTGATCTTCCGCTCGCGGGGCCGCTCCTACCGCGAGCTGCCGTTGCGCCTGTTCGAGTTCGGCTCCGTGTACCGGTATGAGAAGTCCGGTGTGGTCCACGGCCTCACGCGGGTGCGGGGCATGACGCAAGACGACGCGCACATCTACTGCACCAGGGCCCAGATGAAGGACGAGCTGTCCACAACGCTCCAGTTCGTGCTGGACCTGTTGCGCGACTACGGATTGGACGACTTCTATCTGGAGCTTTCCACCAAAGACGAGCAGAAGTTCGTCGGTGCGGACGAGATCTGGGCGGAAGCCACCCGGACGTTGTCCGAGGTCGCCGAAGCTTCCGGCCTCACGCTCGTCCCGGACCCCGGCGGCGCCGCGTTCTACGGGCCGAAAATCTCGGTGCAGGCGAAAGACGCGCTCGGGCGCACCTGGCAGATGTCCACGATCCAGCTCGACTTCAATCTGCCCGAACGGTTCGATCTGGAGTACACCGGCCCGTCCGGCCACAAAGAGCGCCCGGTCATGATCCACCGCGCGCTGTTCGGGTCCATCGAGCGGTTCATCGGCGTGCTCGTGGAGCATTACGCGGGCGCGTTCCCCATGTGGCTCGCGCCGGTCCAGGTCATGGGGATTCCGGTGAGCGAAGACCATGTCCCGCATCTGCGCGAGTTCGTCGACTCGTTGCGCGCAGGAGGGGTCCGGGCGCATATCGACTCCAGCGACGACCGGATGCAGAAGAAAATCTTCACCCACACCGCGCAGAAGATCCCGTTCCTCGTCCTCGCGGGCGGGCGCGACGTCGAGGCTCAGACGGTCAGCTTCCGGTTCCGCGACGGCAGCCAACGCAACGCGGTGCCTGTGGCCGAGGCGCGACGGTTGGTCCTGGACTGGTCCGCCCGGCGCGAGAACGCCTCTCCCACAGCGGAGAGCTTCGGTTCGCAGGGGTAGCGCGAGATGAGCGAACAGCCAGAGGCGATGCGCGACCAAGGACCTGGGGAGCCGGACCATTTGGCTCGTCTCTGGTCGCCGTTCCGCATGCAGTACATCGCGACGGGGCCCAAGACGGGCCAGGCGGCCAACCCGTTCGCGGATCTGCCGAGCCTCACCGACGAGGAAAGCCTCATCGTGGCACGGGGCGAACTGGTGTACGCGGTGTTGAACCTCTACCCTTACAATCCGGGGCATCTGATGATCGTCCCGTATCGGACCGTCTCGGAGTTCGAGGAGCTCACCGGCGCGGAGAGCGCCGAGCTCGTGCTGTTCACCCAGGAGGCGCTGCGGACTGTCAAGCGGGTCTCCCGCCCGCACGGGTTCAACGTCGGGTTCAACCTCGGCGCGGCCGCCGGGGGCTCGGTCGCCGCGCACCTGCATTTGCATGTCGTGCCGCGATGGGGCGGCGACGCGAATTTCATCACGGTCATCGGTTCGAGCAAAGTGATGCCGCAGCTTTTGCGGGACACTCGGGCTTTGCTCGCCAGCGCGTGGGGGCAGGACCCGCCGACGTGATCGCGTACGCTGAGAGCGGCAATCACACTGGTGCGAGAGGAGAAATTCATGCTGGTCGTGACGACCAACGACATACCTGGTTGGGAGATTCAGCGCGTGGTCGGCGAGGTGTTCGGCCTCACCGTCCGCTCCCGGAACGCGTTTTCGCAGATGGGATCTGGCTTCAAGTCGATGTTCGGCGGCGAGCTGCAGGGCATGACGAAGAACTTGACGGAAAGCCGCAACCAAGTGATGGGCAGGATGATCGAAGAGGCGCGCGCCCGAGGGGGCAACGCCATCGTCGCCATGCGGTTCGACACCTCGGAGATGGGCGAGGTGTTCACCGAGATGTGCGCGTACGGCACGGCCGTGGTGGCGATCCCCGTCACTGAGGGCGCTCGGCAGACTGCGGCGCAACTGGGGTATCCGCCGCTCCCGCCCGGCTCGCAGGGCAATCAGCTCCCCGGGTCGCAACCAGCGCTGCAGCAACAGCAGCCGCCGCAGCTCCCAGGTCCGCACTAGTGCTCTCGTCGCTCGTCAAACCTGCCGTCGCGAAGGCCATCGCACCCCTTGGCGGCGGTTTGGTCCGGTTCGGGGTGACGCCGAACGTGGTGACCGTGGTCGGCACGTCGGGCACGGTCCTCTCGGCGCTGGTGTTCTTCCCGAACGGGCGCCTTTTCTTGGGGGCTGTCCTGTGCGGGGCGTTCGCGGTTTTCGACATGCTCGACGGGGCCGTCGCGCGTGCTGCGGGCGGCGGGACGAGGTTCGGCGCGGTGCTCGACGCCAGCTGCGACCGGATCGCGGACGGCGCGATCTTCGGCGCGTTGGCCTACTGGGCGGCGTTGGCCCCCTACACGCGGGGCTCCGGGTGGCTCATGTACTCTGAGACACGCCGCTTCGCCGACATTTTCTCTCGGGAGGAAGGCCGGCCCGGGCTCGAGTTTTTGGCGCGGTACCCGGTATCAGCGGCCATCACAGGTTTCCATCTGCTCTTCGTCGGCCTGTTGGTCTGCCTTGTCGCGGCGCTCACCATCTCCTACATCAAGGCACGGGCGGAGGCGAGCGGCCTGAGCGCGGACAGCGGTTGGATCGAGCGGCCGGAACGGCTCGTCATTGTGCTGGTGGGAGCCGGGCTCAGCGGCCTCGGCCTCTGGTTCGCCTTGCCGCTTGCTGTCGCCTTCCTGGCGCTCACGAGCCTGGTCACGGTCGGGCAGCGGTTCCTGCATGTCTGGCGCGAAGCCCGCCGCGCCGACGACGGGACCCCATGAGCGAGAGCTACAAGGACAAGGCCGTCGCCTTGGGCTACAGCGCGGGTTGGGGGCTTGTGCGCCTCGCGCCGGAACCCCTTGCCCGAGGCGTGTTCCGCAGAGGGGCCGACCTGGCGTTCCACCGCGGAGCCGGGGCCCAGTTGCGCAAGAATCTCGCGCGCGTGCTCGCCGTTCCCGCCGATCAGGTGCCGGACAGCCTGGTCCGACGCAGCTTGCGCTCCTACGCCCGGTACTGGCGCGAGGCGTTCCGCCTCCCCGCCATGGACCACGCCCGCCTGGCTCGGGAGGTGAACGCCGCAGTGGCGCAGCAGCACCATTTGGACGAGCCGCTGAAGGCGGGGCGGGGCGTGGTGATCGTTTTGCCGCATATGGGGAATTGGGACCTCGCGGGCGTGTGGCTGGCGGTCAAGCACGGGCAATTCACCACCGTCGCGGAACGGCTCAAACCCGAATCGCTCTATCAGAAATTCCTCGCCTACCGCGAGTCGTTGGGATTCGAAATCCTGCCGCACGCCAGTCTGTCGGCCGCGGAGGCAGAACACGGCGCCGTGGCCGAGGCCGCAGGGGGCGGACCGTACCGAATCCTCGCCCAGCGCCTGAGGGAAGGCAAGGTCGTGTGCCTGCTCGCGGATCGGGGCATGAGCCGGGGAAGCGTCCCGGTGCGGTTCTTCGGCGAGACGGCCCGGTTCCCGCCCGGCCCGGCCCGGCTCGCCGCCGCGACCGGAGCGGCGCTCGTCACCGCGCACACCTGGTATGAGCCCGAAGGCTCGCCTGAGGGGCGTTGGCGTGCCGAGGTCGGACCTGCGATCAACGTCGAGGATGGGGTCGAGGCCGCCACCGGGCGCGTCGCCGCCGCGTTCGAGGCCGCCATCGCCGCCCGGCCCGAGGACTGGCACATGCTGCAACCGCTTTGGGACGCCGACCGGGGCTCCGTGGGCGCGGCATGAGAGTCGGCATTGTGTGCCCCTACTCGCTGGACGTGCCGGGCGGCGTGCAAGCGCATGTTCTCGAACTCGCCCAGGTGCTCATCGACCAAGGGCACGAAGTCCAGGTCATCGCCCCGGCGAGCGACGGCGCGCAGCTGCCCGCGTACGTGTTTTCCAGCGGACGCACTGTCGCCGTGCCGTACAACGGCTCCAAGGTGCGGTTGCAGTTCGGCCCTGGCGCGCTGGCGAAATTGCGGCGCTGGATCGCCGAAGGGGATTTCGACGTCCTGCATGTGCACGAGCCGAGCGCGCCGAGCTTGTCCTTCCTCGCGGTGCATGCGGCCGAGGGGCCGCTTGTCGCGACTTTCCACGCGGCTGCGGAACAGTCCTTCATCCTCTCGACCATGCGCCCGGTGATTACGCCCTACTACGAGAAGATCGTCGGCAGGATCGCGGTCTCGCCGCTCTCGAGGCGGCTGCAGATGGAGGCTGTCGGCGCGGGCTCGGTGGAGATCCCCAACGGTTTGCATGTGCGCGAGTTCCGCGGGGCCGAGCCGCTCGCGGGCTACCCCCGGCAGGGCGGGACGGTGCTCTTCCTGGGCCGTTATGACGAGCCGCGCAAAGGTTTTGTGACGTTGTTGCGGGCGTTGCCGGAGCTGGTGGCGAAGCATCCGGATGTGCAGGTGCTTGTCGTCGGGCCCGGCGACAAGCGCCGAGCGAAGGCGAAAGCGGGGGCGCACGCCGACCGGCTGCGTTTTTTGGGCAGGGTGGACAAGGACGAGAAAGCGTCCGCGCTGCGTTCGGCGGACGTCTTCTGCGCCCCCAACACGGGAGGGGAGAGCCAAGGCATTGTGCTTTTGGAGGCGATGGCCGCTGGAGCGGCAGTCGCCGCGAGCGATTTGGAGGCGTTCCGCAGGGTGCTGGACGGGGGCCGCGCCGGGGTGTTGTTGCCAGTGGGGGACGCGGCCGCGTGGGCACAGGGCGTCAGCGCGCTGCTCTCGGACCCGTCCACGCGCGAGCGGTACGTCGCGACAGGCTTCGAGGTGGTCGCCGCGTACGACTGGGGCGTGATCGCCAAACAAATCCTGCGGGTGTATGAGACGGTCACGGTCGGCGCCCCGAAAGTCCGGGTTGCGCGCGCGTGATGCTCCTGTTCGCAGTCCTGATCGGGGTGCTCCTCGCGGGTCTGGCCCTGTTCGTCGGCTGGATGGTCAGAACCGCGCGGCGGTTGGACCGTCTGCACGTGCGGCGCGACCTCGCATGGCAGGGGCTCCTCGCGGCGCTCGACCGCCGGGCGCTGGTGGCGCGGACGATCGCGGCGACGCTCGGCCCGGCGGGCGCCGAGCTCGCCGGTTTGGCCCGCGCCGTGGAGTCGTCTGCGGTGGCGGGGCCTGGCCGGGAGCAATGGGAGAGCAGGCTGTCGGTCTGCCTTGCCGAGGTGGAGGCGGACACGCTCACGGCCCAGCTCGTCGAGGAGCGCTCGGACGCGGAGGCCAGAGTGCGTTTCGCCAGGTGTTTTTACAACGACGCGGTCAGGGACACCCGTGAGCTGCGCGCCAGACCTGCGGTGCGCGTCTTCAAACTCGCGGGCGGCGCCCCGCTTCCGGAGTACTTCGAGATCGTTGAAGCGGCCCCGTCCACAGCCGAATAGTTTGTCACATAAGCCCCACCAGTCACTCACGATCTGGTAACAGGGGGCCTCGATCAGCGCTTGCGGGCGCGTCGGCGGTGGAGAATTTCCAGGAAATAACACGCGTGTGAGTCACCAGTTTGTGACTCGCGCCGAAATGTACGAGTCACACGGAAATAAGTGAGGCAATGATGAAAACCAAACCCGGCACCAAAACTGCGGCACGGAACGTGCCCGCCGCGCTGCTCTTCGCATGCGTGTCGCAGGCCGCTTTCGGGTTCGCCCCGGCCTCGGCTGCTCCTGCGGGCGATCCGATCGACTCGATCCTCGTCTCCGTCGCCGACGCGAACACTGTGTTCTCCCACGATTTCACCTCCTCGCCCGTGAATTCCGCCCCGTCCGACGCGGAGAAGGCCCTCGGGAACTGCGGCAACGCTCAAGCAGCCGCGTTCGCCGACCCGTGGACCTCGTACCGTTCGGTGCACTACAGCACCTACAACAACCTCGGTCCGACGCAGCGCGTCGCGATCTACGCCGACGCGGCCACCGCGGCGAAGGCGTTCAGCAAGCTGACCGCGCAACTCGCCAGCTGCAAGTCCGCCGTTCCTGCGGCGCCGGCCAGCCAGGCTCCCGTGAGCGAGGCCCCAGCGACCAGCGCATCCCCTGCTTCGCCCAACGCCGCGCAGCCAGCCGAGCAGAGCCAGGCTTCGCAGGCTCCCGCAGCCCCTGCTCAGCAGCCGGCCGCGCAGAGCTTCACCGTTTCCGCCTCCGGCGCGGACATCGCCAAATGGGACGATTACGTGGGGTTCAGCCAAGTCTCCGGTATGCCGTACCACTGTTACCGGGAGGCGCACCAGCACGCTGCCGTCGTGTTCGAGGTCGAAACCTGCGACCTTGACGAGAACGGCTCGCTGACCTCGGCCATCGCGAACAAGATGCTCTCGCAAATCCCCGCCTGAGCGCACAGGCGGGCACGCAGGCAGGCCAGTGGGAAACCACTGGCCTGCCCGCGTTGGAAAACGTCCTTTCGAATCGGGCCGAGCCATACGATGGAGAGATGACAGCGCAGCAGACCCATCAGACTGGCACCGCCAACGTCAAACGCGGCATGGCCGAAATGCTCAAGGGCGGTGTGATCATGGACGTGGTCACGCCCGAGCAGGCGAAAATCGCCGAAGACGCGGGCGCTGTGGCCGTCATGGCGCTGGAGCGCGTCCCCGCCGACATCCGCGCCCAGGGCGGCGTGGCCAGGATGAGCGACCCGGAGATGATCGCCGGGATCATCGACGCGGTGAGCGTCCCGGTCATGGCCAAGGCGCGGATCGGCCATTTCGTGGAGGCGCAGATCTTGCAAAGCCTCGGGGTGGACTACATCGACGAGTCCGAGGTGCTGACCCCTGCGGACTACACCCACCACATCGACAAGTGGCAGTTCACCGTCCCGTTCGTGTGCGGGGCGACCAATCTCGGCGAGGCCCTGCGCCGGATCGCCGAGGGCGCGGCGATGATTCGCTCCAAGGGCGAGGCTGGCACGGGCGACGTCTCGAACGCCACGACGCATATGCGCTCGATCGGCGGTGAGATCCGGAGGCTGGCCGCTCTGGATGAGTCCGAGCTCTACGTCGCCGCGAAGGAATTGCAGGCGCCGGTCGATCTGGTCAAAGAGGTCGCGGCCGCAGGGCGGCTGCCCGTGGTGCTTTTCACAGCGGGCGGGATCGCCACGCCCGCGGACGCAGCGCTCATGCGCCAGCTCGGGGCCGAGGGCGTGTTCGTCGGCTCGGGCATCTTCAAATCCGGCGACCCGTCGGCGCGGGCGAAGGCCATCGTCGCGGCGAGCACGTACTATGACGACCCCGACATGCTCGCCAAGATTTCCCGAGGCCTCGGCGAGGCCATGGTGGGCATCACCGTGGACAGCCTTCCCGTGTCACACCGGCTCGCCGAGCGCGGCTGGTAGCCCCCGTCCGCTCAGACGAGCTTTTCCCCAGGGCCTTCGCCTGGCGGGTCGGGAAACGCGCTCGCCTCGCGGAACGCGGCTTGCAGCCCGCGCAGTCCGTCGCGGATCGGTTTGGCGTGCAGTCCCAGGTCGGGCGTGGCGGCTTGCACGAGCCCGGCGAGCGCGGTGATGAGCTTGCGCGCCTCGTCGAGGTCCACGTGCTCGCTCGCGCCGGGTTCGGCTTCGGCGAGGCCGAGCTTTTCCGCGGCGGCGCTCATCAGTAGGATGATGGCGTTGCTGACCACTTCCGCGGCGGGGATGGTCGCGAGTTCTCTGATGACCTGTGCGGGAACGTCGCCGTCGCCTGCTGGTGTCTCGGGGCTCATATCTGTTAGACTCTCACATCGAGACCTGCCCCGGAGCTTTCGGGGCGAGCAAGAGGAGTCCGCTCCCACCGCGTGGACATTGTCCGGCAGCCCAGCTGTCCAGTTCGCCGCGGTTCGTCTGAATGGTCCCACGAGGGCTGGCGTTTGCGCCGGTCTGTGGGGCTTTCTTGGCGTGGGACCTTCGTGCTCTGGTCGCGAATGTGTCCACACCTAGAGGAGGCCCCATCAGTACAGAGACCCGCATCAATGATCGCATTCGCGTGCCCGAGGTCCGTTTGGTCGGAGCTGGCGGCGAGCAAGTGGGGATCGTTCGCGTGGAGGAGGCTTTGCGGCTCGCGGTGGAAGCGGACCTGGACCTTGTGGAAGTGGCCCCTGAGGCCCGCCCCCCGGTCTGCAAGATCATGGACTATGGCAAGTTCCGCTACGAGACGGCCCAGAAAGCCCGAGAGTCGCGCAAGCACCAGCAGAACACCGTCATCAAAGAGCAGAAGCTGCGGCCGAAGATCGACGACCACGACTACGAGACCAAAAAAGGCCACGTTGTCAGGTTCTTGGACGCCGGCGCCAAGGTCAAGGTGACGATCATGTTCCGCGGCCGCGAGCAGTCCCGGCCAGAACTCGGGCATCGCCTGCTGCAGCGTCTCGGCGCGGATGTGAGCGAGCACGGCTTCGTGGAGACCGTTCCCCGTCTCGACGGGCGCAACATGACGATGATCCTGGCTCCGCACCGAGGCGCCAAGACCCGGGCGAAGGCCGCGCAGCAAGCAGCGGAGGCGAGTTCCGCAGCGACGTCTTCCGCCGCCCGCACAGAGCCCGCCCATGCCGAGCCCGACCAGGCGAACGCGCCGCAGAAAGGCGCAGAAGCCCCTTCCGCGCCAGAGGGCAACACCGCAGCGGAGTGACGCCAAGCCTTCGGAAAAACGAAACAACACAGGCGGGCGACCGCGCAAAAGGAGAGAACATGCCCAAGAACAAAACCCACTCGGGAGCGTCCAAGCGTTTCAAAGTGACCGGCTCCGGCAAGCTGGTCCGCCAGCAGGCTGGCAAGCGCCACAACCTGGAGGTCAAGCCGACGACGCTGACCCGTCGCCTGGACGGGGTCGTCGATGTCGCAGCCCCCGACGTCAAGCGCGTCAAGCGCCTGCTGGGCCGCTGAGCCCTGCCCGGCCGACGGGCTTCTCACCACCATCAACTTCTCACGGAATAGGAACACCTCATGGCACGCGTGAAACGCGCAGTCAACGCTCATAAAAAGCGTCGCACCATCCTCGAAGCTTCCAAGGGCTACCGGGGCCAGCGCTCCCGGATGTACCGCAAGGCCAAGGAGCAGCAACTCCGCTCGCTCGTCTACGCCTTCCGCGACCGCCGCGCGCGCAAGGGCGAGTTCCGCCAGTTGTGGATCACTCGCATCAACGCCGCCGCACGGGCGAACGGCCTCACCTACAACCGCTTCATCCAGGGCCTCGCCTTGGCGGGCGTCGAGGTGGACCGCAAGATCCTCGCCGAGCTCGCGGTGAACGAGCCCCAGGTCTTCGCCCAGCTTGTCGAAGCGGCGAAGGAAGCTGTGGCCGACCACTTGGTCTCGGCGCAAGCCTCCTGACTCTGTCCGAGCCGCAGGGCGCTCGCGGCCTCCTCACCGCCCAATCCAGGCGTGTGGTGGAGGCCGCGAAGCTTTTGTCCTCGCCAGGACGGCGCAAAGCTGGCGAATTCCTCGCCGAAGGGCCCAACAATGTGCGGGCCGCGATCACGACCGGCAAAGCGTTGGAGATTTTCGCGAGCGAAGCCGCCGCCCATGAGCACAGCGAGCTCATCGCTGCTGCGGGGGAGGCGGGGATCCCGGTCTGCTGTGTGGACGATCGGGCAGCGCGCAAACTCACCGACGCGGTGACCCCGGTCGGGCTTGTCGCGCGTTGCGCTTTGCTCGACTGCTCGCTGCCTCAAGCCTTGGGGCCCCAGGACGACTGGGAGAAACCCGGCCATGCCCCTCTGGTTGTCGTCTTGGTCGAGCCGAGGGACCCGGGCAATGTCGGCACGGCGCTGCGCGCGGCGCACGCTTTCGGGGCCAGCGCGTTCCTCGTCCTCGGGGACGGCGTCGACCCGCACAACCCCAAGGCCGCGCGGTCGAGCGCAGGCAGCCTTTTCGCGGTCCCCGTCGTGCGGGAGCGCGACGTCGCCGCGGCGCTCGGCCAGTTGCGCGACGCAGGGCTCCTGTTGTTCGCCACCACGGCGGACGCGGACCTCCCGCTCGACGAGGCGGAATCGCTCCTGCAACGCCCGTGCGCATGGCTCTTCGGGAACGAGGCGTCCGGTTTGCCCGAGCCGGCGGCGCAGGCCGCGGACCGTCGGATCGCAGTGCCGATGCGTCCGACACCGGGCTTCGCCCCGATAGAAAGCCTGAACCTCGCGGTCGCCGCCGGGATCTGCCTGTACGAGACTGCGCGCCAGCGCTCACGCCAGGCTCCGAGGCCGGTCGGGATCCGGTAGAGTCAGATTCAGAACCAGAAAGTGAAAGAGGAGGGCGTGTGAGCGACGAGTTGGCGGCGGCGGTGGCTGCCGCCAAAACAGCTTTCGACCAAGCCGAGGACCTGCCCGCGCTCGCCGCGGCCAAAGCGGAACACCTGGGGGAGCGCAGCGCGCTGGCGCTGGCGCGCAGATCCCTCGGCTCCCTCCCGCCCGAGGAGCGGGCCGAATCCGGCAAGGCTGTGAACGCCGCGCAGGCCGAGATCAAGGCCGCCCACAACGCGCGTCAGACGCAACTGGAAGCGGAGCGCGAGCGTTTTGTGCTCGCGGAGCAGGCCATCGACGTCACACTGCCCGCGAGCCAGATCACCCCCGGCGGCAGGCACCCCATCGACATGCTTGTGGACCGGGCCTGCGATGTCTTCGTGGGTTTGGGCTGGGAAGTCGCGGAAGGCCCGGAGCTGGAGGCGGAGCACTACAACTTCGACGCCCTCAACTTCCCGCAAGAGCATCCCACCCGGACCCCCCGCGACACGTTCTACGCGCTGGGGCCGGACGGCGGACGTTCCGGCCTCGTGCTGCGCACGCACACCTCTCCGGTGCAGGTGCGCGAGATGCTTTCGCGCCAAGTGCCGATCTATGTGATCGGGCCCGGCCGGGTGTACCGCAATGACGAGATCGACGCGACGCACGCCCCGGTCTTCCATCAGATCGAAGGCCTCGCGGTGGACAAGGGGCTCACCATGGCCCACCTGCGCGGCACGCTCGACGCGTTCGCGCAGGCGATGTTCGGCGACCGGGTGCGCTCCCGGTTCCGGCCGCATTATTTCCCGTTCACCGAGCCGTCCGCCGAGTACGACATCTGGTTCGAGCGCAAAAAGGGCGGCCCCGGCTGGATCGAGTGGGGCGGCTGCGGCATGGTGCATCCGAACGTGTTGCGCGCCGGTGGCGTCGACCCAGAGGTCTACAGCGGCTTCGCCTTCGGCATGGGGCTGGACCGCACGCTCATGCTGCGCGAGGGCCTTTCCGACTTGCGCGACATTTGGGAGGGCGACGTGCGGTTCACCGCCGCGTTCATCGGCCGTTCCGAAGGGGAGGAGTAGCCGCATGAAAGCCCCGTACTCATGGCTCGTCAAAGCGCTGTCCGAGGACAACCCAGGATTCTCGGCGAGCCCGAAGCAGCTCTCCGAGGCCCTGGTGCGGCTCGGGTTCGAAGTGGAAGACATCCACGAGCCGGCATTGGCCGGGCCGATCGTCGTCGGCAAGGTGCTCGACGTCGAGGAGCTGGCCGAGTTCAAAAAGCCGATCCGTTTCTGCACGGTCGACGTCGGCGAGGATTCCCCGCGGGGGATCGTGTGCGGGGCGACGAACTTCGCCCCGGGCGAACTCGTCGTGGTCGCTTTGCCCGGGGCGGTGCTCCCCGGCGATTTCGCCATCGCGTCGCGCAAGACGTACGGTCGCGTGTCGGACGGCATGATTTGCTCGGCAGCCGAGCTTGGCCTCAGCGGCGAGCACTCGGGGATTCTGGTGCTGCCGGACGGCACAGCCCGGCCGGGGACGGACGCTGTCCCCGCTCTCGGCCTCGCCGATGCGGTTTTCGACCTCGACATCACCCCGGACCGGGGCTACGCGCTCTCCATCCGGGGGCTCGCCAGGGATCTCGCGATCGGATTGGGCCTCGCCCACACCGACCTCGCCGCGCGAGCCGCCCACCCGCAGGCGGTCCCGTCCGCAAGCGAAGGCTGGCCGATCGCTGTGTCGGCGACGGCTCCCCTCACCGGCTACAGCGTGCTCGAACTGCATGGGATCGACCCCTCGGCGGCCTCGCCCTGGTGGATCACGTCGCTGCTCGCGAAATCCGGCTTCCGCTCGCTCGGGCTCGTCGTGGACATCACGAACCTGGTGATGATCGAGCTGGGCCAGCCCCTGCACGCGTTCGACGCGGACAAACTCTGCGGAACGGTCCAGGTGCGCGAGGCGCGGGACGGCGAGACTTTGGTCACCCTTGACGGGGTGAAGCGGGTTTTGGACGCGAAAGACCTGGTCGTCGCCGACGACTCCGGGCCGATAGCCCTGGCCGGGGTGATGGGCGGCGAGAGCACGGAAGTCAGCTCCTCGAC
This sequence comes from Segniliparus rotundus DSM 44985, assembly GCF_000092825.1. Lineage (NCBI taxonomy): Bacteria > Bacillati > Actinomycetota > Actinomycetes > Mycobacteriales > Segniliparaceae > Segniliparus > Segniliparus rotundus. The sequence continues at coordinate 1,804,306 of NC_014168.1, read as the reverse complement.
GACGAGGGTGCTCCTTGAGGCGGCGAGTTTCGATCCGAGCCGCACCACGCACACCTCCCGCCGATTGGGCTTGGTCAGCGAGGCTTCGCGACGGTTCGAGAGGGGGGTGGACCCCTTGCTCGCTCCGGTCGCCCTCGCCCGCGCCGCCCAGCTGATCGTCAAGCTCGCGGGCGGGGAGGCGTCCCCGTTCCGCAGCGAGGTGCTGCGCAAGTCCGAGCCCACGCCGATCATCATGCCGACGGACCTGCCAGACCGCACCGCGGGCTTGTCTTATCCGCCCGGCGCCGCGCACCGCCGTCTCACCCAGCTCGGCTGCACGGTGTGGGGGGATCGAGAACTCGTCGTGTTCCCGCCGAGCTGGCGCCCGGACCTCAAACAGAAGGCCGATCTGGTCGAAGAAGTGCTCCGCTTGGAGGGCATTGACCGCATCCCGTCGCTGTTGCCGAAGGCGACGGCGGGGAAGGGCTTGCATGTGGCGCAACGGCTGCGCCGCAAGATCGGCTCGGCGCTCGCCGAGGAGGGCTTTCTGCAAGTCCCGGTGAGCCCGTTCTTCTCCAGCGCGGTCTTCGACGATTGGAATCTGCCCGAGAGCGCGGGCAGGCGCAAGACTGTGCGTCTGGCCAATCCGCAGGACTCCGCGAAGCCTGAGCTGGCGACGACGCTGATGCCGGGATTGTTGGACGTGATGGCCCGCAACATCTCCCGAGGCATGTCCGACCTCGCCGTCTTCAGCATCGCCCAGGTCGTGGGCGCGGCGCTCAAACCTGCGCCGATACCGCCGATCCGCGCCGACCGGCCCCCCTCGGTGGAAGCGTTGCGGGCTTTGTCCGAGCGCGTCCCGGTGCAGCCTGTCCACCTCGCGGTCGCGTTGTGCGGCAACCGCATCCCGCCCGGCCCGTGGGGCAAGGGCAGAGCGGTGGAGCCCTCGGACATTTTCATGGTCGGGGACATCCTCGCCAGGGCGGCCGGGGTCAAGATGACCCGCAAGACCGCGCATCACGCGCCCTGGCACCCAGGCCGGTGCGCGTACTTGCAGGCGGGGCCGTGGACGGTGGGCATTGCTGGCGAGCTGCACCCTGGGATGCTGGAGAAGGCGGGTTTGCCGCCGGGGACCTGTTTCCTGGAGTTGAATATCAGCGCGTTGGGCTCGGGCGGCTTCGAAGAGCAGCGCAGGCCGATCCCGCCGATCTCCACCTATCCGCCGGTGCGCCAGGACATCGCGGTGACCGTGGCCAAGTCCGTGCCCGCTTCGAGCGTGGAGCGCGCTTTGCGCGAGGGCGCGGGCGAGCTTCTTGAAGGCATTCGGCTCTTCGACGTGTACTCGGGGCCGCAAGCAGGGGAGGGGCGCAAGTCCCTCGCCTACGCGTTGACGTTCCGCGCCCCGGACCGGACCTTGACCGAGGACGACGCGAGCGCGGCGCGCGAAGCGGCGCTGGCAGAAGCTGTCAAGCGGTGCGGGGCTGAGCTGCGGGCGTGAGTCGCCCGCGAAACGGCGCGTCGAACTGGTCCCGCCGCTGTTGCGGCGGCCCTGTTCCCCGTATGGGACAATGTTGCCCATGAGCATTGGCACCCTGATCCTGTTGCGGCACGGCGAGAGCGAGTGGAACGCGAAGAACCTGTTCACCGGCTGGGTGGATGTCGCGTTGTCCGAGAAAGGCGTCGCGGAGGCGAAGCGCGCGGGAACGCTCATCGCCGCCTCGGGCGTTGCGCCGGATATTGTGCTGACGTCGCTTTTGCGCCGGGCGATCAACACCGCGAACCTGGCTTTGGACGTCGCAGACCGGCTGTGGATCCCCGTGGATCGGGATTGGCGGCTCAACGAGCGGCACTACGGCGCGCTGCAAGGCCTCAACAAAGCCGAGATCCGGGAGAAGTACGGCGACGAGCAGTTCATGCAGTGGCGGCGCAGCTATGACACCCCGCCTCCGCCGATCGAGCCGGGCAGCGAGTTCTCCCAAGATCTCGACCCCCGTTATGACAGCGTTGACGGCGGTCCGCTCACGGAATGCCTCGCTGATGTGGTTGCCCGGATCGTCCCGTATTTCGACCACGAGATCGCCCCGCAGCTGCGGGCGGGTCTGAATGTGCTCGTTGTGGCCCACGGCAACTCGTTGCGCGCCTTGGTCAAGCATCTCGACGGGATTTCTGATTCGGACATCGCCGAGCTCAACATACCCACGGGCATTCCGCTGCGCTACGACCTCGACGCCAGTCTGAAGCCGACGACTCCGGGCGGGGTCTACCTGGACCCGGAGGCGGCGGCGGCGGGCGCGGCGGCAGTCGCGGCCCAGGGCGCGAAGAACCACTGAGAGGCCGAACGCCAAGCCTGAAATCATGAGGAAGCCCAGGGCGGCGACGGGGAAATATGTGAAGCCGAGGCTGTGCCGCATCGCGCAACCAACGGGTTCAGCTCACGCCGAGTTTGGCTGGCCCCGCCGCCGCTGAGCGGTGGCCGCGCTTGGTGACAGGCTCATCCGGTTCGCCGTTCCTCCGGAAAAATTCGCTGTCGCTTGAGCTGGTCGAGGCCGGAATTCCTCGGCGGCGGCCCGGTCGCCTCGTCCCGAATCGCCCCCGAGGAGGGCGGTGTTCGCCCCTCGGGCCCCAGCTGAGCATGTGTTCCGCGACCGAGGCCGGTCGCACGGGCAAGTTCGGTTCCTGTTAGGATTTGTCTTTGTTCCATCATTTTGTCAAGTGTTTTTCTTGGCGTGATTGAAATCGAACATCTGATCTCTACAGAGGAGAAGGCTGTGACCACACCGCACGCCGTGTCGCTGAGCGACGACGCCGCCCGCGTCCTCGCGAACGCGACCAAGACCGTCCCCCAGCAGGCAAGCGTCACCCCGCGATGGCTGGTGCGCCTCTTGGCCTGGACTCCGGTGGAAGCGGGCATCTACCGGGTGAACAAGGTCGCGAACCCGCAGACGGTCACCGTGCAGTGCGACAACCACGACGAGTCGCCGCTCCCGCACACCTTTGTCGACTACGAGACGAACCCGAGGGAGTACCGGCTCAAAGCGGTGCAGACCATCCTCGACGTGCACACCCGCATCTCGGACCTGTACTCCAGCCCGCACGATCAGATCACCCAGCAGCTGCGGCTGACCATCGAGGCGATCAAGGAGCATCAAGAGGGCGAGCTCATCAACAGCCCGGAGTACGGCCTGATCGCGAACACCGCGCCCGACCAGAAGATCTCCACGCTCAGCGGCCCGCCCACCCCGGACGACCTCGACCGGCTCATCGCCAAGGTCTGGAAGGAGCCCGGCTTCTTCCTGGCCCACCCCGAGGCGATCGGCGCGTTCGGCAGGGAGTGCACCCGACGAGGCGTGCCGCCCGCAACGGTGAGCCTCTTCGGCTCTCAATTCATCACTTGGCGCGGCCTTCCGATCATCCCGTCCGACAAGGTGCCGGTGCGCAACGGCAAGTCGAAGATCCTGCTTCTGCGCACCGGCGAAGCCCGCCAGGGCGTCGTGGGCCTGTTCCAGCCGGGGCTGACGGGGGAGCAGGGCATGGGCCTGTCCGTCCGCTTCATGGGGATCGACCGCAGCGCGATCGCCTCGTACCTGGTTTCCCTGTACTGCTCGCTCGCCGTCTTGACCGATGACGCGCTCGCGGTGCTCGACGATGTGGAGGTCGGAAAGTTCCATGACTACGCCCCCAAGTACCTCAAGCTCTGACGGCTGGCTTCCGGACGAGGCGACGCTGAACCGTCTGGCGGCTGAGTTCTTCACGGCGCTGCCGGGCGCCAGTCCCGCGGCGGCGCCAGGGGAGCTCTCTGTCACCGACGCGGCGGTTCCGCATGTTCCCGCAGCGGCTCCGACCGCGCCGGGCGGCGCGCCTGGGTTCTCGGCGCCCGCATTCCCGGCGCCTGCATTCTCGCCGGAACTTCCTGAGCCGGCGCTCGGCGCGCTGGGCTTCTCGCCTGCCCGCGCCACCGCGCCGGTCACCCCGCCCGCGCAGGCCCTTCCCGCGTCGTACGGGCCGGTCGACGTCCCCTCCGCTTCGGCGCCGCAGTTCTACTTCATCGAAGAGATCTCCCGCGCGTTGCCGCCGCTCGCCCCGATAGCTCCAGCCGTTCCCGTCTCGCCGCATTTCGTGGACCTCGCCAAAGGTTTTGGCGAGCCGGCGCCAGGCGAGGGGAGTCCGGCCTGGGGCGGCCCGCCTGGCGGCGTCCTGCCCCCGTCGCCCGCCGGCTTCGACGTTCGGGGCGTCCGCGCGGATTTCCCGATTCTCGCCGAGCGTGTCAACGGGCATCCGCTCATTTGGTTCGACAACGCGGCCACCACGCAGAAGCCGCAAGCGGTGATCGACCGGCTCGCGTACTACTACGCGCACGAGAACTCGAACATCCACCGCAGCGCGCACACGCTCGCGGCCCGGTCGACGGACGCGTACGAGAAGGCCCGGCAGACCGTCGCCCGGTTCATCGGAGCGGGCTCCACAGAGCAAATCGTGTTCGCGCGCGGGACCACGGAGGCGATCAACCTGGTCGCGGCCTCCTGGGGCCGCAAGCACTTGCGCGAAGGCGACGAGATCATCCTTTCGAATCTCGAGCACCACGCGAACATCGTCCCGTGGCAGCTGGTCGCGCAGCAGACCGGCGCGCTCATCAAAGTGATCCCGGTGGACGAGCGCGGCGAGCTCCTGCTCGGCGAATACCAGAATCTTCTTTCCGACCGCACCAAACTCGTCTCGGTCACACATGTGTCCAACGCGCTCGGCACGGTGACGCCGATCGCTGCCATCGTGGACGCCGCCCACCGAGCAGGCGCGAAAGTGCTGATCGACGGCGCCCAGTCGGTCGCGCACGCTTCGGTGGACGTGTCCTCGCTCGACGCTGACTTCTTCGTGTTCTCCGGGCACAAAATCTACGGCCCGACCGGGATCGGCGTGCTGTACGGCAAACGCGAGGTTCTGGAGGACATGCCCCCGTACCAGGGCGGCGGCAACATGATCGCGGACGTGACGTTCGAGCGCAGCGTCTTCCAGCCGCCGCCGGGCCGCTTCGAAGCGGGCACCGGCAATATCGCCGACGCGGTCGGCCTTGGCGAGGCGTTGGAGTATGTGGAGCGGATCGGGCTTCGCGCCATCGCGGCTTACGAGCACGAGCTGCTGGAGCGGGCGACCGCCGAGATGCTGCAGATCCCTGGTTTGCGGCTTTTCGGCACCGCGCCAGAGAAGGCCAGCGTCCTCTCGTTCACTCTTGCGGGGTACACCCCCGTCCAGGTCGGCCAGGCGCTCAACGATCTCGGGATCGCGGTGCGGGCCGGGCACCACTGCGCGCAGCCGATTCTGCGCCGCTTCGGTGTGGAGACCACGGTTCGGGCCTCGCTCGCTTTCTACAACACTCTGGACGAGGTGGACTATTTCGTCGCGGCGTTGCGCCGGTTGGCCGCTGATTCGGGCAAGCGGTAGCGTCGAAATGCCTCCGTGGCGAACGGGGGAGCGCCGTTTCGTCGCGGCGTTGCGCCGGTTGGCCGCGGATTCGGGCAAGCGGTAGCGCCTGGCCGTTCCGGTTCACGCGGCCAGGTGTTTTCCCAACCACACAAGCTCGTCGGGCAGATGCGCCCCCCAGAAAGCCCCGTCGTGCCCCCCTGGGGAAAAGCCCCCCTCTGGTTTGCTCTCCAAACCGGAGATGAACGAGCGGGTGGCCGACGCGAACGGATCGGACTCGCCGATGTCGATCCGCAGCGGGATCCGCGACAGCGCTGGGCGCAGTTCGAAGCCGCTGTTGCGTTCGTGGTCCTCGGCCGAGTCGAATGCTCCCGGCGCGGTTGCGGAACCTGGAAGCCAGAGCGCGGGGCTGGCCGCGCAGATCGCGGCGGCGCGTTCCGGCCCGAGGAGCGCCCCGATCCGCAGCGCCCCGAAGCCGCCCATGGAAATGCCGTGCAAGGCCACCTTCGAGGTGTCGAGCCCGCGTTCGCCGAGCAGCGGGATCAGCTCCTGGATGACCATCTGGGCCGCGTCTTCGCCGGTGGCCCGAGGATGGAAGTACGTGCCCTCGCCCATCTTGCCGCCGTCAACGCCCACCACGGCGAAGGGGCGGTCACCCGCGGCAGCGGCTGTGGCCGCGGCGCCGGCGAAATCGAAGGCGAAGACCTCGGTGTGGTCCCCGCCCAGACCGTGCAAGTGGATCACCGGGCGCACCGGGCCGCTCGCGCCTTGCGGGCGCAAGATCGCCCAACCGGTGTTCCTGCCGTTGCGGAACTTCGACGGGAAACTGCCAGTTTCCACGTCGGCGGGGTCGGCGACGGCGTGGCAGCCGGCCCATCCGAGCACACCGGCCGCAGCCGCGGCCGCGCCGGTGGCGAAGAGTTGGCGACGCGAAAACCGCCCCGGTTTCTGGTTGTGGAAAGTGGTGTGCGGCATAGGATCAAGTTTCTGTGATCGGGTCGAGTACGATGCTGGGGATGGATCAACACAGCGTAGTCGGTGGGTCGGAGAACGGCGCGAGCGCGCACCTGCGCGGGACGGGCCGCATGCGGTTTTTGCCGCTCGTGGCAGCAGGTTTCCTGCTGGCTGGGTGCCAGCCAGACCTGCCGCACGCGGACATGGGAAAGCGCGTGGAAGTCATCGCGCACGAGGGAGGCCGGGGGCTGTACTACGAGGAGTCCCTCGGCGCCTTCCAGAACGCGTTGGACGTGGGCGTGGACGCGCTCGACCTCGACGTGGTCACCGCGAAAGCCCAGGGTGAGCAAGGGGAGCCGGGGTACAACCGCCCGGCGCCGCTCGTGTGGAACGCCTTTGCGGCCGATGCCGCCAAATGCTCCGGACCGGGCGTCGGGCAACCGCTCAAGGATCTCACCTTCGCCCAAGTCTTCCTTCTGCATTGCGATAAAGCCTCTTCTCGCTTCCCCGGGCAAAAGGCGGACGCCGGCAATAAAATCGCCCTCCTCGGCCAGGTCTTCGACCTCGTCGACCGCACATCGAAATTCGCCTTCGACGTGCAGGTCCGCACCGTGCCGAACGACAGCGCGTCGCCCACTCCGGAACAGGCGACGAGCGCAGTCGTGTCTGAGGCGTTCAACCGCCACCGGGAAGGACAAGTGCGGATCAAGAGTTTCGACTGGCGCAACCTTGAGATCGCCAGACAACAGAACTCGAAGATTCAGCTGGTCGCCATGTACGACGAGCGGACGTTCTTCGCCGGCAGCCCCTGGATGGGCACAGTGGACTACAACACTGTGGGCGGCGACCCGGTCAAAGCCGCGCAGCAGCTCGGCGCCATGGGGATATCACCCTGCTACACCACGGCGGGGTGCGCGGGAGAGGACGAACCAGGCCCCGGCTCGCCGCTGATGGACAAGGCTCTTGTCGATCGGGCGCACGCGGCTGGCCTCAAGGTCTTCCCGTGGACGGTCAACGACAAAAAAGCCATGTCGGACCTCATCGACATGGGCGTCGACGGCATCGTCACCGACTACCCGGACCGCCTTCGCGACGTGCTGCGGTCGAAGGGGCTCGACGTTCCGCAGGCGTACAAGCCGCCGTTCCATCAGACATTGCAGAAAAACCCGCCGGGCCTGGACAACTGACGCGCTCCTCGGCGCGCTGACACATCACAGGCGTGCTTGAGGACAGGCGGGCTCCAGGAAATCTGTGCCGCGCGACCAGTCGGCGAGAGCCCCGGTCGTGCGGGGCGCGTGAAAATTTTCATGAAATGCCAAGGCGCTGTGCGGCGTCGCCGGCGAGGCGCTTCGCTTCCGGGCAGTCGATCTGGCCGCCGACGACGATGTACACGGGTTGTTCGGCGTTTCGGGCCGTGGCTGCGGCCGATGCGGCAGGAGACGAAGGGGCGGGCGAGGCTCCTGCGTCGGGCGCTTTCACATAGGCCGTGCAGCGCGGACCGGAGGAAGACTTGGCTTTCGCCGAGGAACTGGTCGGCGCGGGCGCCCGCTTGCTCACAGCGCCCGAAGCCTTGGGCCGCGTCGGCGACGGCTGCGACGCGGCGATCAGTTGGGCGAGGGGAAGCGCCGCCGGGTCCGCCCACACCTGGGCGTCGCCCTGCGTGCTCGCCGGGAACTTGCTGACCGCGTTCTCGGGGAGCCGGTGGAACTCCACCCATAACGAGCGTTCTTCCGGCAAGGTCACCAAGCCGCAGCGGTACGCCTCGGTGTCCGCGAAATCCACCACGGCCTTGTGCGCGTCGGCGACGACGGCGCACGGGTCCGCGTCCAAGATCTTCGCCGAAGCGGCGCGCACCGGGAGGCTGGCGGGTTTCGTTTGCGCGATGGCGGTGGCCACGGAGTTCGCCAGCCCGCAAGGATGATCGTGCCGTTCGGCGCGGACCTGGATCTTCGCGTCGGGGATATCTCTGGGAGCGCCCGGATACTTGGCGAGCCCAGAGTCGAAGAAGAAGGAGCACGTCGCCGAGTCGCCGGAACGGCCCTGGTAGACGGTGAGCCCGTGGATTTGGAAGTATTCCTCCCCAGCGCTACGGTCGGCGTCGGGGACCAGGCTGACCGTCACACGCTCCCCAGGGCCGTCGTCGGCGAACGAGAGCGCGCACGAGGCGAGAGCATCGCTCGGCTCCGCGCCCACGAGTGGCGGCTGCGCCGCGCCGAGCTCGTCCTTGGGCGCCAGGGCGCACGGATCGACCCTGCGGATGGCCCGAAGCATGAGGAGCCTTGACTGCGCGATGCCGTCAAGGTCCTTCGCGTACGCGGGCACGCCGCCCGCGAACAAGGCTGAGGGGTCCGTCCTCGTCCGGCTCGATGTGGTCGGTCCGGCAGGGTCGGATCCGCACGCCGCGAGCAGTATGACGACGGGCAGGATGCGCCAGCTTTTGTTCATGCCCGCGGTGTTTGGCGCGCTTTGAACTCTTTGCGCCGCCGGTGCAGGATCGGTTCGGTGTAGCCGCTCGGCTGCTCCCGGCCTTTGAGGATCAGCTCCCGCGCTGCTTGGAAGGCGATGTTGGAGTCGAAGTCCGCTGCCAACGGCCGGTAGGCGGGGTCGTTCGCGTTCTGGCTGTCCACCACGGCGGCCATCCGTTTGAGGCTCTGGTCGACCTGCTCCTCGGTGATCACCCCGTGGTGCAGCCAGTTCGCCAGCGTCTGGCTCGAAATGCGCAGCGTCGCGCGGTCCTCCATGAGGCCGATGTTGTGGATGTCAGGCACCTTCGAGCAGCCGACGCCGTGGTCGATCCAGCGGACCACGTATCCGAGGATGGACTGGCAGTTCTCATCGACCTGCTCCTGCAGCGCGGCCTCGCCGAGCTTCGCCGGGTCGCCCAGCGGCAAGGTGAGCAAATCCTCGATCGGACCAGGGGCGCGCTTGGCGATCTCGTCTTGGCGGCGGAACACGTCCACCTCGTGGTAGTGCAGCGCGTGCAAGGTCGCCGCGGTCGGCGAGGGAACCCATGCGGTGGTCGCGCCGGCGCGCGGATGCGCGATCTTTTGCTCGACCATCGCGGCCATCAGATCCGGCATCGCCCACATGCCCTTGCCGATCTGCGCGTGGTGCGCGAGCCCGGCGTGCAAGGAGACGTCGACGTTGTGGTCCTCGTAGGCGTTGTACCACTTCTGGGCCTTCTGCTGGCCTTTGGGGACCACGGGGCCAGCTTCAATGCTGGTGTGGATCTCGTCGCCGGTGCGGTCGAGGAAGCCGGTGTTCACGAACGCGAGCCGCTCACGGGCGGCGTGGAGGGCGGCTTTGAGGTTCGCCGAGGTGCGGCGCTCCTCATCCATCACACCGACCTTGATGGTGTTCTTCGGCAAGCCCAAAAGGGCTTCGACCTTTTCGAACAGCTGGACGGCGAAGGCGACTTCGGCTGGGCCGTGCATCTTCGGCTTCACGATGTAGATCGACCCGGCCCGCGAATTGCGCCACGGGTTGTCCGCTTTGATGCCGTGCAGGCCGACCAGCGAAGTGACCAGCGCGTCGAGGATGCCCTCCGGCACTTCCCGGCCCTGCGGGTCCAGCACCGCGTCAATGGTCATCAGGTGCCCGACGTTGCGGATGAACAGGAGCGAGCGGCCAGGCAGAACCAGCTGCCCCCCGTCCGGGCCCGTGTAGGAGCGGTCCGGGTTCAAGGCGCGCGTGAACGAGCTGTCTCCTTTGACGACGGTTTCGGTCAGCGTGCCGTTGTTCAGGCCCAGCCAGTTCCGGTAGCCGAGGACTTTGTCCTCGGCGTCCACGGCGGCCACCGAGTCCTCAAGGTCCACGATGGTGGTGATGGCCGATTCGAGCAGCACGTCCTTCACGCCTGCCGGGTCGGACTGGCCGACCGGGCTTTGCGGGTCGATCTGGATTTCGGCGTGCAGGCCGTTGTGGGCCAGCAGCACCGCTGTCGGAGAAGCGGCCTCGCCGACCCAGCCGGCGAGGCTCTCAGGCTCTGCGAGGCCGGCCTCGTGCCCGTCCGCCGTGGTCACGATCAGCTTGCCGCCCTGGATCGTGTACCGGGTGGAGCCGATGTGGCTGCCCTCTTCGAGCGGGGCGATGGTGTCGAGCGCCTTGCGCGCGTAGGCGATCACCTTCGCGCCGCGCGCCGGGTTGTACGCCTTGCCCTTGGTCGCGCCGTCGTCCTCGCTGATCACGTCGGTGCCGTAGAGCGCGTCATAGAGAGAGCCCCACCGCGCGTTCGCGGCGTTGAGCGCGTATCGGGCGTTGAGCAAGGGCACCACGAGCTGCGGGCCGTTGGTGTGCGCGATCTCCGAGTCCACGTTCTCCGTGGTCACGGAGAAATCCTCGGGCTCCGCGTCAAGGTAGCCGATCTCACGGAGGAATTCGATGTATTCGGCTGTTTGGAAGTCGCCGCGCCGCGCGCGGTGCCATTCGTCAATGGCGCTCTGCAGCTCGTCGCGGCGGGCCAGGAGCTCCTTGTTGCGGGGACTGAGCTCGGTCAGGATCTCGGCGAAGCCGGACCAGTAGGCCGCCGGGTCCACGCCTGTGCCCGGGATCGCCTCGTCGTTCACAAAGTCGTAGAGCTCTTTGGCGACCTGGAAACCGTGGACATTGACCCGTTCAGACATGGACGACCTTCCTCTTGTTTCTTCAGAACGTGTCCATGTTAGTCCGACCTGTTGCGATCATTCCGACCGGCCGAGCGAGTTCTTCGGGCCGTCCATCAAACCCCGCACGAGGTCCTCGAGCGACGCGAGGCCGACGACCTGGTTCTGCTCGTTCACCACGAGAGCCAACTGGGTCGATTTCGCCATCATCACGGTGAGCGCGTCATCGACGCCTAAGGACCCGGACACCCGAGGCAGGGGGCGCAATTGGGGGCCGAGATCGTCCGCCGAGCCAGCGTCGCTCGTCATGAGCGGCAACGCGTCTTTCAGATGCACATAGCCGACGAACTGGTGCGAGCTGTGTTGGTGTGTTCCCGGGTTCTCCTGGTGGTGGGCGGCCGCGTGGAGTTCGGAGGTTTCTGCTCGTCGAACCGGGCCGTGTTGGTGTGTTCCCGGCTTCTCCTGGTGGTGGGCGGGCGCGTGGAGTCCGGAGGCTTCTGCCCGTCGAACCGGGAATCGGGAAAACCCGGTTCGGGCGACGGCTTCCTCGATCTGCGCCGCCGTGGGCCCTGCCACACCGCCCCCAGGGACCGGACGGGCGGCGAGGCTCACAACACGGTCCAGCGGGATGGCGACTTCGGCGAGCACGCGCTCGCCGATGGACAGCAGACGGGTGAGCCTGCGGTGCTCCTCTTCGTCCAAAAGGCCCACCTTGCGGGATTCGCGAATCATCGCGCCGAGTTCGGCCACCGAGACCGCGCTGTCGAACTCCGCTTTCGGCTCGACGCCGAGCATGCGCACAATCAAGGAGGCGGTCTTTTGGAACGCCCACGTCACAGGGGCTGTTATCCGCACCCAGGCGGAAAGCAGCCCGGAAAGGAGCATCGCCGCCCGCTCCGGCCCGGAGAGGGCGAGGTTCTTGGGCACCATCTCGCCGAACAGGACATGGACCGAGGCGACCAGCGCCAAAGAAAGCAGCAGCGCGACCGGGTGGGCGATGAATTCCGGGGCGCGGGTCAGCACGGCGATCTTGTCGAAGGCCGCGGCGAACATGGGCTCTGCGATCCAGCCGAGGACCAGCGAGGCGAGTGTGACGCCGAGCTGCGCCCCGGTGATGAGCGCGGGGAGCCTGGCTCCGATGGCGATCACTTCCTCGGCGGCGCGGCTGCCTTGGGCGGCGAGGGTTTGCAGCCGGTCTTTGCGCGCGGAGATCAACGCGAACTCCGCGGCGACGAACAACCCGTTGACCGCGATGAGCGTGACGAAGCCGATGAGACCGAGGATCATGGCGCTGCGCCTTCCCCCTCGGTCCGGCGTTCGCCGACCCAAAGCCGGGCGATGCGCCTGCCGTCCATTTCCAGCACCCGGGCACACCAGGAAGAAGGCGCGAGAAGGCTCTCGTCCTCCTCGTCGGAATGGATGCGGGGCAGCTGCGCCTCGTCGCCGACTTCGGGGATGCGCCCGAGGACATGCAGCATGAGGCCCGCTATGGTCTCGAAGTCCCCAGGCGGGCAGCGGTAGCCCGTCGCCTCGTCGAGCTCGTCGGGCCGCAGAAGGCCCGAACAGATCCAACCCGCTGCGCCGTCATGGGGATCGACCGGTTGGATCGGGAGCTCTTCATCGGCGTCGTGCTCGTCGGTGACTTCGCCGACGATCTCCTCGATCACGTCTTCCAGGGTGACGATGCCAGCGGTGCCGCCGTATTCGTCGACCACCCACACCACCTGCATGCTCTCCCGTCGCAACTGTGTCATCAGGGCGTCGCCGTCCAGGGTCGCGGGGACAGAGGAGACCGGGCGGGCCAGGCCCCCCAGGAGCTGCGCGCCGCGTCGCTCCTTCGGGATGTCGACCGCCTGGCGGACGTGCGCGAAACCCAATGCGTCGTCAAGGTCCGCGGCCTGTTCGCTGCTGCCTGCGGGAAGAATGGGGAATCGGGAGTGCCCGGTGGCTGCCGAGGTGAGCAAAAGATCGTCCACGGTGTTGTCGGCCAAGAGCGCGACAATCCGCGAGCGCGGGGTCATCACCTCCTCTGCCCGGCGTTCCCCGAATCGCAGCGAACGGTCGATGAGCTGGGCCTCGTCCCGCTCCAGCGCGCCGTGGTCGGCTGAGTTGCGCACGAGGACCACCAACTCGCTCGGCGTGCGCGCCGAGCGCAGCTCCTCGGCTGGCTCGACACCGAAGCTGCGCACCACGGTGTTCGCGGCGTGGTTGAGCCCTCGGATCACCGGGGCGAAGAGCAAGGAGAATTGGACTTGGAACGGCGCGGTCGTGCGTCCGAGGGTCAAAGGTTTCGCTATGGCCAAATACTTCGGCACGAGTTCGCCGAGGACCATGGACAGACATGTGGCCATGACAAGGGCAGCCGCTGAGAGCACCGCCGCCTCGGCGGACGCGGGGACGATCGTCCTGATCGCGGGGCCCAGCACCGCCGCGAGCACCGGCTCGGCGAGATAGCCGGTGGCGAGGGTGGTGAGGGTGATGCCGAGCTGCGCGCCGGAGAGTTGGAACGACAGGTGGCGGTGCGCCCGGAGCAAAGCTTTGGCCCGTCGGTCCTTGCGCAGCCGGAAATCAGTCTCGACCCTGCCCCGTTCCAACGTCGTGAGGGCGTACTCGGCCGCGACGAACAACGCGGTGCCCGCGGTGAGGGCGAGGAATCCGAGGATGCTGAGAACCTGCGTCAAGAAATGCGGCATCGTGGTCAGCCCGGCGCTCAAGCCGCGATCTGCGGCGGCGCTGCGCTCCTAGCGCAGTCTGCCCGTCCTTCGCCCGCGCCTCGGTGTTGTCGCGGCGCGCGTTGGGCGTCCTCCGCGTGCTTCATCGGGCGTGCGGAAAGCCTCTCGCGCACGCCCGTACTTCGGTACGGGTCACTCACACGGAGGATACTAGCAAAGGCGCGGCGGTCAGCCCTTGACTTCTGAGCCGTCCGCGCTCCAAAGGGTGTGCCACTTGCCCTCGTCGTCGACGCGGGCGTAGGTGTGGGAACCGAAGTAGTCGCGCAGGCCCTGGATGAGCGAGGCGGGCAGGCGTTTCGCGCGCAGGCCGTCGTAGTAGGCGAGCGTGCTGGAGAACGACGGCGCGGGGATGCCGAGTCCGACAGCGGTCGAGACCACCTTGCGCCAAGAGCCGAGCGCTTTCTCCACGGCGTCGGTGAAGTACGGGGCGAGCAGCAGGTTCGGCAGGTCAGGATCGGTGTCGTAGGCCTCTTTGATCTTGTTGAGGAAGCGCGCCCGGATGATGCAGCCGCCGCGCCAGATCGTGGCGAGGTCGCCGGGCTTGACGCCCCAGCCGTGCTCGTCGCTGCCTGCTTTGATCTGGTCGAAGCCCTGGGCGTAGGCGACGATCTTGGAGGCGAAAAGCGCTTGGCGCACATCCTCGACGAATCCCTCGGTGTCCGGCTTCTCGGCGAGCGGGCCCGAAGTCAGGCGCACGGCGGCCTTGCGCTGCGCCCGGGAGCCCGAGAGCGCGCGGGCGAACACGGCTTCGGCGATGCCGGTGACGGGGATGCCGAGGTCCAACGCGGATTGCACGGTCCAGCGGCCGGTGCCTTTTTGCTCGGCCTCGTCCACGATCACGTCGACGAGCGGCTTGCCGGTCCGAGGGTCTTTGTGGCTGAGCACCTCGGCGGTGATCTCGATGAGATAGCTCTCGAGGTCGGTGGTGTTCCACTCGCGGAAGATGTCGGCGATCTGGTCGGCCGAGAGGTCCAGGACGTCCTTGAGCAGTTGGTAGGCCTCTGCGATGACCTGCATGTCCGAATACTCGATGCCGTTGTGCACCATCTTCACAAAGTGCCCTGCCCCGTCCGGCCCGATGTGGGTGCAGCAGGGGACGCCGTCGACGTGCGCGGAGATCGACTCAAGGAGCGGGCCGAGCGACTTGTACGACTCCGCGGGCCCGCCCGGCATGATCGACGGCCCTTCCAGGGCGCCGACTTCGCCGCCGGAAACACCCATTCCGACAAAGTGCAGGCCGCGCTCGCGCAGCGCCGCTTCGCGCCGGACCGTGTCGGTGAACAAGGAGTTGCCGCCGTCGATGATGATGTCGCCTTGCTCCATCTCCTCGGCGAGCTGTTCGATGACGGCGTCGGTGGCCGCCCCGGCTTGGACCATGATGAGCGCCCGGCGCGGACGCTCGAGCGCGTCCAGGAATTCGCGGATGGTCTCGGTGCGCACGAAAGAGCCTTCCGACCCGTGGGCCTGCAAAAGCGCGTCGGTGCGTCCGGGGCTGCGGTTGTGCAGGGCCACGGTGTGGCCGTGCCGAGCGAGGTTTCGGGCGAGGTTGGCGCCCATCACGCCGAGTCCGGTGACGCCGATTTGTGCTTTGCCTGGGGGGATGCTCACCTTGTCCACCCTAGCGTGTTTTCTTTTGCGCGGTTTTGCCAGGGGATCTTTTTCCGACGGCTCAGCGCAGCAGGCGGGAGAGCTCTTCCAGCCACGGCACTGCCAAGGCGATTGTCGGGAAGACAAGGACGACGAACGCCGCCAGATAGGCGGTGGCCGAAACCAACGGGGCGCGGTTCGAGCTGCAGAGCCGGTTCACCCTTGCCAGCGTGAACTCGCCGCCAGCGGCGATTGCCCCGGCGGGGGCGGCGGTGTCGGCGAGGGCGACGAGCGCTCTGGCCACCGGGGCCGCGCCGACCACCGCGCGGGCATGGTCGTCGGCCAGCATTTCGACGAGCATGCGGACGCTGGTGAGCGCCGCCCCGGAGCGGACGAATCGGGGAAAGGCCTGGTAGATAGCGGTGAACGCCTCCAGCAGGAGGTCGTGCCGGGCCCGCAGATGCGCCCGCTCATGACTGATCACCGCTTCGAGCTCGTGCGGTTCGAGCGAGTCGACCGTCCCGTGGCTGAGCACCAGGCGATGCCGGATGCCCGGCAGGCAATACGCGAACCGTTCCTCGGCGGCGAGCAGCCGCAGGTCTTCTTCTGCGTGCTGGGGGATGCGGCGGTCGCTGGTGAGCAGGTCCACAAGCATGCGATGGCGGGACCGGCGGGCGCGCAAGGTGACTGAGAGCCGGACCGCGGCGTAGATGAGCCTGCCCCCGATCAGCACCGTCAGCGCGAACACAGCCACGCAGAACGCCCACATCGGCCAGCCCAAAGCCCTGATCTGGGCGTCGACGTCTTGGGTCGGCCGCCCGTCGGGCCCAGGCAGGAGCAGTCGGCTCGCGATGGCGAGCCCGCAGCTGAAAGCTGAGAACACGGCGGCAATGGCCACTGCTTGCCAGAGCACGAGCCCCGCGCGCGGGGCTCGCTGGGGCCAACGCGACACCGCGAGCCACGCCGGGATCGGTCCGGCGAGCACGAGGGCGAGAACCCCGAAGGCGAAGGCTGTCACCGTCCGGCCACTCCGTTGGCGAACGGCGGGTCCGGCTCCTGCTCCAAGCGCAGCGCCTCGCGCATGGCGCGGGCCTCGACAGGGCTCACTTGCCCGATGAACCGGACCAGCGCGGCGGTGCGCACGCTGGAATCCGGAGCTTGGCCGAGCGCGTCCACCAGCAGCGCCGCCACCAGGTCTTCGCGGGGTTGGGCGGGGGAGTACCGGTGCGCGCGGTCTTCCCGCCGCTGGATCACGAGGCGTTTGCGGGCGAGGCGTTGCAGCACGGTCATCACCGTGGTGTACGCCAGGTCGCGATCTGCCGCGAGGTTCTCATGCACCTGACGCACTGTGAGAGGCGAGGGGGAAGCCCACAATTGCTCCATGACCGCGCGTTCCAGTTCGCCGAGACCGTTCATAACTGCAGTATATCCTACCTACTTGACAACCAAGGTTAGCCTTACCTATAGTAGATCTCGCCGGACGGAGCCGAGGGCTGCGGCAAGGTTCGGACTCAAGTTGGTGGCCCACCGCGCTGGTGGTCGGTGGGCCACCAACTTTTTTCTTTTCTCCAGCCCGACCCCTCTTTTCCCGGCGCTCCCGCTACCATGATCCGCATGGCCGAACTCGACCCGGATATGTTGTCAGCGCTGAAGCTGGACGCCCCGACGGGGTTCAACAAGATTCTCGGGTTGCGCTATCTCGAAGCGACCGGGGCGCGGGTGAGCGCGGAACTCGCTGTGACGGAGGACCACCTCCAGCCGCACGGCATCGTGCACGGCGGGGTCTACGCCGCGATTGTGGAGGAGCTGCCCAGCGTGGGCGGGACCTACTGGCTCGCGGGCAAAGGGTATTGTGTCGGAGTTCACAACGCCACCGACTTCTTTCGCCCGACCCGGACGGGGGCGACTTTGCTGGCCAAAGCGGTCCCGGTGCATCAGGGCAAAAGCCAACAGGTGTGGCGGGTGGAGATCTTCGGCCAGCAGGACAAGCTCACAGCGGCCGGCGAGCTGCGCGTGCACAACGTCTATTTCCCGGAGAACGAGAACCCGTGCGCCTGACTCCCCACGAACAGGAGCGCCTGCTGCTCTCCTACGCCGCCGAATTGGCCCGGCGCAGACAGGCTCGCGGCCTCAAGCTCAACTATCCTGAAGCGGTCGCGCTCATCACGGACCACGTCCTCGAGGGCGCTCGCGACGGCCGCACCGTCGCCGAACTCATGGACTCCGGCCGAGGCGTGCTCGCCCCGGAGGACGTCATGGAAGGGGTGCCGGAGATGCTGCACGACGTGCAGGTCGAGGCCACATTCCCGGATGGGACCAAGCTCGTGACGGTGCACCACCCCATAGGGTAGGCGCTCGGCGAAGGCAGGTTCCCCGACCACGAGGCGGGGCCGCCCGCCCGGCGCGGGCAGGTCTCCCCAGCAGGAACCGAATCCACCTGAAACAGAGGAACGCCCTGTTCAGTACAGTCATTCGCATGATCCCAGGCGAAATACGCGGCACTGGCGGCTACACCCCCAGTTACATCGAGCTGAACGAGGGCCGCCCGTCGATTCCGTTCGATGTGTGCAACACCGGCGACCGGCCCGTCCAGGTCGGCAGCCATGTGCATTTTTCCCAAGCCAACGCTGCCCTGCAGTTCGACCGCGAGCTCGCGCATGGGCTGCGGCTGGACATCCCCGCCGGAACCGCGGTGCGCTTCGAGCCAGGACTGGTCAAGCAAGTTTTCCTGACCCCGCTCGGCGGCGCTCGGCATGTGCCGGGCCTGAGCCTCGCGCCGCCGGGCGACCTTGGCCCGGAAGTGCCGGTCCAGGTCAAAAACGGGAGCGTCCAGTGAGCCGTATCGAGCGCCTTCGTTACGTTGGGCTCTACGGTCCGACCGTCGGGGACCGCATCCGGCTCGCGGACACGGACCTGTTCGTCGAAGTCACCGAGGACCTGTGCGGCGGCCCCGGCAAAGCGGGCGACGAGGCGGTGTTCGGCGGCGGGAAAGTCTTGCGCGAGTCGATGGGGCAAGGGCGCGCCACCCGAGCCGAAGGCGCCCCGGACACGGTCATCACCGGCGCGGTGGTGTTGGACTGGTGGGGAGTGGTCAAAGCCGACGTCGGCATCCGGGACGGGCGTATTGCCGCCCTGGGCAAAGCCGGCAATCCGGACACGATGCACGGTGTGCACCCGGACCTCGTCGTCGGCCCGAGCACCGAGGTGATCTCTGGGAACGGCAAGATCCTCACGGCGGGCGGGATCGACTGCCATGTGCATTTCATCTGCCCCCAGATCATCCCCGAAGCCCTCGGCTCAGGACTGACGACCCTCATCGGCGGCGGCACGGGCCCCGCGGAGGGCTCGAAGGCGACCACGGTGACCCCCGGCGAATGGCATCTCGCGCGGATGCTGGAGGCGTTGGACGGGGAGCCGATGAACTTCGTCCTCCTCGGCAAAGGTTCGACCGTTTCTGAAGAGGGCATGTGGGAGCAGCTGCGCGCCGGGGCCTGCGGATTCAAAATCCACGAGGACTGGGGCGCGACCCCGGCCGCGATTGACGCGTGCCTGCGCGTCGCGGACCAGTCGGGCGTGCAGGTGGCTTTGCACACCGACACCCTCAACGAGCTCGGCTACATCGCGGACACCCTCGCCGCGATCCGAGGCCGGTGCATCCACACCTATCACACCGAGGGCGCGGGAGGCGGGCACGCGCCGGACATCATCACTGTCGCCTCGCAACCGAATGTGCTGCCGAGTTCGACGAACCCCACCCGGCCCCACACGGTCAACACGATTGACGAGCACCTGGACATGCTCATGGTCTGCCACCACCTCAACCCGGCGATCCCCGAGGACCTCGCGTTCGCCGAAAGCCGCATCCGGCCGTCCACCATCGCCGCCGAGGACCTGCTGCACGATCTTGGCGCGATCTCCATGATCGGAAGCGACGCGCAGGCCATGGGCAGAGTCGGGGAAGTCATCATCCGAACCTGGCAGAGCGCGCACATGATGAAATTGCGGCGCGGCGCGCTCCCCGGCGACGGGATGGCCGACAACAACCGCGCCCGCCGGTACATCGCCAAGTACACGATCTGCCCGGCCATCGCGCACGGACTCGACCATGAGATCGGCAGCGTCGAAGTGGGCAAGCTCGCCGACCTGGTGCTCTGGGACACGGCGTTCTTCGGCGTGCGCCCGCATCTGGTGCTCAAAGGGGGAGCGATCGCTTTGGCGCAGATGGGAGACGCGAACGCCTCTATCCCGACCCCGCAGCCCGTGTTGCCCAGGCCGATGTTCGGAGCCTCCGCCGCCGCTGCGGCCGCGACTTCGGCGCACTTCGTCGCGGAGGCCGCCGTTCAGGCGGGACTCGCCGACCGGCTCGCGGTGCGGCGGCGGTTGGTCGCGGCGAAGGACGTGCGCGCGGTGCGCAAGGAAGACCTCAAGCTCAACGAGGCGATGCCAGACATCCAGGTGGACCCGGACACCTTCACGGTGCGGGTGGACGGCGAGGTCTTCGAGGAACAGCCCGCAGCCGTGCTGCCCATGGCGCAGCGGTATTTCTTGTTCTGAACTGGGCGCCCATGAAATCTGTTTCCGCCCTTCTGCTCGCGCTCGCGGACTCGCGCCTGCCGACCGGCGCGCACGCGCACTCCGGTTCGATGGAAGAGGCCATCGCCTCGGGCGTGGTCGTCGATCTGGACAGCGCTGAGGCGTTCCTTGTGCGCAAGACGAAGACGACGAGCCTGACCGGCGCGTCCATCGCCGCGCATCTTGTGGCCGGGCATTGCGATCTGCCGGGGGCCGAACGCATCGCGGACGCGCGGACGCCTTCGCCCGCCGCGCGGGACGCCTCTCGGGAACAGGGCCGAGGCCTGGCCCGCTTGGCCAAGACGAGTTGGCCGGGCTTTGACACAACAGAGCTGCCGCACCGACCGCACCTCACCACGGTGCTCGGGGCGCTCGGGCGTCATCTCGGGTTGGCGCCAGGCGACGTGGCCGGGCTCTTCGTGTACACGGCGATGAGCGCAGCCGCGACAGCGGCCCAACGCCTGCTCGCCCTGGACCCCTCGCTCATGGCGGCGGCCACATTGCGCCTCTCGGCGCTGTGCGACGAGACGGCCGAGCGCGCGGCGGAAGCCTTGCACGAGCTCTCCGACCCGCTCGGCGACATCCTCGCCGAGCGCCACGAGCTCAGAGATCAGGCGCTTTTCCGCTCGTGAGGCTCTTGCAGAACCTGACAGCGGGGACGAATCGCAACCCTGCGCTGGCGCAGTGCTCAGCCAGCGCAGTAGGTGGTCACCAGGGCGCAGTCCTGAGCACCGGCCTTGCAGGCGTCGAGCACGCGGATTTCGCGTTCGTCGGTTTCGTCGTCGCCGCCGAGCTCTGTGAAGAACTGCGCTTCGCGGACCTCTTTGCCGTCGTCGCCTTTGGCGGCTTTCATGCCCTTGGCGACAGTCGCGCAGGTGTCGGTGAAGCTCGTGACGATCATGCAGTCCGCAGCGCCGTTTCGGGCGCAGATCTCCTTGGCGAAGCCCTCTTCGATTCTGCGGGTGGCAGGACCGCTGATGGTGCCGATGCTGCCAGTGCTGGGCGAAACAGCGATGGCCGCGCTCCAGTTGTCGTGATCTGAAGCGTTCGCAGCGGCCGTCGCGAACGGGGCGAAAGCGAGAACGGCGGCGGCGATGGCGGTGTTCAACAGTCTCATAGCGAGGATAATAAGGGCGCAGACGCGCTTGTGCGAACCGAACTGTGTTCCGCCCGAGAGAATGCAACATATTTTCAACAAACGAGCTCTTTTCCCGCGAAAAATTTCTCCGACCGGGTCCGCGTCCACGCAGGCACAGCCGCAGCGGGTACCGTGATCGGGTGAGCTACGCTTCGGCCTTCCAGGGAATCCGACCCAGTCCTGTCTTTCTCGGCGTCCTCGCCGCCACAGCGCTCGGCGGGGCGCTCGCGTGGTTCGGCGACCCTGGCGAACCGCTGTCGAAACTCGGGGCCTTCGTCTTCGTCCTCGCCGGATGGCTCGTCACGCTGTGCCTGCACGAGTTCGGCCACGCGTTCGCCGCGTGGCGCTTCGGCGACCACGATGTGGCGATCAAGGGCTACCTCGACCTTGACATCCGCCGTTACACCGATCCGCTCAACTCGCTCGTGATCCCGTTGGTGATTATTCTGATCGGCGGCATCGGGCTTCCTGGGGCTGCGGTGTATTTGGACACCCAATGGATGCAGAAGAAAAAGCGCACCATCGTCTCCTTGGCGGGTCCTGGGGCGAATCTGCTGGCCGCCGTGGTGCTTTTGGGGGCGGGCGCTCTCGGCGGCGGCGTGCCTCTGTTCCGCCAAACGCTCGGGGGAGCGGACGGCGAGCTTGTGTTCGGCTCGGGGCATCTGGTGTTTTGGGGCGCTGTGGAGTTCCTCGGGCTTTTGCAGGTCTTCGCTTTGGTCATCAATCTCCTCCCGATCCCCGGACTCGACGGTTACGGCGCGATCGAGCCGTGGCTCTCGTATGAGACGCAGCGAAAGCTGTACCCCGTCCGGCAATGGGCGTTTCTCGTCCTCTTCCTGGTCTTGCTCATGCCGAACCCGTTGGGATCGCTCATCCGAGAGCTGGTGTGGTCGGTGTTCGGCCTGTTGGGCGGCAATCAGCTCCTCGCCGTGCTCGGGCAGAGCTTCGCATTGCCCTGGCAACGCTGAGCGGCGCCCGCCAGCTTTGGGCCAAAGGCGGGGCCCGCGTCGGCGTGCGATGATTCTGCTGGGCGGATGAGCAGCCTCAGGCTTTCCTGCGCGGCTTCTTCCGTGTGTCGCAGCGAGGAATTCGACCTCGGCGCGTTCCTGGAAAGGATCGGCCACACCCCGAACGCGGAGCCGACGCTCAGCACGCCGCGCCCCCTCCAATCGGCGTATGCGACGAGCGTCCCGTGGAAGAACGTCGACATGTTCCTCGGCAGGCTCGCAACTCTTTCGAAGCCCGGAAGGTCTTCAACAGGATCACGGCCGGGCGCCGAGGTTTGACGTGCGAGGAGCACGCCACTGTGCTCGCTGCCGCGCTCAGCGCGCTTGGATTCCACGTCGAATGCCGCTCGGCGAGGGTGAGGATGGGCGCGAAGCACATCCTCTCTTCGAATCATTTCCTCTCGACGCGTCCGCGCTCGGTGTTCCGAAAGAGCCTTCGCGTCTGCAAGGCGACATTGGCGCACATGACCGAGCTGCACAACGACGTGTTGAAAGCCGAGTCCTCGGACGAGGTGCTGAGCGCGGGGCGATCACGCCGCAGGAGACTCCTGCCGTGCTGGCTGAGGACCGGGAACTGCCTGTGGCCGCAATCCGCGAGAGGCTCGAAGGTTCGGAGCGCGAAAACTCCGGGTCGTGAGCCTTAGCTCGACGCGGCGTTCGGCGGGGAGTGCTCGGGCGCCGGGGCAGGGGCGCTGTTGCCCGCCGGGTCCTTTTCTTTCGCCGCCGCCTCCGCCTGCTGGCGCAGGATCGTGTTGCGCTCCAGGAGCGCGATGCGGGCCTGGATCTGTTGATGGGTGATCGTGAGCTGGGTGCGGCTCGGCGTGATGAAGGAGACGAGCCAGGACAGCGTCGTCGTCACCCGGTTCTTGAACCCCACCAGGTAATACAGGTGGATGAAGAGCCAGAGCGCCCAGGCGATGAACCCGGCGAACTCGAACTTCCACACTTTCGCCACTGCGGAAAAGCGGGAAATCGTGGACATCGAGCCTTTGTCCAAGTACTTGAACGGCGTGCGGGGCGCGCCTTTGAAATCGCCTTTGATCATTTTCGCGGCGTGCTTGCCGCCCTGGATCGCGCCTTGGGCCATACCGGGGACTCCCGGCACGGAGGCCATGTCGCCGATGACGAAAATCTCCGGGTGGCCGGGGAGGGACAAATCCTTGTCCACGACGACCCGGCCCGCGCGGTCCAGTTCGACGCCGGTCTGCGCGGCGAGCTGCTTGCCGAGCGGGCTCGCGGCCACACCGGCCGACCACACTTTGCATTTCGTGGCGATGGTGTGCAGGTTGCCTTCTTTGTCTTTGTACGTCACGCCGTCCTGGTCCACGTCCACGACAATCGCGTCGAGCCGGACGTCCACGCCGATCTTTTCCAGATGCTGCTGCGCCTTGAGGCCGAGTTTCTTGCCCATGGGGGGGAGCACGGCGGGCGCGCCGTCGAGGAGGATGATGCGGGCGTCGAGGGCGTTGATGTTTTTGAACGCGCCCTTGAAGGTGCGGCTGGCGAGCTCGGCGATCTGCCCGGCGACCTCGACGCCGGTCGGACCGGCTCCGACGACGACGAACGTGAGCGCGCGTTCTTGCTCGACCGGGTCGCTGGTCGCCTCGGCGAGCTCGAAGGCTCCGACGATGCGGCCGCGCAGCTCCAGCGCGTCGTCGATGGTCTTCATGCCGGGGGCGAACTCGGAGAAATGGTCGTTGCCGAAGTACGACTGGTCCGCGCCCGCGGCGACCACCAGCGTGTCGTACGGGGTGGTGACGACCGTCGCGGGGCGCCGGCGCGACCCGGCGATGCGGGACACCACCGTCTTCGCCTCGGTGTCGATCTGCTCCACGTCGCCGAGCAGGACCTTTGCGTTCTTCTGCTTGGCGAGGATGAGCCGGGTCGGCGGGGCGATTTCGCCCTCCGAGAGGATGCCGGTCGCGACTTGGTAGAGCAACGGCTGGAAGAGGTGGTGGGTCGTTTTGGCGATAAGCGTGACCTCGACGGGGGCCCCGTCGAGGGCCTGGGTCACGTTGATCCCGCCGAAGCCGGATCCGATCACGACGACGCGATGTGGGGTCTGTTGGGCGGCCTGGGCCATGCGGTGCGCCTCCTGTTTGTCCGCTGCTCTCCTCATTGCTTACCACAAGAGGAGAGCACATGTCCGCCAGCGGCTCCTCGGCAGGGGGTCAAACAGGGCTTCGATCTGGGACGACAGCGCTTTGGCCCCGAACGGCGCGCCTCATGCGCCGAGCGAGACGAGGATCCTGTCGCCGTGCGCCCACGCGCTGTAGACGGCAAGCCTGCCCACGCCCTCGCTGGTGCACAACCCGCTCGCGAGGCTGAAGGAGTATTGGTGCAGCGGGCACACGACCACGCCCAAATCGACCTGCCCGTCCGCGATGGGCCCCCCCTTGTGCGGGCATGTCGCCGCAGTCGCCCGCAGCTCGCCGTTGTCCAGCAGGAACACTGCGATCTGCGCCCCGTCCACGATGTAGGTGCGGCCCTCCCCAGGGGTGAGGTCCTCGAGCGCTCCGACATCGTGCACCTCTTCCACTTGCAGCGGTCTCGTCATGAGTTCCCTCCTGCTCGCACCGGGACCAGCGGCAGCGGCACCAGCGGCAGGGCGGACTGGAACTGGGCCGGAGATTTGGGCTCGGCGCGCTCCAGCCACGGGTCGCGGTAGCCTTCCACGGACTTCTGCAGACGCGCTTCGAGCCCGTCGCAGATCCCGTCGGCGTCCTCGATCAAGCGGCGCTTGAGCTCGTCGATCCCGACTCTCGGCACCCAGGCGTAGGTCCTCTCCAGCCATTTCGCGTCCTCGCGGTAGTGCTGGATGAACCGGCTCGCCACGACGAGCACTTCCTCGGGCGAATGGACCGTGGCCAACAGGTCGCCCTTGCGGATATGGGCGCCAGCGGCTCCGCCGACGTAGATCTCCCATGTGCCGTCGCCGATGGCGACCACGCCGAAGTCCTTGCAGAGCGCTTCCGAGCAGTTGCGGGGGCACCCGGCGACGGCGAGTTTGAGTTTCGCGGGGGTCTCCAAGCCTTGGAAGCGCTCCTCGATTCTGATCCCGAGCCCGGTGGAGTCGTCGAGCCCGTATCGGCAGAAGTCCCGCCCGACGCAGGTCTTCACGGTGCGGAAGCTCTTGCCGTAGGCGTATCCGGAAGGCATGCCGAGGTCGCCCCAGACTTTGGGCAGGTCTTCTTTTTTGACGCCCAAGAGGTCGATGCGCTGTCCCCCGGTCACCTTGACCATCGGGACGTTGTACTTGTCTGCGACGTCGGCGATTTTGCGCAGCTGCTCCGGCGTGGTCACGCCGCCTTTCATCTGCGGCACCACGGAGAACGTGCCGTCCTTCTGGATGTTCGCGTGGACCCGGTCGTTGATGAACAGGGCCCCGCGCTCGTCCACCCAGTCCGGGCCCCACACGACCCGCAGCAGCGAGGCGAGCGCCATCTTGGCCCCGGCGTCCTCGCCGTTGGGGGCGAGTTCGGCGAA
Organism: Segniliparus rotundus DSM 44985; assembly: GCF_000092825.1. Lineage (NCBI taxonomy): Bacteria > Bacillati > Actinomycetota > Actinomycetes > Mycobacteriales > Segniliparaceae > Segniliparus > Segniliparus rotundus. The sequence continues at coordinate 1,778,835 of NC_014168.1, read as the reverse complement.
GACCTGCGAGACGGCGCGCAGGCCTCGGGCTTTGACCTGCTCGATGAGCTGCGCCTTGGTCAGCGGGATGCAGGGCACGTAGTAGTCCGCGGCTGGGTCTGCGGCAAGGGCGCCGCCCGCCGCGCAGGACACGATGTCGGCGACCAGCCCCTTGCAGGAGCCGCAGCCTTTTCCGGCGCGGGTTTTCGCGACGACTTCGCCGAGCGAGGTCGTGCCTGCTTCGACGCAGGCGACGATCTGGCCTTTCGTGACGCCGTTGCAGTTGCAGACCTGCGCGTCGTCGGCGAGCTCCTCGGCCCCGGTGGCGGCGGAGGGCGTGCCTATGTCGAAGAGCATGCTGATGCGTTCCTCGGGCAGGGGCACTTTGTCGTCGAAGGCTTGCGAGAGGAAGCCCACTTTGCTCACGTCGCCCAGGAGCATCGCTCCGATGAGCTTCCCGTCGCGCACCACGACGGACTTGTACGTCCCGCTCTTGGGCTCGTAGAACTGGACGAACTCGTCATCCGGGCGCTCCGGGCCCTTCACGCCCATCGCCGCGACGTCGACTCCCGCCACTTTGAGCTTCGTGGTCAGCCGCGAGCCGTGGTACGCCGCTTTCGGATTTGCTCCGGTGAGGTGGTCCGCGAGGACTGCGGCTTGCTCCCAGACCGGAGCGACCAGCCCGAAGGTCTCGCCTCGGTGCTGGCAGCACTCGCCGATGGCGTAGATCGAGCTTTCGTCCTCGCACCGGAGTTGGTCGTCCACGACGACGCCGCGTTCCACCACGAGACCCGCCGAGCGGGCCAGGTCGGTGTTCGGGCGGATTCCCGCCGCGACCACCACCATGTCGGCGGGGATCACTTCGCCGTCTTGGAACTGGACGCCGGTGATCTCGCCGTTCGCGTCGCGCAGGACCGCGGTGGTGCGGGCCGAGGTGCGCACGCCGATGCCGAGGTTTTCGATCCGAGACCGCAGTATCCGGCCGCCGCGTTCGTCCAGTTGCTGGTTCATCAGGTGTCCGGGGGAGTGGACAACGGTCACATCCAGCCCCTGGGTCTGCAGGCCGTATGCGGCCTCCAATCCCAACAGGCCGCCGCCGACGACGACGGCAGTCGTGTGGTCGCGGGCGGCGGCGAGTTCGAGCATGCCGGTGGTGTCCTTGATCGTGCGGAAGCCGAAGACGTTGCGCGCGAGCTGCCCGTCCGGTCCGCGCAGCCCGTCCATGTTCGGGAAGTGCGTGTTGCTGCCGGTGGCGATAATCAACGCGTCGTAGGGGATCTCGCGGTCGCTCTCGCAGGTGACGGTCTTGGCGAAACGGTCGATTCGCGCGGCGCGGTCCCCGGCGTAGAGGCGCACGCCGTGCTCGCGGTACCAGCTCATCGGGTTGAGGAAGAAGTCCTCGCTGTCCAAGCTCGCCTCGCCGGAGAGCACATGGGAGAGCATGATCCGGTTGTAGTTGCCGTACGGCTCGTCTCCGATCATGGTGATGTCGAAAAGGCCATGGCCGCCTCGGGCGATGATCTCCTCTGCGGCGCGGGCTCCCGCCATGCCGTTGCCGACGATGACGAGCCTGCGTTTTCCCGCGGATTGCTCCTGCGCCTCGGCCATCTCAGATCTCCATGATTCCGAAATCGACGACGACTTCGCCGACCGCGCCGGCGGGGGCCGCGATCACCAATTCGAGCCGGGAGTCCGGTTCCACGTCCTCCACGACGCGCAACGGCACATTCACCCCCGAACGGGCGCCCATCGGGAAAAGCCGCATCGGAGCCCCGTCGCGCAGGAGGGAGACGACCACGAGTTCGTCGGCGGAGTTGCCGCCGCGGAAATAGAGCGGTTGGGCGGTGACGCCCTGCGGCACCGTGTAGGCCAGGGCGGGGTCGATGAGGGCCGGCTTCGTGAGGCCTTCCCCGGTGAACGGGAAGACGCCCTGGAAGAATTTCGGGGTGCTCGCCATGTTTTCGAGGGTCGTCGTCGCTGGTGACGCGACCACTACGCCTGTGTTAGCGAGTCGTCAACAAGACCTCAGCGCCTCCTGCTCGCAGTTGTGCGGGCACATGTGCGCGCGCCTGGGCGCCAGCTGCCGCCCCAGGCGCTGCCTCGATGACTGCGCGCCGCCTCTGTGCAATAATGGGCGCAGTTCTGTCGACTAGGACGACACGCCTGGTCAAAGAGGGTGAAGGAGCTTGATCGTATGACCGGACCGTACGGCCCGCCAAACCCGTACGGGGCGCCAGGGGGCAGCCCCTACGGGCCGCCGCCGCAGCAGCCTCCCTCGCCGTATGGGGCGAGCCCGTACGGCGGCCCGCCGCCTGCGCAACCGCCCTCCCCCTATGGCGCTCCGCAGCCGTCCCCGTATGGGCAACCGCAGCAGCCGTCTGCGTACGGGCAGCCGCCGTCCCCGTACGGCGCTCCGCAGCAACCGCCGCCGTACGGGCAGCCCGTCGCGCCTCCCGGTTACGGCGCGCCGCCCAAACAGGGCAATGGCGCCACCAAGGCCCTGATTATCGTCCCGGTCGTCCTCCTCGTGGCCGGGATCGCGGGCTTTGCCGGTTTCTGGCTCTTCGGCAGGCAGAAGGTCCTCGACACCGAGCAAGCGGCGAAAGACGTGAAAAGCGTCCTGACCGCGGCGGCCCCGAACGGGTACGGCGAAACCAACATCACGGATGTCAAATGCCCGGACACGGGTTCTGACATCAAGGTCGAGAAGGACGCCACGTTCACCTGCTCGTTGAAGAAAGACGGCAAGCCGACCACGGTCAAAGCCAAGTTCAGCAATGACAAGGGCGACTACAAAGTGGGTCCGGCGGATCAGCCGTAAAGCGCTGTGAGCAGCCGTTGCGCCGAAGAGGCCGTGCCGAACTGCTCGGCGAGCCTGGCGCACCGCGCCAGATCCGCCGTCCGCGGGGTTATTGCGTCGTCCCGGTCCCACTGGACCGGCACGTCGTCACGGATGAACACCACTCGCGCCGCCCTGCGGATGTAGTCCTCTGCGGCGAGTAGGGCCTTTTGGGCTTTGGGCGGTGCGACGTCCCCGTTTTTGGCTGCTTCGAGCGTCCCGGCGAGGCTGCCGAACGCGCTGATGAGCTTCGCCGCTGTTTTCTCCCCGACGCCAGCGACGCCCGGCAGTCCGTCTGAGGGATCGCCCCGCAGCACAGCGAGCTCCGCGTAGGCAGCGCCGGCCCGCTCGGGCGGCAGGCCGTAGCGTTCGGCCACCTCAGCGGGCCCCAAAAGCTCCGACTTCGCGACCCCGCGCCCGATGTAGCGCACTCGGACGGGCACCGGTTCGTCGGCGACGACTTGGAGAAGATCTCGATCCCCAGTCACGACGACGACGTCGTCCCGGCGTTCGCGAGCCGCGAGCGTCCCGATCACGTCGTCCGCTTCGAACCCTTCTGCGCCAACGGTCGCGACGCCGGCGGCGCCGAGCAGCGCGAGGATCATGTCGACCTGAGGCGCGAGAGACGCTGGTTCCGACGCCGCGGCCCCCGGCGCGGCCAGATCTTCGCCGGGCGCGACGCGCTGCGCCTTGTACTCGGGCAAGAGATCCACCCGGAACTTCGGCCGCCAATCCAGGTCCAGGCACACGGCCAACCGTTTCGGCCGGTCGCGTTCGAGCAGCGCGGCGAGCATGTCGCAAAAGCCGCGGACCGCGTTGACCGGGCTCCCGTCCGGGGCCGTGATGGATTCGGGCAACGCGTAAAACGCGCGGAACCAAAGACCAGCGGCGTCAACCAGCATCAACGACATGGCTCTGAGTCTGGCACACTGGACTTCCGTGTCCACCGAACCCGCTGCCACCGTCTTCTGCGGCGGACGAATCCACAGCCAGACAGCCCCGGAGGCGACCGCGCTCGCCGTCCAAGACGGCCGGGTGGTCTGGCTCGGCGGCGATCGCGCGGCGCGGGAGCTGTTCCCGCAGGCGAGCCGTGTCCCGCTCGACGGCGCGCTCGTCGCGCCCGGATTCGTGGACGCCCACGTCCACCTCACGGACGCGGGCCTGGGCCTCGCCGCGCGAGAGCTCGGCGGGGCGGTTTCGCGGGACGCAGCCTTGCGCGCCTATGCCTGCGCCGCCGCGCGAAACGAAGGGCAGCTGTTGTGGTTCGGGACTTGGGACGAGTCCAAATGGGATGTGCCGCAGCCCCCGACGACCGATGAGCTCGACGCCCGAGCGCCTGGGGCGATGGTATACAGCCCCAGGGTGGACGTGCACGCCGCTGCTGCCTCCACCGCTCTTCGCGCCGCTGTCCCCGGTCTCGCCGAGGCGAGAGGCTTTCACCCGCAGGCTCCGCTGACCGGTGAGGCGCACCACCTGGTCCGCGAGGCGGCGAAGGCGTTGCTCTCGGCGCAGCAGCGCGCGAGCGCGCAACGAACCGCGCTGGAGCATGCGCTCTCCCGAGGCGTGGTGCAGGTCCACGAGTGCGCAGGGCCGCGGATATCCAGCCGGGAAGACCTCGCGTTGCTGCTCGGAGCCGAGCACCCGGTCGAACGGGTCGGCTACTGGGGCGAGGCCGTCGAGAGCCCGGAACAGGCCCGAGAGCTGATCGCGCAGACCGGGGCGGCTGGTTTGGCCGGGGATCTTTTCATCGACGGCTCGATCGGCTCCAGCACCGCATGGCTGCACGAGCCTTTCCTCTCGACGGGCGCGTGCGGCAATGCCTACCTCAGTCCCGAGGCCGTCCGGGCGCATGTGCGGGCGAGCACGGCGGCGGGCGTTCCGGCGGGTTTTCACGCCATCGGCGACGCGGCGGTGGCCGAACTCGTCGGCGCCTTCGGCTCCGCGGTGGCCGAGTTCGGGGTTCCCTCGGTCGCCAAGTGCGGCCACCGCCTGGAGCACATGGAGATGACCACGCCAGAGCAGGCCCGCCAGCTCGGCCAATGGGGGGTTGCCGCGAGCGTGCAGCCGCTGTTCGACGCGTTGTGGGGCGGGCCTGGCGGCATGTACGAGCAACGGCTCGGCGCGCGGCGCGCGGCGCAGCTGAACAATTTCGCGCAGTTCGCGGCCGCGGGGGTGGTGTTGGCGTTCGGCTCGGACGCGCCCGTCACCGACATCGACCCGTGGGCGTGGGCGCGCGCGGCGGCGAACCACCACCGGCCTGAGTCGAGGATTTCGGCGCGGGCGGCGTTTCTGGCGGCGACGCGGGGCGGTCGACGCGCCGCTGGCAGCCGCGACCCGCTCGCCGGGTCGCTTGTCCCCGGCTCGGCCGCGACGTTCGTCGTGTGGGAGGTGCCGCAGTACGCGGCTGCAGAGCCGGGGCGTGCGAACAGCTGGTCCACGGATCAGCGCACGCATCAGCCGCCGCTTCCTGATCTCGCCGCTGGGTCGCCGTCGTGCAAGATGGTCGTCGTGGACGGACAGCCGGTGTATGAAAGCTTGTGAGATCCGGGGGTTCGGGCCGTGGGCGGCGCGGACAGCGGCCTGCGCGTTGTGCGGTTTCTGTCTGTCTTTCACGTTCCCCCCGCGCGAGCTCTGGTTCGCGGCGCCGTTGTTCCTCGCGGGTTTGCTCGTCCTGCTCCGCCCGGAGCTGGTCGGCCCAAGACGGCGGCGAACCGGCCTGTGGCCTGGTTACGCTTTCGGCCTCGGGTTCTTTTTGCCGCTCTTGTCGTGGACTGGGATTTTCGTCGGCAGCGGGCCGTGGCTCGCCCTGAGCGCTTTCCTGTCGCTGTACACAGGCGTGTTCGGCTGGATCGCGGTTCGTCTTTGGCCGCTCAGGTTCGCCCCGTTTTTCATCGCGAGCGCTTGGACCGCCTGCGAGTGGTTTCGCGGCAGCTGGCCGTTCGGCGGCTTCCCATGGGGTCGGCTCGCGTTCGGCCAGGCAGGGGGCTTGCTGGCTCCTGCGGCAGCCCTCGGCGGGGCGAGCTTCCTCTCGTTCGTGGTCGCCTTCATCGCCGCAGGCGTCGCCAGGGGCGTGCCGAGGGAGCGGGCGGGCAGGGGATGGGCGGCCTTCGCGGCAGCAGCCGCCGTGCTCTCGGGCTGTGTCCTCGCCGGCAGGGCGGCGCTGCCGGACCCGGACGGCGGGCAGCGGTTGCGGGTCGCGGCGGTGCAAGGCGGGGTGCCCAAGCTGGGTTTGGACTTCAACGACCGGCCAGCGGCCGTGCTCATGATGCATGTGCAGGAGTCATTGGACTTCGCCCGCGAGGAGCAGTCGCGGGGCGGGCCGAGGGCTGCGCTCGTGGTCTGGCCGGAGAACGCCTCCGACATCGACCCCGTGCTGTACCCGTGGGCGGGCGATCAGATCACCGGCGCGGCGCGGGCGTTAGGAGCCCCGATCTTGGTCGGCACGCTCGACACCAAGGACCCGCAGGCTCCGCGCAACACGGTGCTGGTGTGGGAGCCCGGCTCCGGGCCGGTGGACCGGCACGACAAAAGTATTCTGCAACCGTTCGGGGAGTACTTGCCGATGCGCAGTTTCTTCCGGTTGTTCTCCAGCTACGCCGACCGGGCGGGCAGCTTCGTGCCCGGAGCCGGAGACGGTGTGGTGCGGGCTCCGCTCGCCGACGGCCGCACGGTCCCTGTCGGCGTCGCGACCTGCTACGAGGTGATCTTCGACCGTGCTCTTGTCGGCGCGGTGCGCGACGGGGCGCAGATCCTCGCCGTGCCGTCGAACAACGCCACCTTCGGGGACAGCGACATGACTTACCAGCAGTTGGCCGCTTCGCGGATTCGGGCGGTGGAGCTCGGCCGTTCGGTGGTTGTGTCCGCCACCACCGGAGTCTCCGCCATCATCGGTCCGGACGGTCGCGTGCTCGCCCAGTCCGGCAAGATCACACCAGCGTGGCTCGTCGCCGACGTGCCTTTGCGCTCGGGGCGCACCCCGGCCAGCGAGATGTTGCCGTGGACGGACGTCGTGCTGCTTGTGTCCACCTTCGCGGGTTTCATCCTGAGCGCGCGGCACGGTAGGCTGGCTCAGTCCATGCGAGGCTGGCCCAGCCCGCAGACCAAGCTGACGGCGAGCGGCGAGCGCTCGCCGAGAAATAGGGAGAACATGTCAGACTCCAAGCCCGACGAGGTTGCTGGGTCTTTCTCGCCGACGGGCGGGGAAGGCGGAACACGGCCAACTGGCCGGACGTTGGTGATCGTTCCCACCTACAACGAGCGGGAGAACATCGTTCGCATCCTGCCGCGCCTGTTCACGGCGAATCCTCATGTCGAAGCGTTGGTGGTGGACGACGGGAGCCCGGACGGGACCGGCGCGATCGTGGACGAGCTGGCCCAGGACGAGCCCCGGCTGCATGTCATGCACCGCACCGGCAAAGGCGGGCTCGGGTCCGCGTACATCGCTGGTTTCCGCTGGGGGCTGGAGCGGGGCTTCGCGGTGCTGGTGGAGATGGACGCGGACGGAAGCCATGCGCCGGAGCAGCTTCCGCGCTTGCTGGAGCGGGTCGACGCGGGCGCTGATCTGGTCATCGGTTCCCGGTATGTGCCTGGGGGGACAGTGGTGAACTGGCCCAAGCAGCGCGAAGTGCTCTCTCGGGGGGCGAACGTGTACGCGAAGCTCGCGCTTGGCACGCATGTGCAAGACATCACCGGCGGTTTCCGCGCGTATCGGGCGCAGGTGCTTCGCGCGATCGACCTCGACGCTGTCGAGTCGCGCGGCTACTGTTTTCAGATCGACCTCGCGTGGCGGGCGCAACGAGCCGGGTTCGCGGTGGCCGAAGTGCCGATCACGTTCACCGAGCGCGAGATCGGCTACTCGAAGATGAGCAAGGACATCATCTTCGAGGCATTCTTCAAAGTGGCCCGCTGGGGTTTCGACAAACGGATTCTGCGCCGCGGCTGACGGGGTCGGGCGCAACTGCCGATTCGGGCAAGACAACAGGGCAGGGCCGACGGCAACAGCTCTGATCCGGAAAAAGCCCCGTTCCTGCGCGCGTTTCCCACAGCCGCCCGTTGCGCCGCAATGCGAACGGTGGAGGACGAATGCGCAGGCGCGCGGCCGCTCACACCCCGGTGACGCGGCGCTTCTGCTTCAGGAAGTCGAGCCGCTCCTTCAAAAGCTCCTCGAGCTCCTCGGTCGTGCGGCGCTCCAACAGCATGTCCCAGTGGGTGCGGGGCGGCTTCTGCTTCTTGACTTCGACATTGTCGCCTTCGACCAGGTAGCCCTCTTGGCCGTTCTTGCACAACCAGGTCGGGGGGATCTCGGCCTCGTCGGCGAACGGCACGACGAACTCCTCGCCGTTCTCCGTGCGGTACTTCGCCATCCGCCTCGGCGCCAAGTCGTGGTTGCGGTCGGTCTCGTAGCTCACCGCTCCGAGCCTCGACCCGCGCAATACTCGATCAGCCATGTTCCTGCTCCTTGAGGTCGAATCTGGGGCGGGACGGCGCACCGCCCGGGTCCCTGTCCCCCAATGATACGCGAACGCGCCCGCGGAGGGGGAAATTCCCAGTTCCGGACGTGTTGCTCCGGTGAGGCGGCTTCAGCCTAGAACCGTGTCGAAGTTTGCTATAGTCCTGCAATGAGCAGTCCGAGGGACTCCTCCGCGTTTGCGCGCGCACGCGCGCCGGACAGCGCCAAGGCTGCGACCAGCACTGCTGGGATCGTCCTCGCGGGCGGCGAGTCCCGCCGCATGGGATCGGACAAAACACAGTTTGTCCTCGGCGGGAAGACGCTGCTGGCGCGCTCGTGCGATGCGCTCAGAGCGTCGTGCCAGATGGTGTTCGCCGTCCTCGGCGAGACCACGCGCCCGGTTCCGGAGGGCGTTCTCGTGCTCTCCGACGATGTTGCGGGGCAAGGTCCGCTGCGGGGCGTGGCCACAGGTCTTGCCGCCGCGCGCGGTCATGGAGCCGCGCGCGCGGCGGTGCTTTCCGCGGACCTGCCGCTCATCACCGCCGCAGTGGTCCGCGAGCTGCTGGCGGCTTTCGACGCCGACCCCGTCGAAGCAGTCATCGCAGCCGACGAGACGAGGACGCATCCGCTCGTCGGCGTGTATTCGACGGCGCTGGCCGAACCGGCCACGCGCGCGTTGGATCGGGGAGAACGCGGGATGATGCGGTTCCTCGACGCGCGCGACACCAGGAAAATAATGGTCAAAGAACCATTCGCGCTCAGCAATGTCAACACCCCGCAAGAATGGGACGCGATCGCGCGGCTACGCTCGCAGCTATGACGGACACGCAGGACGCGGCGTCGCAGAATCCCACGCCGTGGCACGAACTCGACGCATATCTCGCCCTTCCCCGGGTGTCCGCTCTGGCCGTGTCCCGCGACGGCTCACGAGTGGTGCTCGCGGTGTCCCAACTCGATGAGAAGAAAACGGCATTCGTCTGCGCCCTGTGGGAGGCAGATCCAGCGGGAGAACGCAGCTCGAGGCGGATCTCTTTCTCTGAGCGGGGCGAGTCCGCCCCCGTGTTCGCGGCGGACGGCTCGTTGCTGTTCCTCAGCTCGCGCGGTTCCGCGGAGGGAGGCCAGGACCCGCCCGTGTCGGTGTGGCGCCTTCCTGCCGAAGGCGGCGAGGCGAGCGAGGTCGCGAAATTTCCCGGATCGGCGAGCGCCGTCCTCCCGGCCGCCGCGGCGGAGACCTTCGTCGTGACCGCCGCGACGCTTTCCGGCGCGGGCGATCTCGCTGAGGACGAAAGGCTCCGCGCGTTGCGCAGGGAGAGCAAGGTCTCGGCAGTGCTGCACACGGGCTACCCGGTCAGGTTCTGGGACCACGAACTCGGGCCAGAAGCGCCCCGCCTGTGGGCGATTCGCCGCATCGGCGCCGCGCCTCTCGACCGCACTCCGCCCCCGGTCGGCTCGCACATCACCGGCGGCGGCCTGCGCGAGACGAGCGCGGACCTCGCTGGTGACGGGAGTTTTCTGGTCACCGGCTTCGTCGTCCCCGGCGAACGCGGGTCGAGCCGGTCGGTGCTGGCGCACGTCGATGTCGCGACCGGGCAGACCCGTGTGCTGCTCGACGATCCCGAGGGCGACCTCGTTTCGCCGAAGATTTCTCCCGACCGCACGCAGGTGGCGTATGTGCGCGAAAGCCTCGCCAGCCCGCAGCGAGCCCCGCGCCGCACCCTCCATCTGTTGTCGCTCCGAGACGGCAAGACGCGCCAGCTCGCGCCGCGATGGGATCTGTGGCCCAACGCCATCGCCTGGTCGCCCGACGGCGAGGCGTTGTTCGTCGGCGCGGACGAACAGGGCCGGGCCCCGTTGTTCCGGGTGGTGTTGGACAGCGCTGGAGACGGGGCAGAGCCGACGCGGATCACCAGCGACGATTTCGCGTACAGCTGCATCGCGCCGACTCAGGACGGATCTGTCTTCGCGCTGCGCTCCTCGTTTTTGCGCGCCCCGCACCCGGTGCGCGTCGCGGCGGACGGGTCGGTCGCCGAATTGCCCTCGCCTTCGCCGGAACGCGCGTTGCCGGGGACTTTGGAGGAACTCACAACCGTTCTGCCGACGGGGGAGCGTGTGCGGTCGTGGCTGGTGCTGCCCGCGGGTGCGGACAAGGCCCCGTTGGTGCTGTGGGTGCACGGCGGCCCGCTGTCCAGCTGGAACGCATGGTCGTGGCGGTGGAACCCGTGGCTTTTGGCCGCGAAGGGCTATGCGCTGCTGCTTCCCGACCCCGCGCTCTCCACTGGATACGGGCAGTCGTTCCTCCAGCGCGGTTGGGGCGATTGGGGCGGCGCGCCGTACACGGACCTCATGGCCGCGGTCGACACCGCGCTGGAGCACCCTCGTGTCGACGCGACACGCGCCGCGGCGATGGGCGGGTCCTTCGGCGGCTATATGGCCAATTGGATCGCGGGGCACACCGACCGGTTCCGCGCCGTCGTCACCCATGCCTCTTTGTGGGCTCTCGACCAGTTCGGGGCGACCACCGACGACAGCTCCTACTGGCTGCGGGAAATGACACCGCAGATGGCCCTGGCGAACTCGCCGCACCTGCACGCCGAAAACATCCGCACCCCGATGCTCGTGATCCACGGCGACAAGGACTACCGGGTGCCAGTCGGCGAGGGATTGCGGCTGTGGTGGGACCTCATGTCGCGTTCCCCGCTGGGCCCCGGGAAAGACGGGCTCACCCCGCACCGCTTCCTCTCTTTCCCGAACGAGAACCACTGGGTGCTCTCACCGCAGCACGCGAAGCTCTGGTACCAGGTCGTGCTCGCTTTTCTTGACGAGCATGTTCGTCGCGGCGGCCCAAGTCCGATCCCCGCGGTTTTATGCCGGTAGCTGCAGGTCAGGGCTCTGGCTGCGACTCCGGTTGCGGAGCGGGGGGCGCAGAGTTTTGGCTCGGGGCGGCTGGCGTCTGGTTGCCGGGGACGAGGGTCTGGTTGCCGAAACTGATGCCGCAGACGCGGGTGTAGTTGATCTGGTAGCCCACCATCTGCGCCCCGGCTTGCACGGCGAGCGAGGTCAGCTTGCTGGTGTCCGGTCGTTGCGCGAACGGGTTCGCGTAGGCCCCCACGTCCTCGGCGGCCTGGTTGACGGTGCCGGACATTTGTTCGAGGGAATCGCGCAACCCGGAGTCTTGGGTGCTGTCCTCGGCGTCTTGGAGGTCGTCGCTGACACGGTGCAGCGAGTCCGTCACTTCCGTGGCTTGTTGGCCCGCCGCCCCCACGTTCTGGACCATGCCCAAGAGGTTGGTCTGCTGGTATTGCCCTGGCAGCTGGCTCACAGTGCTGGTGAACGAGTTGAGCTTGGTCATCGCGTCGGTCAGGTCCGGGCCCAACTGTTGCAGCGACGCGCACCCGGGGTCGGCCGGGGCGGCCTCGGCCTGCGGAGCGGCGAATGACGCGCTTGCCGCGCACACGGCGAACAGCGCGAGAAAAGACGAATGTTGACTCATAGAACGAGTGAAACCTCTGGGGCTGCTGCGGCGCGAGGGGTTTCTGGGACTGTTACGCATTCGAGCCCGGCCCATGACCTTGCCGTGAGAGGCTCCGCGGGGTTGGAAACTCGCGCGGGGCTGGAGAGACGATGTGTGCCCCACGAGCGCTTCCTGCTCGCGGCGGCGGCGAGTAGAATCCTCCGGTGCCCAACACTGATCTGCCTGCCGCCTGGGAGCCGTCGGCCCACGAAGAAGAAATCTCTCTGCGCTGGCAGGAGGCTGGCCTTTTCACCGCCGACCCTGCGAGCGAGAAGCCCAAGTTCTCCATTGTCGTCCCGCCGCCGAACGTCACCGGCAATCTCCACGTCGGCCACGCGATGGAACACGCGGTCATGGACGCGGTGTGCAGACGCAAGCGCATGCAGGGATTCGAGGTCCTGTACTTGCCTGGGTTCGACCATGCCTCGATCGCCACACAAGCCGCGATCGAGCGCCAGCTCGCCGACGAGGGCACGAATCGGCACGAGCTTGGACGCGAGGCGTTCCTGGCGCGGGCTTTCGCGTGGAAAGAAGAAGTCCGGGGGAATATCTCTGCGCAGATGCGCCGTCTCGGGGACTCCGTGGACTGGAGCCGGGAGCGCTTCACCATGGACGACGGCATGGTCAAGGCCGTGCGCACCATCTTCAAGCAGCTGTTCGACGCGGGCCTGGTCTATCAGGCCGAGCGGCTTGTGAACTGGTCGCCCAAACAGCGCACCGCGATCTCCGACGCTGAGGTGGTCCACAAAGAGGTGGACGGCGAACTCGTCTCGCTGCGCTACGGCTCGCTGCGCGACGACGAGCCGCACATCGTCGTCGCGACCACTCGCGTCGAGACGATGCTCGGCGACATCGCGGTGGCCGTGCATCCCGACGACGAGCGCTACCGCCACTTGGTCGGCACGACTCTGCCGCACCCGCTGGTCGACCGGGCGTTGTCCATCGTCGCGGACTCGCATGTCGATCCCGAGTTCGGCACCGGCGCGGTGAAGATCACACCGGCGCACGATCCCAACGACTTCGAGCTCGCGCAGCGCCACGGCCTCGCAATGCTCACGATCATGGACGAGGACGGCAGGATCGACGGCACCGGCACCCGGTTCGACGGGATGGACCGTTTCCAAGCCCGCAAAGCCATTCGCCTCGAACTCGCGGAGCAAGGGCGCGTGGTCGCCGAGGTGCGCCCCTACAAGCACAGCGTCGGGCATTCCGAGCGCGGCGGGGAGCCGGTCGAGCCGAGGCTTTCGCTGCAATGGTTCGTGAAAACCGAGTCTCTCGCGAAGGCGGCGGGCGAGCAAGTTCGCTCCGGGGCCATGCCGATCGTCCCGGAGGGGCTCGCCGCGCGCTGGTTCGAATGGACCGACAACATGCGTGACTGGTGCGTCTCGCGCCAACTGTGGTGGGGGCACCGGATCCCGGTCTGGTACGGCCCTGCGGGCGAGGTCCGCTGTTTCGGCCACGACGAGGAGATACCCGAGGGCTGGACGCAAGAGGAAGACGTGCTCGACACCTGGTTCTCCTCCGGCCTCTGGGCTTTCGCGACGCTCGGCTGGCCCGAGGAAACGCCGGAGCTTGCGGCCTTCTACCCGGTGAGCTTGCTGGTCACCGGGTATGACATCCTCTTTTTCTGGGCAGTGCGGATGGCCATGTTCGGCGGCTGGGCGAGCCGCGCGGGCCAGTCGGCGGCGCAGGCGCAGCGCCCCCTCGCGCAGGCGCCGTTCCGCCAACTTTGGTTCCACGGGCTGGTCCGCGACGAAAAAGGCCAGAAGATGAGCAAGACCAAGGGGAATGTGATCAACCCCCTGGATTGGCTCGACCGGTTCGGGGCGGACGCGACCCGGTTCGCCTTGCTGCGCGGCGTTGTTCCCGGCTCCGATGTGCCGTTGGGCGAGTCCAACGCGATCGCGGCCCGCAACTTCGTCACGAAGCTCTTCAACGCGACCCGGTTCGCCTTGCTCAGCGGCGCCTCGGACGGCTTCGGCTCCGATCCCGCCCACGCCTCGCTCACTGAGGCCGACCGCTGGATCTTGGGCCGGCTGGAAGCGGTGCGGGCCGAGACGGACAGCGCCCTGGAAGCCGGGGAGTTCGCCAAGGCCGCCCAAGCTCTGTACCAATTCACCTGGGACGAGTTCTGCGACTGGTACTTGGAGATCGCGAAGCTCCAGCTCTCCGGAGCCGTCGGGGCCGGGGACAACGCGCACGGCACCAGGGCGGTGCTCGCGCGCGTCCTCGACACGCTGTTGCGCCTGCTGCACCCGATCATGCCGTTCGTCACCGACATGCTGTGGCGCTCCCTCGCCTCAGGGGAGACTTTGGCGACGCAGGCCTGGCCCGAGCAGCTGCCCTATGCGACGGAGGCCCCGGTGCTTTCCCGCGTCGCGGACGTGCAGGCGCTCATCACCGATATCCGCCGTTTCCGGTCCGAGCAGGGCTTGCCGCCTGGCCAGCGCATACCTGCCCGCCTTGACGGCCTCTCCGAGGCGGGACTGGCGGACTGGGAGGAGCAGATCCGCTCCTTCGCGCGGGTCTCGGCGCCCCAGGCAGGCTTCAACCAGACCGCGGCCGTGGAGTCGTCGCTCGCGGCGGGCGTGGTCGTCGTCCGGTTGGACCTCTCGGGCACTGTGGACGAGGACGCGCTGCGGGCTCGTTTGACGAAGGACGTCGCCGCCCAACGCAAAGAGTTCGACAGCACGGGCGCGAAGCTCGCCGACGAGTCCTTCCTCGCCAAAGCCCCCGAGCAGATCGTTGAGAAGATCCGCGCGCGGCATGAGACGGCGAAGGCCGAGATCGAGCGGCTTGAGGCGAAGCTGCGGTCTGTCGGAGGCGGACAGGCCCCGGCCTTGCTCGCCGAGCACGAGGCAGGCCCCGCATGACGGGCCTACCCGATCACGCCGAGTTCGAGCAGGTCGAAGCCGAACTCGACGCCCGCTGGCCGGAAACGAAGATCGAGCCGAGCTTGAGCCGCATCGCCGCGCTCATGGACTTGTTGGGCTCGCCGCAGCACGCCTACCCGTCGATCCACATCGCGGGGACCAACGGCAAGACGTCGACCACACGGATGGCCGACGCCCTGCTGAGCACGACGGGGCTGCGCACGGGCCGTATTTTGAGCCCGCACCTGCAATCCCCGGTCGAGCGCATCTCCCTCGGCAATCAGCCGATCACCGAGGAGCAGTACGTCTCGGCCTGGCGGGAGATCGAGCCCTTCGTGCTCCGCGTCGATGAGAGCTCCAAGGCCCAGGGCGGCCCGGCGATGAGCAAGTTCGAAGTCCTGGTCGCGATGGCGTACACGGTCTTCGCCGAAGCTCCGGTGGACGTCGCGGTGGTCGAAGTGGGGATGGGCGGGCGCTGGGACGCGACGAACGTGGTGAACGGCCAGGTCGCCGTCATCGCGCCAGTCTCGATCGACCACGTCGAGCACCTCGGATCGGACCTGTCGGTGATCGCGGGGGAGAAGGCGGGCATCATCAAACGGCTTCCGAAGAACCCGATGGGCGGGGGCGACCAGGATCAGATCGTGGTCATGGCGGAGCAGCACCCCGCCGCTCTGCGCTCGATTCTCGCCCAAGTGGAGAAAGAGGGCGCAGTGCTCGCCCGAGCGGGCCACGAGTTCGCCGTCGCGGAACGCGCGCTCGCGGTCGGCGGCCAACAGATCGGGCTGCGCGGCCTCGGCGCGGTGTACCCGGAGGTCTTCCTGCCTCTCTACGGCCCGCACCAGGCGGCGAACGCGTCGCTCGCACTCGCGGCAGTGGAGGCGTTCTTCGGCGCCGGGCCTGATCGGGGCCTCGCCGAGAGCATCGTGCTCGAAGGCTTCGCGAACGCCCGCTCCCCAGGCAGGCTGGAACGCATGCCCGCGGCGCCGCAGGACCCCCTTGTGCTGGTGGACGCCGCGCACAACCCCCACGGCGCACAAGCACTCGCCGGCGCGCTCGCCGAGGATTTCCCGAACACGCCTTTCCACGCAGTCCTGAGCGTCATGGGCGACAAAGACGTGCGGGGGGTGCTCGAAGCGCTCAAACCGGCGCTGTCTTCTGTTGTGATCACGCACAACGGCTCGCCGAGAGCACTTGCGGCAGATGCGCTCGCCGAAGTGGCGCGCACCGTGTTCGAGCCCAAACGGGTCGTGGTGCAGCCGGACTTCGCCGAGGCGGTGAGCACTGCGAAAGAGCTTGCCGCGCTCAAAGGCGAGGGCGTCCTCGTCACGGGGTCCGTCGTCACTGCCGGGGCGGCACGCGACCTGCACGGGTTGGCCCCGGCATGAGCGAAACAGGCCAGAGCGGAGGAACAGACCACGACGCGAGCCCTCCAGCGGACCCGTGGAAGGGTTTCCGGGGGGTGTGCAGCGGCATTCTGATCTTGGAAATGATCG
Source organism: Segniliparus rotundus DSM 44985 (assembly GCF_000092825.1). Lineage (NCBI taxonomy): Bacteria > Bacillati > Actinomycetota > Actinomycetes > Mycobacteriales > Segniliparaceae > Segniliparus > Segniliparus rotundus. The sequence continues at coordinate 1,762,688 of NC_014168.1, read as the reverse complement.
TTGTGCTGCTCGCCATACCCGTGGCGGTGAACTTCTCCGACATTCCGGGGCCGAGCTGGTTGCCGACCGTGTTCGTGCTGTGCGCGGCGGCGCTGCTGTTTTGGGCGTGCGCGGTGCAGTCCAAGCCGTGGGCGTTCGCGCTGGACTTCGGGTTGCAGTTCGTCCTTGTCGCGGGGTGGCTCCTGCATCCGGCCATCGGCGTCACAGGCCTGGTTTTCGTGGTGGTCTGGTCCCTCGTGTGGTGGATGCGGCGGGGCGTGCGCAAGGCGCAGGGATCTCGTGGCAACACCTGAGCGCCGTGCTTTAAGCTGTCATCCGTGACTGAGCGGACTTTGGTGTTGATAAAACCTGACGCGGTGCGCCGCGGCCTTATTGGCGAAGTGCTGGGGCGCATCGAGCGCAAGGGTCTGCAGATCCTTTCGCTGCAGCGGCTTGTGGCGCAAGTGGAAATTGCCCGCGAGCATTACGCCGAGCACGCCGAGCGGCCGTTTTTCGACTCGCTCGTCGAGTTCATCACCTCCGGCCCGATGGTGGCCGCAGTGGTCGAGGGGGAGGGCTCCATCGCGGCGATGCGGCAGATCATCGGCGGCACAGACCCCGTGAAGAGCGCTGCGCCCGGCACGATCCGAGGCGACTTCGGGCTCACTGTGCAGAACAACTTGGTGCACGGCTCCGACTCTCCGGAATCCGCCCAGCGGGAGATCGCGCTGTGGTTCCCAGAGTTCACCCTCTTCCCGCAGCACTGACCCGGTATCCCGAAATTCTCTGCGCCCCGTTGACCTGGCGCTCAAGCCCTTTCGTCGATCGTTGCGGCGGGGGATGGCGCGCGCTGCGCGAAAGATGTGCGATAGTGGATGTCGTCGGCGCGCGGCTGGCGGCAGATGCCTGGCGGTGCGCGACGACCACGCAAACGCGACTATGCCGCCTCGGGCGGTCCTTCTGGATCGGGCGAAGCGCGATAGACAAACAAGATCCCCCGCGTGGCAGTGCTTATGGTGTGAGAAGACATCCTGTGCGCGCCCGGGGGCTGGTATAAGGAGTGCCACGTGGCTGAAGAGCTGCCGCCCATTGACGAATCTGCGCCGCAGGGAAAAATTAGGGTCCATGCCCTTGGACGCCTGCTCGGGGTGACTTCCCGACAAGTTCTGACCAAACTTTCTGAATTCGGCGTCACCGTCCGCGGTCCTCAGTCGAGCATTGACGAGACTGTCGCGACCCAGGTCCGGGAGGCATTGGCCAACCCGCAGGAGACTGCGGAACCCGCCGAGCCCCCCGCTCTTGCCGCGGGGCCCGCCGCGCAGCAGACCCTCGAGCCGACGCCGCCCAAGGCGCAGGAGCGCGACGTGGAGCCGCCCGTCGCCCAACTGGAGCTGGCTGGTTCGACACCGCTTTTCCTCGAGCCGAACAACGCCTTGCCGGACTTGGCGCAAGAGCCCGATCCGGTGACGGCAAAAGAGGCCAAGGCCCCTCATTCCGCCAAGGTGAAAGAAGCCAAGGCGAAAGAAGCCAAAGCCGAAGAGGCCAAGGCGAAAGAAGAAGCCGAAAGCGATTCGGACGACGACGCCGATGACAAGAGCAGCCGCCGCCGTCGTCGGGGCAGACGAGGCCGAGGCCGAGGCCGCGGCTCGGAAGCGCAGGACCATGACGACCAGAGCGGCGAGCCCGCCGAGTCGGAGCCCGAAGCCGAGCACCAGGCCGAAGCCGAGCCAGCCGCGGAGGACGGGGAGGCGGGCGAGCTGTCGTCGTCCGCGAAGCGTCGTCGGCGCAGGCGGCGAGGCGGAGGCGAGAACGAGGACGACCCGCCGAACACCGTCGTGCGCGAGCGCTCCGGCCGCTCCAAAGACAAGGACAGGGACGAGGTCCAAGGCATCTCCGGCTCGACCCGGCTTGAGGCGAAGCGCCAGCGCCGCCGCGAAGGCCGCGACTGGGGCAGGCGCCGATCAGTCATTCTTTCCGAATCCGAATTCCTCGCCCGCCGCGAGGCCGTGGAAAGAGTCATGGTGGTCCGCGAGCGCCAAGTCAACCCCGACGGCAGCCCCGGCGGGAAGTACACGCAGATCGGCGTGTTGGAGGACAACATCCTCGTCGAGCACTTCGTGACCACCTCCGCGTCGGCCTCCATGGTCGGCAACATCTACCTGGGCCGGGTCCAGAACGTGCTGCCCTCGATGGAAGCCGCGTTCGTCGACATCGGCCGGGGCAACAACGCCGTTTTGTACGCGGGCGAAGTGAACTGGGAAGGCGTCGGCCTCGGCGGCGACGCCCGCAAGATCGAGCACGCGATCAAACCAGGCGACTACCTGCTCGTGCAGGTGAACAAGGACCCCGTGGGCCATAAGGGCGCGCGTCTGACAACCCAGATCGCCCTTGCGGGCAGGTATCTGGTGTTCGTGCCGGGGGCCTCGGCCAAGGGGATCAGCCGAAAGCTGCCGGACACCGAGCGCAACCGCTTGCGCGAAATACTTTCCGGCATCGTCCCCGAGGACGCGGGCGTCATCGTCCGCACCGCCTCTGAGGGCGTGTCCGCCGAGCATCTCACGGAGGACGTCACCCGCCTCGCCGAGCAGTGGCAGCGCATCCAGCAGCTTGCCGAGGAGGCCAAAGCCCAAGGCGGCGGCCCTCGCTCGTTGTATCGGGAGCCGGACCTGCTGGTCAAACTGATCCGCGACGTGTTCAACGAGGATTTCGCCAGACTCGTCGTCCAGGGCGAAGGCCCGTACGAGGTGGTGCAGGAGTACCTTTCGGCCATTGCGCCCGAGCTCGGGGAGCGCCTTGAGCGTTTCGAGCCGGCCGAAGACGGCCAGGACGTCTTCTCCGCGTACCGCGTGGACGAGCAGTTGGCCAAGGCGCTGGGCCGCAAGGTCTGGTTGCCCTCGGGCGGCACCCTGGTCATCGACCGCACTGAGGCGATGACCGTGGTCGACGTGAACACCGGCAAGTTCGTCGGCTCCGGCGGCAACCTCGAGGAGACCGTCACCCGGAACAACCTTGAAGCCGCTGAGGAGATTGTGCGCCAGCTCCGGCTGCGCGACATCGGCGGGATCATCGTCGTCGACTTCATCGACATGGTGCTGGAGTCCAATCGCGAGCTCGTGCTGCGCAGGCTCACCGAATGCCTCGCGCGGGACCGCACGCGCCATCAAGTCTCCGAGGTCACCTCTCTCGGCCTTGTCCAGATGACCCGCAAGCGTATCGGCACCGGGCTGCTGGAGGCGTTCTCCAACAAGTGCTCGCATTGCGAGGGCCGAGGCGTTGTCGTGCACTCCGATCCTCTGGGCACGGAACTTCCCGACGAGAACCGCCACGATTCCGGATCGGGCCGCGGGCGGCGCTCCCGAGGCGGCGGCTCGAACAACAACGCCGCCCAATCGCAGGTTCCCGTGCCGAAGGTCCTCGCCCATCACGGTGAGCATCCGATGTTCCGCGCCATGGCGGCGCAGTCGGAGACCCCCCAGTCCGATGAAGCCGCGGCGTCTGACGGCGCGACGGCGTCTGACGGCGCGACGGTGTCTGAAGACGCGGCTGTGTGAGCCTCGCCGCGCGTCGCGGCTTATGAGCTCGGCCGCGCGTCCGCGGCATTGATCGTTTCCAACAGTTCGGCGACGGCGGCCCGACCGGCGCGGTTGGCTCCGATCGTGCTCGCGGACGGGCCGTAGCCGATCAGGTGCACCCTCGGTTCCGCCGCCACCTGTGTCGCGAGCCTGCCGGTCAGAGCAATCCCGCCGCCAGGGGAGCGCAGCCCCAGCGGCGCGAGGTGGCCGAGGTTGGCGCGGAAGCCCGTGCACCAGAGGATCACGTCCACATCCACCCTTGTGCAGTCCTCCCATTGCGCGCCAGACGGCGTGAGGCGCTGGAACATGGGCAGACGTTCCAGGACGCCGCGCGCTTCGGCCTCCCGCAGTTGCGGAGTCCACACGAGGCCGGTGAAGCCGACGACCGACCCAGGAACCAGCCCGCGGCGCACTCGGTCCTCGACCAATGCGACGGCGGCCCGGCCGAGCTCCGGCGTGAAAGGGCCGTCCCGGAAGACCGGGGCGCGGCGTGTGGCCCACGTCGTGCGGGCGAGGCGCGAGACTTCGACGAGGATGTTCACGCCGGACACGCCCGCGCCGACCACCAGGACATGCTGTCCGGCGAACTCGTCGGGCGCGCGGTAGTCGTGGGCGTGCAGCTGCCTGCCGTGGAACAGGTCCGCGCCCGGGTAGCGCGGCCAGAACGGTTTCTCCCACGTCCCGGTCGCGTTGACGACTCCCGCACAGGCGAACTCGCCCACGTCGGCGCGGACCAGGAAGCCGCTGCCTTCGCGCGCCACTGCCCGGACGTGGGCGGGCCTGCGCACGTCCAGCTCGAACCGGCGTTCGTATGCCGCGTAGTACGCCGGGACCGCAGTGGCCGCCTGTCTTTCTTGCTGCGAATGGTCGAACGGGAAGCCAGGCAGGTCGTGCACCGCGTTGGCGGTGCGCAACGTCAGGCTCGGCCAGCGGTGCTGCCACGCGCCCCCGGGCCGGGGCGCGTGGTCGAGGATGACGAACCCGGAGCCAGGTTCGAGGCCCTTCTTGCGGAGGAAGTATCCCGCGGACAGGCCAGCCTGGCCCGCGCCGATGACGACGACCTTGGTGTGTTCCGGGGTGGCGCCCATGAGAACATTGGAACAGACGAGGCTCTTGGCGCGCTGGGCGCGGCCCCAGCGCGCCAAGTTGACTCTCGGCGCGGACCTCCCGTAGAATCGATCAGTTGTTTCTGACCTGCTCTCTGGGTCGAAAACCCCGCAGGCAAAACCTGGGCAAGCTTTGAGGAATGTGAGAACATGGGCACTTACGCGGTTGTGAAGACTGGCGGCAAGCAGTACAAAGTCGCTGTTGGCGACGTGGTGAGCGTGGAGAAGCTCGACGGCGAGCCGGGCGACGCCATCGCGCTCACCCCGGTGCTCATCGCCAGCGGCTCCACCGTCACCACGAAGGCGGACGCGCTGGCCAAGGCGAAAGTGACCGCCGAGCTCGTGGAGCACACCAAGGGCCCGAAGATCCGCATCCACCACTTCAAGAACAAGACCGGATACCATCGGCGGCAGGGACACCGTCAGCCGCTGACGGTGCTCAAGGTGACCGGCATCGCCTGAACTGCGCTGAGCAGGGCGCAGGCAGAAGACTGACGAGAGGACAGAAGGCTCATGGCACATAAGAAAGGCGCGTCCAGCTCGCGCAACGGCCGCGACTCCAACGCCCAGCGGCTTGGTGTGAAGCGGTTCGGCGGCCAGCTCGTGAACGCGGGCGAGATCATCGTCCGCCAGCGCGGCACCCATTTCCACCCTGGCGACGGCGTCGGCCGCGGCGGCGACGACACATTGTTCGCCCTTGTCGCGGGCAAAGTCTTGTTCGGCTCCAAGCGTGGCCGCAAGACAGTGAACATCGAATCCGCCGAGGCAGTCGAAGCGTAAGGCTCCCCCATGGCGCGTTTTGTCGACCGCGTCGTGGTGCATGTGAGCGCCGGATCAGGCGGCCACGGTTGCTGCTCGGTCCATCGCGAGAAGTTCAAACCGCTCGGCGGCCCGGACGGCGGGAACGGCGGCCACGGCGGTTCGGTGGTGTTCGAGGTCTCCTCTCAGGCCCACACACTGCTCGATTTCCACTTCCATCCGCACATCAAAGCCTCCGACGGCAAGATGGGCATGGGGGCGAACCGCAACGGAGCCCGAGGCGAAGACCTCGTTTTGTCCGTTCCTTCGGGCACAGTTGTTTTCGACGAGCAAGGCGAACTCCTCGCCGACCTCACCGGCGAGGGAACCAGGTTCGTTGTGGCGCAAGGCGGGCGCGGCGGTCTCGGCAACGCGGCGTTGGTCTCGAAAGCGCGCAAAGCGCCCGGTTTCGCCCTCCTCGGGGAAGAAGGCGAAACCAAAGATCTGACGCTCGAGCTGCGTTCGGTGGCCGATGTCGGTCTGATCGGCTACCCCAACGCTGGCAAATCCTCTCTGATCGGGGCGCTCTCGGCCGCAAAGCCCAAGATCGCCGACTACCCGTTCACCACGTTGGCCCCGAACCTCGGCGTGGTGTCCTCCGGGGACACCACGTTCACGGTCGCCGACGTGCCGGGCTTGATCCCTGGTGCTGCGCAGGGCAAAGGCCTTGGTCTCGACTTCTTGCGCCATGTGGACCGCTGCGCTGTGTTAGTGCATGTTCTGGACTGCGCGACGCTGGACTCGGGGCGAGACCCGGTGTCAGATTTCGAGGCGGTGGAGAAAGAGCTCGCCGCGTATCAGCCCGCGTTGGCCGCCGACCTCGGCCTGGGGGATCTGTTGCGCCGCCCGCGCATCGCGGTGCTCAACAAGGTCGACGTTCCGGACGGGGCCGATCTCGCTGACATGGTGTCCGACGAGCTCGCTCTGAAGCTGCGCGACGGCGAGGAAGCCGAGCCCGAGCCTTGGGCCGAGCCGCGGGCGCCGAAGGTTTTCAAGGTTTCCGCCGTGAGCGGCGAAGGGTTGCGCGCCTTGACCTTCGCTTTGGCCGACTTGGTCGAGCGGCATCGGGCGCGCATGGCGGACGTGGAGCCCAAACGTCAGATCATTCGGCCGAAACCAATCGACGAGTCCAAGTTCGAGGTCCGACCCGACCCCGAGAACGCCGGCGGTTTCCTCGTCACCGGGGCGCGGCCCGAACGTTGGGTCCGGCAGACCCAATTCGACAACGAAGAAGCTATCGGCTACCTCGCCGACCGGCTCGCCAAGCTCGGCGTCGAGGAAAAGCTCGCCAAGCTCGGCGCGGAACCAGGCGCGGATGTGCGCATTGGCCAAGTCGTCTTCGGGTGGGAGCCACGGCTTTCCTCGCGCAGACACGGGTCGCGCGGCATGGACACCAGGGTCGGCGAAGCGCAGCGGAGTTTGGAAGCGCCAGAGGACGAGCTGTGGATCGACGAGCTGCCCGACGACATTGAGGAAGACGACGAGGAGCTGCCAGAGTGAACACGCTGGACGCGGCGGCAGCCTCCGCCGCTGTTCGCGAGCAGGTTCGCAGCGCTCGGATCCTGGTTGTGAAGATCGGTTCCTCCGCCTTCACCGGGGCCGGGGTCGGGGTGGACACCGTGAAGCTCGACTCCCTGGTCGACGTGATCGCCGGACGGATCGAAGCCGGAGGAAAAGTTCTCGTCGTCAGCTCTGGGGCAGTGGCAGCAGGACTCGCGCCGCTCGGGCTGCCTCGCCGCCCGCAGGACCATCTCACCCAGCGCGCCGCCGCGAGCGTGGGGCAATCCGCATTGGCCCTTGCCTGGGGCGCTTCGTTCGCCCGCTACGGGAAAGTCGTCGGCCAGGTGCTGCTCTCGGTGCACGACTTCTCGATCCGTGAGCACAACGCGAACGCGCAGCGCACATTGCACCGGCTGATCGCGCTCGGCGCGGTCCCGGTGATCAATGAGAACGACGTTGTTTCCACGGCGACAGTGCGGCTCGGCGACAACGACCGCGTCGCGGCGTTGGTCGCGCATCTGGTCGGGGCTGAGGCGCTGGTGCTGCTCTCCGACGTGGACGGGGTGTACGACCGCAATCCGCAAGAGCAAGGAGCTGTGCGGCTCGACGTGGTCGCGTCCGAGGCCGACCTTGACGGAGTGACTGCCAAAGGCGGCAGCGGCTTGGGCACCGGCGGGATGGCCAGCAAGCTTCGCGCGGCCCGAATGGCCGCGGACGCCGGGGTCCCGGTGCTCGTCACTTCGGCGGAGCGGGCCGCGGAGGCATTGCTCGAAGGGCGCAGCGGCACAGCTTTCGCGCCGCGCGCGCAGAGATTGTCGGCGCGCAAGTTCTGGATCCGGCACGCCGCCGAGCCAGCAGGATCGCTGTTCCTGGACGACGGCGCGGTCCGCGCTGTCGCAACCGACCGAAGATCCCTGCTCATCGCCGGCGTCAAAAGGGCGGTGGGGGAGTTCCGGGCAGGAGACGTGGTCGTGTTCGCCGATCAGCACGGTCAGCAGGTCGCCCGCGGGGTGGCGGCGTATGGCGCAGTCGACCTCAGCGAAGCTCTTGCCGGACGCGCCGAACTCGCCAAGCCCGTGGTCCATGTGGACGACGTGGTCCCCTTTTAAATTTAAATTTCTTGTCGCAAAAACGAGTCCGGCCGGGTGGTCTGCGCGCAGACCACCCGGCCGGACTCGTTCTCAGCTCTGGTGAGAGAGGCTTCGAGAGCGTCTTTCACCAAGCCGAAAAATCATTTCTTGCTAATCAGCTTCCAGATCCAGATGAGGATCACCGCGCCGATCAGAGCGGTGACGAACGTGAAAATGAGACCGCCGGTCCCACCGATGCTGAGCAGGCTCAACAACCAGCCGCCGAGGAGGCCGCCGACCACACCGAAAACGACGTTGAGCAGGACACCTTGCTGGGCGTCGGTGCCGAGGAACTTGCTGGCGATCCAACCAGCGAGGCCGCCGATAATGATGTAACCGATCCAACCGTACTTCGTGTACTCTGTCGCGGACGCGAGCACCTCGTTCGCCAGCAGGGTCGTGTTCGCGAGGGGAGCGGTGGCAAGGGTGTACATGGTCGACTCCTTCTTGTTGAGAACTCGTGTTTCCCACGAGCTGCAAGATCGATTATATCGTATGGATCACTGCATTGATATGAATGTGAACTGGAAAAATGTCGTGTCGATGCTCCTGCGGTTGTTGCCGAAAATCAAAGCGGCAGGTTTTTCCGGCGCCTCATTTCAGCTCTGCGGACGTGAGGTTCAGGGTGCGTCTGGCGACAATCAACTGTTGGATCTGCTGGGTGCCCTCGTAAATGTCGAAGATCTTCGTGTCGCGGCCGTACTTCTCCAGCAAGGCGCGCTGCGAGTAGCCGTACAGGCCCGCGAGCTCAATGGCTTTGAGCGTCACGTCCGAGCCCATGCGCCCGGCTTTGGCTTTGGCCATGGAAGCTTCGCGCGAGTTCGGCATCTTGTTGTCCGCCATCCACGCGGATTTCAGCGTCAGCAGGTAGGCGGCCTCGTACTCGGCCTCAAGGCGCAAATACTCCGCAGCCGCTGCGTGCTGCACATGCGGCGGTTTGTCGTAGCTGATCTCCACACCAGCCTCGGTCAGGATTTCCAGAAGGTCCTCCAAGGCGCCTCGTGCGACGCCGATCGCCATGGAGGCGACCACCGGGCGGGTATTGTCGAAAGTCTGCATGACCCCGGCGAAGCCTTTTTCGACGTTCACTTCGGGGGAGCCGAGCAGGTTCTCTTTCGGCACTCGGACATTGTCGAAGATCAAGGCGGCGGTGTCGGAGGCCCTGATGCCGAGTTTGTGCTCGACCCGGATCAGGTTCACCCCCGGGGTGTCGCGCGGGACCACGAAGGATTTGATCGCCGCGCGACCGAGGCTTTTGTCCACGGTGGCCCACACGACGATGTGGCTGGCCCGTGAGCCCGCAGTGGCGTAGATCTTCTCGCCGTTGATGACGTACTCGTCGCCGTCGAGCGTCGCGGTGGTCCGGATCGCAGCGGAGTCCGAGCCGCATCCCGGCTCGGTGATCGCCATGGCCGCCCACTTCTTGCCGAACCGGCGGTATTGGTCCGCGTCCGCGACGGCGGCGATGGCGGAGTTGCCCAGGCCCTGGCCGGGAATGGTCAAGGTCAGCCCTGGGCAGCCCCAGCAGCTCTCGGCCATGGCGAGAACGGAGTTGAGGTTCGCGCCGTTCTTGTTCGCCGCTTTGCCGTCAGGGGACTTGGTTTCCTCCGCGTCGTCTTTGGCTTGCGTGTTCACCGACTCGCCCATGTTGCTGGTCTCGTTCATCGCGTCGTACGCGGCGCCGATGACGTCCATCTCGACAGGGTAGGCGTGCTCGTTGAGGTCGTATTTGCGCGCGATGGGCCGAAGATAGTTGCCCGCGAAGTCGTGGGCGAGGGTGAGGAATTGTTCGTACTTCTTGGGAAGTTCGAGGTTGATCGCCATGATTTAGAGCCTTTTCTCGGAGCGTCGGGTCACTTGAGCTGCGCGGAAGTGAGGTTCAGGGTGCGCCGCGCAATGATGAGCTGCTGGATTTGCTGGGTGCCCTCGTAAATGTCGGTGATCTTCGCGTCGCGGGCCCATTTTTCGAGCAGGGCCTGTTGCGAGTAGCCGTAGAGGCCCGCGAGCTCGACGGCTTTGAGGGTGACCGCCGTCGCGGTGCGTCCTGCCTTGGCCTTGGCGATGGAAGCCTCTTTGGAGTTGGGCTTCTTCGCGTCGATCAGCCATGCCGATTTGAGCGTGAGCAGGTACGCCGCTTCCCAGTCCGCCTCGAGCGCCAGGAAGTCCGCCGCGGCGGACTGCTGGTTGTACGCGCCCTTGTCGTAGCTGATCTCGACGCCTTCCTTTTCCAGGATCTCCCGCAGCTGCTCCAACGCGGCCCGTGCGACGCCGAGCGCCTGCGCGGCGACGATGGGCCGGGTGTTGTCGAAGGTCTGCATGACCCCGGCGAAGCCTTTTTCGACGTTCACTTCGGGGGAGCCGAGGAGGTTCTCTTTGGGGACTCGGACGTTCTCGAAGAGGATCGCGGCTGTGTCAGAGGCTTTGATGCCGAGTTTGTGCTCGACGCGGACCAGCTTCACGCCGGGGGTGTCGCGCGGGACCACGAAGGATTTGATCGCCGCGCGCCCTGCGCTCGGGTCGACCGAGGCCCACACGACGATGTTCTTCGCGCGAGCCCCCGCCGTGGCGAAGATCTTCTCGCCGTTGATGACGTACTCGTCGCCGTCGAGCGTCGCGGTGGTCTTGATCGCCGCGGAGTCCGAACCGGCTTCTGGCTCGGTGATCGCCATCGCGGCCCACTCGCCGCCGAATTTCTCCAGCTGCTCCGGGGTTGCCACGGCGGCGATCGCCGCGTTGCCGAGCCCGTTGCCGGGGATGGTCAGCGTCAGGCCGAGATCCCCCCAGCACAGCTCGAGAATGTTCAGCACGGCCTCGACGTTGCTGTCGGGGTAGAGCAATTCCTTCGCCACCGGATCCGCTCCGAAGGCGTCGAGCTCCGAGGGGTACTCGTGCTCGGCGATGTCGTACTTGCGCGAGATCGGCCGGAAGACATCCGTGGCGACTTTGTGGGCCTTCTGCACAGCGGCTTCGAGATCTTTGGAAAGTTCGAGGTTGATAGGCATAACGCGAAATCCTCTCTATCAGCAGTGGGGGAATTAGACGAGGATGACGCCTTCGGCGACGCCGACGGCCCGCAAGTCGCGGTACCAGCGCTCGACCGGATGCTCCTTGGTGAAGCCGTGTCCGCCGAGCAGTTGGACGCCGTCCAAACCGATCTGCATGCCTTTCTCGGCGGCGAGGCGGCGGGCGAGCGCCGCCTCGCGGGCGAACGGCAGGCCTTGCGCCGCGCGAGAGGCCCCGCGCAGGGCGACCAAACGGATGCCGTCGAGCTCGATGGCGATGTTGGCGACCATGAACGCGACCGCTTGGCGGTGGCTGATCGGCTCGCCGAACGCCTCGCGCCCGTTCACGTAGGGGATGACGTAGTCCAAGACTGCCTGTCCGACGCCGGCGGCCACTGAGGCCCAAGCGATGCGGGCCAGGCGCACCGACTCGGTGTAGTTGTTCTCGCGGACCTGCGGCTCGGGATCGCCCAGCAGAGCGCTCGAGGGCAGAACGACGTTGTCGAGGTTCAGGCGGCCGATCCCCGCGGCCCGAAGGCCCATGCTGGGGTCGCCCTCGACGGTGAGGCCCTTGCTGCCGGACTCCACGATGAAGAGCGCGGGGCTGCCTTCGAACTGCGCGCCGACGATGAACAGCTCCGAGGACCCGGCGGCGGGCACCAGGGCCTTCACGCCGTTGAGCTTGAAGCCGCTCGGGGTGCGCACCGCTTTGGTTTTCAGTTCGAAGGGGTTGAAGAGCGGCTGCGGCTCCGCGATGACGAACGCGGACTGCGGGGCTTTTTCTTCGGCGAAGGAAGGCAAGTAGGTCTTCTGCTGGCCGTCGGTGCCCCATTCGCCGAGGGCGATGGCGACCGCGCTCGGCGCGAGGATCGGCAGCGCGAGTCCGAGATCGCCGTGCGCGAGCGCCTCTGCCACGAGGGCGTTGGTGATCGCGTTGCGCTCGCTGGCCGCGCCGTCGAACTCCTCAGGCACGTTGATGAGCGTGACGCCGAGTTCTGTGGAGCGGTCCAGGATGGACTGCGGCGCGGCGGCCGCGCCGTCGGCGGCCAGGGCGGCCGGGCGCAGCACCTCGTCGGCGAATTCCTTGACGGTCTCGACGATCAGCTTCTGGTCGTCCTCGGGGGTGAGGTCGAACAGGTCGCTCGAGGTGCGGGCGGGGCGGGAGCCTTTGCTGCTGCCGCCGACCTGTTTGAAGACGCGGTTGGCCACGCCGAGGGCTTTGAAGCCGGTCTTGCCCGCGTTGTACGCGGTCCAGGAGAGCTGCTTGTTGAGGTCGTACTTGTTGACCAGGTCCGAGCCGGTGATCGCAGAAAGGGCGCGCAGCCCCAAGCCGACCGGGCTGGTTTTTTTGGTGGAGAGCGGTTTGGGGGAAGCGTCTGAAGAAGCGGGTTTGGTGGACATGTCCGTCGAGGTTCCTATCGCCGAAGTTGCCTTGGTTCGAAGGTAATGTTACTCGGCAGTAGCAATGCCCGTCCGGGGGGGTGGTCCGGGGGCGTCGAGCGGCTATGCCCCCGCTCCTCTCATGGCCCCGAGGGCCGCGTCGTGCAATATACCGTTGCTGGCCAGAGCGCTCCCGCCATGGGGCCCCGCTTGGCCCTCCAACGAGCTGAAAAAGCCTCCTGCCTCGCGGACGATCACGTCGGGGGCGGCGATGTCCCAGAGCGACACCTCGGGTTCTGCGGCGAGGTCGAGAGCCCCTTCGGCGAGCAGGCAATAGTGATAGAAGTCACCGTAGCCGCGCAGCCTCCAGACCGAAGCCTCGAGCGCGCGGATGCTCTCGCCGAAACGCCCCTCACGCCAGTCGGAGACCGAAAGGCTCGCGTCGTGAAGATCGCGCACCTGCGAGACGCGGACGCGCCGAGGGGCGCCCCCCGCGCTCGAGACAAACGCGCCGGAGCCCGACGCGGCCCACCACCGCCGGTGCAACGCCGGGGCGCTCACCACGCCCACCACCGGCTCGCCGTCCACGAGCAAGGCGATGAGCGTCGCCCAGATCGGCACGCCGCGCACATAGTTCTTCGTCCCGTCGATCGGGTCGACGGCCCACTGCCTTCCGGCGAAAACCGCCGTCCCGCCGAACTCCTCGCCCAGCACGGCGTCCTCAGGCCGCTCCTCGGCCAGAAGCTCGCGGATTCGAGTCTCGACCGCCAAGTCCGCCTCGGTCACCGGCGTGAGGTCGGGTTTCGCGTTGACGACCAGGTCTGAAGCGAGAAAACGGCTCATCGTGATGGCGTCGGCGGCCTCCGCGAGGCGCAGTGCGGCGCCGAGGTCATCGCGCCATGGGGTCGGAGTGCTCATGGCTGTCGAGCGTAGCCTGGACATATGGTCGAGCTTTTCGCAATCGTCCTCTTGGCGCTCCTCGGCTTTTTGTTGTGGCGGCGGTTCGCCGCAACAACGAGCGGTGGTGTTGGCGCACACGCCCGGCCAGCCACGCTCACGTTCACCGGGGTGAGCCCAGTGAACCGGCCAGCGGGTTCGGACGAGGCTTTTTGCGCCATCAGCGGGATTCTCAGCGGCCCCGAGCTGCCGCCGACCGAGGTCTACCAGCGCCTGGTCATAGGGCCTCAAACCCCGTGGCCGTCCGTGGGGCAGGCATGCCAAGCCGCGTATCTGCCCGGCAAGGCTGCGACCCATTGGCAGATCGCCGGCGACGCATCGGCGGAGCCTTGGCGCGACGAGCGCCCGTGACCCCCGACCCCAGGCCGCGCGCGAGCCTGGCGCTTGTGGGATTCGGCTCGCGCCGAGCACGGTAAGCTCATTTCCTATGCATCCAGACGTCACAGCAGATCTGGCTGGGCTTGCGACAACGCTCTGCACAGTGGAGTCGGCGCTCGACCTCGACAAGCTCAGGGCCGAAATCGCCGACCTCGAAACCCAAGCCGCCGACCCGTCGCTCTGGGAAGACCAGGAACGGGGCCAAGAGGTCACCAGCGGGCTCGCCCGCAAACAGGCCACGCTGCGCGCCGTCACGGGCTTGCGCTCCCGGCTCGACGACTTGCATGTGCTCTACGAGCTCGCCGAGGACGAGGAGGGCGCGCAAGGGCAGGAAGCTTTGGAGGAAGCCGACACGGAGCGCAAAACGCTGCGCGCGGAAATCGAATCGCTCGAAGTGCGCACGCTGCTCAACGGCGAGTACGACGAGCGCGAAGCCTTGGTCACCATCCGCTCCGGCGCGGGCGGCATCGACGCGGCCGACTGGGCGCAGATGCTCATGCGCATGTACATCCGTTGGGCCGAGCGCCACAAACATCCGGTGGAGGTGTACGACATCTCCTACGCGGAAGAGGCAGGCATCAAAAGCGCGACGTTCGCGGTCAAAAGCGCCTACGCCTACGGCACGCTCTCCGTCGAACAGGGCACCCACCGTCTCGTGCGGATCAGCCCTTTCGACAACCAAGGCAGGCGGCAGACCTCCTTCGCCGACGTGGAGGTGCTGCCGGTCGTCGGGACCACCGACCACATCGATGTGCCCGAGGCCGAGATCCGCGTCGACGTCTACCGCTCCTCCGGCCCCGGCGGGCAATCGGTGAACACCACCGACTCCGCTGTGCGGATCACCCACCTGCCCACCGGCATCGTCGTCACCTGCCAGAACGAGAAATCGCAGCTGCAGAACAAGCTCTCGGCGATGCGGGTCTTGCAGGCCAAGCTCCTGGAGCGCCGCCGTCACGAGGAACAAGAGCAGCTCAACGCGCTCAAAGGCGACGGCGGCACCTCCTGGGGCACGCAGATGCGCTCCTATGTCCTCGCCCCGTACCAGATGGTGAAAGACCTGCGCACCGAATACGAGGAGAGCAATCCGGGCGCCGTCCTCGACGGCGCCATCGACGGCTTCCTGGAGTCGGGAATCCGCTGGCGGCGATCCGGGGCCTCGGTCTCCTAGCGCTCCGATCGCGCCGCGCCTGGCCGGTCCGCGCGGCGCAGCCGTTACACTTGCACCCTGTGATCAGTCTCCAGAACGTCTCCAAGACGTACTCGAAGTCCACCCGACCGGCGTTGTCCAAGGTGAGCATCGAAGTCGACGACGGCGAGTTCGTGTTTCTGATCGGGCCCTCCGGCTCCGGGAAGTCCACCCTCCTGCGCATGCTCATCCGAGATGACATCCCCGACTCGGGCGACATCCATTTGGCGAACTTCCACGTCAACAAGCTGCCCGCGAGGCGCATTTCCCGGCTGCGGCAAACCGTCGGCTGCGTCTTCCAGGATTTCCGCCTCCTCCAACAGAAGACAGTCGCCCAGAATGTCGCGTTCGCGCTGGAAGTGATCGGCAAGCCCCACGCCATCATCGAAAAGACAGTGCCCGAGGTGCTCGAACTCGTCGGCCTCGCGAGCAAAGCCGACCGGCTGCCGCACGAGCTCTCCGGCGGCGAGCAGCAGCGCGTCGCCATCGCCCGCGCCTTCGCGAACAAGCCGCTCGTCCTCATCGCGGACGAGCCCACCGGCAACCTCGACCCGGAGACCTCCGGCGAAATCATGAGCCTGTTAGAGCGGATCAACCGGCACGGCGGGACAACGCTGCTCATGGCCACCCACGACCATCACATCGTCGACTCCATGCGCAAGCGGGTGATCGAGCTGTCGCTGGGAAAAGTCCTGCGCGACGAGGCCAAAGGCGTTTACGGAGTCGGAAGGTAATTCAAGAAATATGCGTTTGAAGTTCCTTATCGGCGAGGTGCTCACCGGCTTCCGGAAAAACATCACCATCGCCGTCGCCATGATTCTGACCTCCGCGATCGCCCTCACCATGCTCGGCACCGGCATCCTGGTCGTCGGCCTCACCGACCGCAGCAAGCAGCAGTTCCTCTCCGAACTGGAGATCCGGGTGAACCTGTCCAAAGACTTCACCAACCCGGACCCCGCATGCGAGCAACACGACTGCAAAGCCCTCGAAGCAAAGCTCAAAGCCACACCCGGCGTCGCGTCGGTCCGCTACCTCTCCCCGGACCAGGTGTACGACGACGCCATCCACCGCGTCTTCGCCGACCAGCCCGACCTTCAGGAGCTCACCGCCCAGCACGGCAAAGAGGCGCTTCTCGCCTACTTCAAAGTCACCGCCGCCGATCAGGCGACCTTCGGGCAGCTCGTGGAGAAATTCCGCGACGACCCGGCGCTGAAAGGCAAAGTCCAAAGCATCATCGACCAGCGAGAACTGGTCAAACGCGTGTTCCACGTCTTCGACGGGGCGAGAGACGTCGCCTTCGCCATGGCCGTCATCACCGCCGTCATCGCGGTCTTCCTCATCGCGAACATGGTGCAGATCGCCGCGTTCACCCGGCGCAACGAGATCGCCATCATGCGCCTGGTCGGCGCGACCCGCTGGTACACCCAGCTGCCCTTCCTCGTCGAAGCCGTCATCGCCTCGCTCTTCGGCTCCTTCCTCGCCGTCATCGGGCTCTTCGTCTCCCGCAAAGTCTTCTTCCAGAACTCCCTGCAAGACTTCCAACTCGCCGGCCTCATCGCCCCTGTCTCCGTCGCAGACGTGTGGCAGCTCGCCCCCTTCGTCACAGTCATCGGCGCTGTGCTCGCGGCCTCGACCGCGTACGTGACCTTGCGCTGGTACGTGCGCACCTGAGCCCAAAAGGCCGGAGCCCGAAGGAACCCGAGCCCGGAAGAAAAAGCCCCCAGCTGAGGCGCGAAAAGCATGTGCGCAGGCTGGTAACCTCTTTGAGTTATGAAGAGCGTGAAGAAAAACGACCCGAACGAGGCGTTGATCGCGCGCAACCGCAAAGCCAGGCATGACTATTCCATCCTGGACGTGTACGAGGCCGGGGTGGTGCTGCAGGGCACCGAGGTCAAAAGCCTGCGCGAGGGCCACGCCAACCTCTCCGACGCCTACGCCACCGTGGACGGCGACGAAGTGTGGTTGCGCGGGGTCCACATACCCGAATACCGCAACGGCAGCTGGACCAACCACACGCCCACGCGGACCCGCAAACTGCTGCTGCACCGGCGGGAGATCGAGAACCTCGTCGGCAAGACCAGAGAAGGAAACACCACCCTGGTGCCCCTGTCGATGTACTTCAAAGCGGGCAAAGTCAAGGTGGAAATCGCCCTCGCCCGAGGAAAGCAGCTGCACGACAAGCGTCAAGACCTCGCCAAACGAGACGCGGACCGCGAAGTCGTCAGGGCAATCGGAAGAGCCCGAAAAGGGATGTCCTGAACCGCGCAAATGGTATACTCGTCCTGTCAGCCGTTCTCCGCGGCTGGCGGCGTTAGGGGCTGACAGGTTTCGACTTCGAACGTCGATGAAGGAGAAGCGTGCCGGTGCAGGCAACTGACCACCGTATAAGCGTCGTTGTAAAAAATATAAGCGCCGACACTACTCAGCGCGACTACGCCCTCGCTGCCTAAGCGATAGCGTGTCTGTCAGACCGGGAGAGCCCTCGGCCCGGAGCCTGGCATCAGCAAGAGGGATGCAACTTCCAGCCCGGTCACGGGGTTGGCGGTGACATCTCACAGTGACTGGGGCCGTCTTCCTGGCTTGTCCGTGTGACCAGGAGGCCCGAGCAATGACCTGACGGACTGCGCACGGAGAAGGCCTTTTGAAGCGACGAAGGACCCGAGTTCGATTCTCGGCAGCTCCACTGGGGGCTATTTGCATTACTGACCTGCGGTTAGTTGCAGAACCCACAAGTTCAAACGGAGAGCGATCTGAATGGATCGCCTCAACGGAAAATCCCCTCCCGAACTCACTTCGGGAGGGGATTTCTGGTTCTCAGCTCTTGTCATTCACCGCCGAGCGGCTGAGTTTTCGAGGTTGGCCAACGACTTGTAGCCGCACCAGCGGGTGCGGCTAGTTGGCGGCGGCTTCCGCTGCGGGTCCGACCAGCGGTGGGGCGTTCGCTCGTTGACGGTAGGAGTCGGGGGTTGTCTTCCTGCGTCGTCTGTCGGTTCTGACCACGATCTTCTCTGTTGTTCTTGTCGTGGTTGTTTTGGCGCGGAAGCTGTTGATGAGTTGGATGTTGGTTCCGGCGATGAGAAACGCGGCGTAGAGCATTTGTAAGGTGTATCCACGTCCTCGTCGTCGTCCTGGCAGCTTTAGCGCGGCTTTGGCTTCGTCTTTGATCCTGTTGTTGCCGCTTTCGACCGTGTTTCTAGGTGTGCCGTAGAGCTGGTGCCATTCTTTGCTGTGGTATGGAACGGCTTGGCCGTATTTCAGTCCGGTTTTGGGGCCGAAGGCGACGGATTCGCGGTTGGTGCAGATCCGGTCGGGGTGTTCGGGTGGTTTGAGGATGGTCGGGATGCCGAGGTTTGGTTTGCCGTTTTTCGGGGGTTTGAGTGAACAGTTCACTGTAGGCGAAGGTCCAGCGCAAGGGCAGCGTACCTGCACGACACCGTTGTGGTCGGCATTGCTCTTGACCTGGAGCTGATAGGGGCGGCGGGCATCGATCCTCTCGTAGTGCACCTGCTTGCTGATCTTCCCGTCGCGGTAGTCGATGCTCGCGTTGACCTGGGCTTCTGGCATGGCCTTGCAATACCAGACTCCCTCTACCATGATCGCCCCGGCATGCTGGTCTTGGATGCCGAGTTGGTCGCGGTTGTAGTCGGCGACGAGTTTGTAACCGAGTGCTTTGAGGGGCTCTTGGAGTTTCTCGATCTTGGCGTTGGGCAGGTAAGCGCGGTCGCCGACGAAGTAGTTGACCGGCAGACCCCTGTTCACGATCTCATTGACACAGATCATCGCGTTCTCGGAGACTTGTCCGGCGGGTTTCTCCAGGGACACGGCGAGGGCGAGCTTGGGGAACTGGCCGGTGGTGTCGGGGTCGTCAGCCATGACGGCGATGGTGGCCTCGTAGGCCCAGACGAACTTGTCGCGCTTGCGTTTGAACCGCTTGTCGTCCTTGTGGTCTTCTGCGCTGCGCACGTGCCAGCCCGCGTCGAATTCGGGGCTGCATATCGAGTCTGGCCTCAAGTCGGCTTTGCGGGGAGAGCCCCGGGCTCCCCAGACTGGCATCGCTGTGCCGTCCACGCAGATCGTGCCCTTCCAGTTGGCTCGGATCTCGGTGGGCAGGAGCCGATGGGTCATGTGGAGGAGTTGGTTGGTGACCCAGCTGGCGCGTTGGTGCTTCTTCGCGAGATGGTCGGTGATCTCTGCACGTCGGCGGCGGATCTCTTGCACCTGCGAGTAGGTGAGTCGCTTGCCTGAGTTGAACGGAGCGGAGTCGATCACATCGAGAAAGCGTCCTGCCGCTCGGCGCAGGTTCGTGTAGATGCTGCCGTAGTCCGCATCCGGCATCGGGGGCAAGGCGAGAATCTCGTAGCTTTTCGGATCCAAGCGCCTGTGCACGGTGTTCGCCAGCTCGGTGAACAGCAGGGGATCGTCGGTGATGGCGTGGAGCATCTGCAGGATCAGGACGTGCCGGTCCGAGAATATCGCGGGCCTACCTCCGCGAGTCCCGTGGCCGGGATCATCCTCGCGCCGCCATACGTTCAACAGTTCCACGATGCCGGACTCGTCGACGAGCTCGGCGGCGAGCTGGACCGTGTCAGTGCTGTGCTTGCCCTTGAACGTTCCCGCCTTCTTTCCTGATCTCGCTGGGAACAGGGACGCGCAACGGCGTTCCAATGCTTCGTCGGGTGGAAGCTCAGCGGTCATGAGGAGGGCATCGGACGTCGAAGCAATTTCCCGGCTTGCTCGCTATCCGGCTCGGGGAGATACGGGATGCATCGCTGGAACGCGGTGAAACCGTCCACGCCTGCGGCAGCGATCAACGCGCGCGCCGGAACTCCTGTCGTGAGATGCCCGACGATCCAGGTCGTGCGCATCCGGGAGGTTGACGGCTCGCCGCCGTCGCCTCTCGTGAAGTGTGCGATGACGTTCGGGTTGGGTCGTGCGGCATCGGGTCGGAACACGAACGCCTCAGGATCTGTGCGGGAAGACAGAATGTCGAGCAGCATCTCCTCCCACGCTGCGAGCACAGGCACTAGCCGCTGCCGCCGTCCCACGACCTGAACGAGGATTCCCCGCTGGTCCGAGACAATGTCCTTGCGCCGAATGGGCACGATTTCTCCGCCCATGAGACCCGCGCCCATACCGAGCGCGAGCAAGACCTTCGCGTCGGCCCGACGCCCTGCGGTCCGTTGACCGGTGGCCCAAGAACGAAGAGCGGCCTGCTCGGCGGAGGAGTACGGGAGAACAGCAGAACTATCGGACAGGCCAGGAAGTGTCGTCGTCTGGCATTCTGGGGCAAGCACTTCGCCCATGCGTAGCAGACGGGACCGGTACGTGTTGCGTGTCGTTTTCGTCCAGCAGCCGCACCGTACCGCGATGAACCGGACGATTGTGGAACGGTGGAACACCACCGGGCGCTCTAGAGGCAAGCCGGTCCGCCACGCCCAATGCACCAGCCGCACTGCTGTTCCCAACAGCACTCGGTCTGAATGCGCGGTTTGACCGGAGCAGTCCTCGACCGCCGCCGTGACGAAACCTTCAACGGCGGCCCACTCCTCGGCGGGGAGATGCGGGACGTACCGTCGGGCTGCCCCAAGAGCAGTGCCTCTCGTCCTGTCCTGGTCAGAGGCCATCTGCTGCCTCTGGCGCTGAGATCGAGCGGTGGACAGCGATTTGATGCGAGGCGGGTGGTAGCTGCTGTCCCAGAATGAGGCTGCGTGCTAAAATGAACATGCGAAAGCCCTCCTAGAGGTCTGAGCGGTTCAAAATCCAACAGTCGGAGAACCCAGAGCAAAAATGACTGTCGGTAGATACGTTCACGAGTTAGGCACCTGTGTGGAAGCGGGTGCCTTTTCTCGTTCTGGGATTACTTCATCCGTCTCCTCATAGATAGTTCGACATTTAATCGTCCAGAATTCTGGACGATTAAATGATATCCGTCCTTTTTTCTAGACAATCATGTTCTATGCACACATCTGTGCGCGGTTGTTAGACCACTGCCCGGATCAGTTCTTCCGCGCTGACCGAGGTTGGATGGAGGTGAAAAGACATGGCGACCACTAAACGACAGCTCGACGGCGTGGCTCTTCGGCGCGCTCGGATCGCCTCTGGCCTCACCACAGCTGAGCTTGCACACAAATTGCATGTCAGCGTCGAAGCCGTCTACCACTGGGAGACCGGGATCACCCAGCCGTCAGCGAAGAATTTGCCCAAAGTCGCGGCGGCTGTGAACAGCAGCATCGCGGACCTCTGCGGGAACCCGGACCGTGCGACAACCCTCGCGGACCTACGCCTAGCAGCAGGGCTCACCCAGATCGACCTCGCCGAGAAGCTTGGGACGAACAAGTCCATGATCTCCGTTTGGGAGCGCGGGAAGTCTGCTGTGCCGAACGAGAAGGTTGTGCAGTACGCGACCGCTCTCGGCGTGTCAGTCGGCGATGTTTTCGACGCGATAGCTGCGGTGGTCCCCGCCGAGTTCGTAGGTTTCACAAACGACGAGGTCCGCATCGGCGAGCTACTGGTGGGAGGGAATCGATACTTTTACGCCGCATCCCCGGACTCTCGCTACGAAGTCCAGGTGGATTATTGGGGAGGGATGACGAACTTGAAGCTCGGAGCGGATGCTGTAGATGCCCCGACTGTTTCGCGCCATATGACCGTCCTTGCGCTGCGCGCCCAGGAAGAAGCTGCGCATGCACGCTTGGAGGAGTTGCGAGAGCTGCTCGGCGACGAACCCGCAGAAGGCGGTCTGAGCAGGAAGTGGCCGACCCGAGGGGAAATGGCTAGAGCGCGCTTGCAAGCGCGGAAGAGACCTGAGCCAGAATAGCTGCAGGCTATTGGCACGGCTAGAGATACGCGGAGGTTAGGTATGGGTTCGATTCATGAGGTCATCGAGGCGTTCCGCCAAGCACCGTCGAACTCGGAGCGGGGGACGAAGTTCGAGAAGCTCATGGTCCGTTACTTCGCGCTCGACCCGATGTTGTCGCAGGAGTACGACGCGGTGTGGCGGTGGATCGACTGGCCGGATCGTGCAAGCAAAGCGGACATGGGCATCGACCTGGTTGCTCGCTCGCGCGACACGGGGGAGTTGACGGGGGTGCAGTGCAAGTTTTACGAGCCTGAGCACACACTCCGCAAGGAGGACATCGACTCCTTCTTCACGGAACTGGGCAAGGAGCCTTTCGTCAAGGGCATCATTATTTCCACCACGGACAAGTGGGGGAAAAACGCCGAAGACGCTTTGGTCGGGCAGTCGAAGCCGGTGGGCAGGTTGTCGTTAGCAGAACTCGATGGATCTCCTATCGATTGGCGGGTCGAGTGGGCAGGCGAGGATTTTGAAGTCGCGATAAGGGAGGCGGCACGCCATAACGCCCGTCCGCATCAGGAATGTGCCGTCGAGAAGGTTTTCGAGGGGTTCGGGCTGGGCAATGAGCGCGGCAAACTGGTCATGGCGTGCGGCACTGGCAAAACTTTCACATCGCTGCGCATCGCGGAACGTGCAGCCGCCGAGAACAGCGGATACGTTCGTATTCTGTTCTGCGTCCCGTCGATCTCGTTGCTGTCGCAGACGCTGCGAGAATGGACTGCCCAGACCGCGACGCCTCTGCGGGCGTTCGCTGTGTGCTCGGACAGCAAAGTGTCGCGCGCAGCGGAGGATTCGAAGGCCCATGACGTGGCGATCCCGGTGACGACGAAACCCGATCAGCTCGCTGCAGCAATAGCTGCTCACGGGGAGTCGCCTGGGCTGACGGTTGTCTTCACCACCTACCAGTCGCTGCCTGTGGTCGCTGATGCGCAGAAGCTTGGTGTCCCGGAGTTCGATCTGGTGTTGTGCGACGAGGCGCACCGCACCACCGGGGTCACGTTGTTCGGGGAGGACGAGTCGAACTTCGTCCGGATCCACGACGGAGACTATCTGCGAGCGAAGCGGCGTCTGTATATGACTGCCACTCCCCGTATCTATGACGAGAAGGCCAAGGGCAAGGCGGACGAGCACTCCGCTGAGATCGCGTCGATGGACGACGAGACAATCTTCGGCCCGGAATTCTACCACCTCCCGTTCGGCGAAGCGGTGGACAAAGGTCTTCTGACCGATTACAAGGTGCTGGTGTTGACCGTCGATCAATCCTTGGTCGCGGGGCCGATGCAGACCCAGCTCGCGGGGCAGAACCATGAGCTCAACCTCGATGACGCGACCCGCATAGTGGGTTGCTGGAACGGTTTGGCGAAACGAGCCGGAGCCGCTGTGGACGGCACCGGGTTCGCCCCCGGCGAGGTCCCGATGCGCCGCGCCGTCGCGTTCGCCAGAGACATCGACTCCTCGAAGATGGTCGCTGAGATGTTCCCCCGTGTCGTGGACGCCTACCGGGACACACTCGACGACGAGCATGGCGAAAGTGACGAGAACGCCGCTGCGAACAACCCTGACCTGTATTGCTCTGTCGAGCATGTGGACGGCACCTTCAACGCCTTGAAGCGCAACGCCCGGCTCGGGTGGTTACAAGCTCCGCTCGCGGAGAATGAATGCCGCATTCTGACCAACGCCCGCTGCCTCTCCGAGGGCGTGGACGTTCCGGCGCTCGACGCGGTCCTGTTCCTGCACCCGCGCAACTCGGTCGTCGACGTGGTTCAGTCGGTGGGACGGGTCATGCGGACATCCGAGGGCAAGAACTATGGATACATCATCCTGCCTGTTGCCGTGCCCGCTGAGGTCAGCCCGTCTCAGGCATTGGCGGACAACAGGCGGTTCAAGATCGTCTGGCAGGTGCTCAACGCCCTGCGCGCCCACGACGAGCGCTTCGACGCGCATGTGAACTCCATCGCCCTCAACATGGGCAAAGACGCGACCAAGAGCGGCAAGGGCAGCGACTCATTGCTTGGCGGGCACATCGGTCCTGTGGATGCGCATGGCGAAGTGGAATCGCTCAAATCCGCTGACCAAACACCGGGCACGAATACCGGGAGCAGCGATTTCGCGTCGCAGATCGCGTTGTTCTCGCTCTCCGAGTGGCGCGAGGCGGTCTTCGCCCGCATCGTCGACAAGGTCGGCACCCGCACCTACTGGGAAGACTGGGCGCACGACGTCGCTGACATTTCCGCCGCCCTGATCACCCGCATCAAAGCCGCCCTTGACATCGGCAGCGTAGAGATCTCTGAGGAGTTCGACCGATTCTTAAAAGGCCTGCGCGACAACCTCAACGAATCGATCAGCAGCGATGACGCGATCAGCATGCTCGCCCAGCACCTGATCACCAAACCCGTCTTCGATGCCCTGTTCACCGGACACGACTTCGCCTCCCACAACCCCGTGTCGCGGGTCATGCAACGCATGGTAGACACCCTCGGCGGCAGCGGGCTTGAATCCGAGACAAACGAGCTGGAGAAGTTCTACGACTCCGTGCGAGTGCGCGCCTCGGAGGTCACCAGCGCGGAAGGCAAACAGCAAGTCATCGCCGAACTCTACGAGCGGTTCTTCAAGATCGGGTTCGCGAAACAAGCCGACGCGCTCGGCATCGTCTACACCCCCGTGCAGGTCGTAGACTGGATACTGCGCGCTGCGGACGCCGTGTCCCGCGAGCATTTCGGAAAAGGACTGACCGGCGAGGACGTGCATGTCCTCGACCCCTTCACCGGCACCGGGACGTTCATCACACGGCTTATGCAGACCGGACTCGTCACACCCCACGACCTGGCGCGGAAATACACGAGCGAGCTGCACGCCAACGAGATCATGCTGCTCGCCTACTACGTCGCGGCGGTCAACATCGAATCCACCTATCACGCCCTCGCCGGCAAGACCTCAGGCGACGAGTACGAGCCCTTCCCAGGCATCGTGCTGACTGACACATTCCAGATAAGCGAGTCCGACGACACCATGGACGCGGATATGTTCCCGCAGAACAACGACCGCATCACCCGCCAACTCGCCACGAAGATCAACGTCGTTGTCGGCAATCCGCCCTACTCCGTGGGACAGGACAGCGCCAACGACAACAACGCCAACGTCAAATACCCCACCCTCGACAAACACATCGAGAACACCTACGCCAAACGCTCGACGGCGACGAACAAAAATAGCCTCTATGACTCCTACATCCGAGCCTTCAGATGGGCGACGAACCGCATCGGGGACAAAGGCATCGTCGCCTTCGTCTCCAACGGCGGCTGGATCGACGGCAACACCGCAGACGGTATGCGCCTCACCCTCGCCGACGAATACTCCCACATATACGTCTACAATCTACGCGGAAACCAGCGCACAGCAGGAGAGCTCTCACGCAAAGAGGGCGGCAAAATATTCGGTGGTGGCAGCCGTAACACCGTCGCCATCTTCATCGGAGTCAAAGACCCAACAGCGAACGGTCCATGCGTCATCAACTATCGCGACATCGGCGACTACCTCGGCCGCGACGACAAACTCCGCATCCTCGACACCGACTCTCTCACGGCCATCGACTGGCAATCGATCACACCGAACCAACACGGCGACTGGACCAACCAACGCGACGACCAATTCGGTTCCTACCCGGTGATCGGAGATAAGAAACCAAGCCCTGGGCAGATCACCGTCTTCAAGACCTTCTCCCGCGGACTTGAGACCGCACGAGATGCCTGGGTGTATAACTACTCGAGCCCCACGGTCCGGAAATCAGTCGAGAGGCTGATCATGAACTATAATGACTTGATTGAACCCTTCCAGGAACACTGCAAAATCAACGGCGTTGCTAAACCTAATGAAGCCAATGTAGCGCAGTACGTCGCGGGGATTCCTGGCGCATCAGATCCGAAAAAGATAAACTGGTCGAGAAGCCTTCGGGCGCACTTGGCCAGAAATCGAAAAATTGGAGTTTCAGAAAAGGGATTTATAACTGCAACCTATAGGCCTTTCGAAACCAAATTCGCTTACTTTGATGGTTTCTTGAACCATGAACGATCACAACTGCCCTCGATGTTTCCTACTTCGTATCACAGTAATATTGGCATAGTCGTAATGAGTCCTCGACCCGCCGCAGACTTTGGGTGCCTAATGACTAGATACCTTCCCGATGTCGCTTACTTTACTTACACGACTCAATTTTTTCCTCGTTTCACATACGAAGAGGTCGAATCTGATGCTGGTGCTTTTGATCTACTTGTAGGAGACGAGGGGCTTGTTGAGTATGGCTACCGGCGCGTGGACAACATCACCGATTCTATCCATAAGCTGTACCGGGCTTCGTTCGGCGGCGATATAACAAAAGACGACATATTCTACTTCGTCTACGGACTCCTCCACTCGCCAAGCTATCGAGCGAAGTACGCTGCTGATCTCAAAAAGACACTGCCGCACATCCCTACGCCTGGTTCGCGTGCAGAATTCGATACATATAATTCTGCTGGACGACGCCTTGCGGACCTGCATGCCAATTACGAGGATGTAGACTTCTATCCTTTGAATGTGCAACTCAAAGAAGGTGCGAATCCCAGCGACAGGGAGACTTGGCGTGTCCAGAAGATGAAATGGCGGTCAAAGACCGATCATACCGAAATCATCTACAATCCGAAAGTCACTATCACCGGAATCCCTGAGAGCGCCGAGCGCTATCTCCTCGGTTCACGCTCAGCCCTCGGATGGATCATCGAACGCTACCAAGTTAAAATTGACCCGGAATCCGGCATCGTCAACGATCCGAATGACTGGTGTGACGAGCACGACGACCCCACGTATATCGTTGACTTGATCCAGAAGGTCACCACTGTCTCGGTCGAGACGATGAAGATTATCGATAGTCTTCCGTGAGCAGAGCGTGGTTTCGAGCTGCCCCCGGTTTCCCAAACCAGATTGGCATCTCCGATCATGCCACGTCGACGGTGAAGGGCGGTGCAGGTCAAGCCAGGATGGGTGGGGTCGTATTCTGGTCTGTGATTTATTTATTTGAAGAAGGGTGCTTGGCGTGGTGTCGGGAACCCCTCTGAGTTTAGAAGGCTTTTATGACGACCCAAGCGTTCAACGAGTTCGAACGGACTCTGGCCGATCTTCGGAGCATGATCGAGGGGGCCCAGAGCCTGGAGCGGCTCCAGGTGGGTTCGTTCGACATTAGCGACATCTACCGTCATGCGTGGGTGGGTGCGGTGTCAGCCCTCGACCACTGGGTTGGCGAGGAGATCCAGGAGCGCGCGGTCAAGCTGTTCGTCAAGCCGGGGGAGAAGCCGAACAGACTGAAGAAGTTCGAGATCACGGTCGAGCGTTTCGAGAGGGTGCACCATCGGAGCGAGTCCGCTGAAGCGGTGTTCCGCGAGCAGTTGAAAGAAACTTTGGGGTCCACCTCGTACCAGAACCCGGACAAGATCAAAGATGGCTTCAAGCTGGTCACCGACGTCCAGCTGTGGCCGAGGGTCTCGGCGCGACTGAACGAGGCGAGGGACGAGCCGGTCGATGTTACGGACCTCGTCGAGTCACTTCGAGCGATCACTCTGCGCCGAAACCAGATCGCCCACGAGACGGACCGCGACCCTTCTGCTCCGAACGGCAAACGCCCGATCACGGCTGAGTCCGCGAAAGCCGTGATAAACCAGTTGTCCGAAGTGGGGGAGGCGATCCTCCATGTGCTGGACGGGGACTCCGGGCACGGCACCGGCAATGCCTATCTGCTTGTGCTCGCTGATGGCGAATCGGTGCGCTGGGTGCTCGGCGCGTCCCGCATGGCCTTCAACCCCAGGATCCGCAAGCGGGCGGAAGAACTCGCGGTCGGCGACACCCTCTATCTCGTCACGACAAAGGAATGCTGGGGCTCTTCCTCTGACGCTACGACGCTCGTGGTGGGCACCGCGACCGTGCGCACCCCGGTGCGATACCTTGAAGAGCACGAGCGACATCATGAGACGAGCCTGTACACGCTGGGGTGCGATCTCGAACTCCGCAGCTTGGCCCCCTTCCGACAAGGGGTCGAGCTCAGCAAGCTTGTCCCGAGTCTGACAGCATTTCCAAACAAGCAACAATGGGGCTGGCCGCTGCGCAAAACGCTGGTCACTCTATCCGCCGAAGACATCGAGGTAGTGCAAGAAAAGCTCATCAAGATCGTCGGTGATCCAGCCGACTACGCGGGCGACTACGTCAACTGGCAACGCGCAATACAGTGAGGATGGCGCCGCGTCTGCGGGAACCCCTTTGACAAGTGCCAACGAGGCGGAAAAATTTAGCATCGAGCAACTATGGACAAACAGGGCGAGATGCATGGACAAGACGCTGTTATATGCACTCGTCGCTACTGGTCCGGGGGTTCTGCAACTAGCCCACTCTGGAGCGGATCGGAAACTCAGAGCGGTTTTCGAGAAAACTCGAAACGCCCCCTGAACTGGGGCGGAACCTCGGAAACGTGGGGAGTCCGGTTCGGGGGCGTTTTCGTGGGGACCTGAGTTCGATTCTCGGTAGAGGGCCTGGATCGCTGATTTTCCAGAGGATTTTCGTGGGGTGGGAGGATGGCGGGGTGAGCTATGATGAGCGGTTCTTCCATTTCGACCGGGCCGGGGTGCGGATAACTCCGGAGCGGTTGGAAGAGTTGGAGGGGGATTGGCGGTATGTGCATCTGCGGGTGACGGAGACGAGCCGGTACAAGGTGGCGACGAGGTGGTCTGGGAAGATCTCCGCTGGTTTCTTCCGTCCCGATCAGCCGCCGCCCCCGGTGCCGGCTCGGCCGAAGGTGTTCGTGACCACGACCCTCGCGTTGTTCACGCTCGGCGACCAGTACGGCGCGAAGCTCGTCGCGATCACAAAACACGACAAAGAAGACGACGCTGTGGCTGGGCACGACCGAGCGGTCGAAGAAGCCGAAGCCAACTACCCGAAACAGGGCTGAGCGCCCATGCCGAGTCCTGCATGGGCTTGCCATGCGCCACAGGTTGCTCTACCACTTCGGTGGGCTGTTCTCTCCTCGTAGGCCACCTCGCATGCAGGGCTGCGCGGCTCTTCGTGAGGAGCCTTCTACCGAGCGGGAGTCTGACCATAATCTTCCGCAAAACTCAGATGATCGCTCACCCTGAGCTCAAGCTGAGCAGCTGCCGTCGCGAAGGATCTCGTGGAGCGAGGAGAGGGGCACACGGGGCGAGACGAGCCCTGCTGGTATGCCGCCGGTGCTGCCCTCGACAGGCATGTAGAGGACGAGGTCGTCGCCGTCGAGCGCCCACGCACGGTAATCGCTGGCCAGCGAGCCCGGTTGGTCACTCGGCTCGAACCTCTCGATAGTGAACATCGGGGCGAGCGCTCCGGGCGCCGCGTCGAGCGCTTGCTGGACATATGGCCGAATGAGCGGAGGGAGCGCCTTCAACGGGTCCACGCCTGGGCAGAAGAGGTCTGCGAGAGACAGCTGTTTGCCTTGGTCCAGGTCGAAGGTGAAGGTGGTGATCCCCTCGCTAGGGTGTGGGGCACCGGGCAGGAACCAGTTTTCGCGGAAGACGACAGAGGTGGTTCGTGGGGCGTGCGTGTAGGTCGTGGAATAGATGTTCGCGCTCCCGTCATGGACAAGGGGCGATGTCGCCGGGTGGGAGAATTTATCCGTGATCCCCCGCAGATAGGCTTTGAGGACCGGACCGGAGACCGGATCGTCCACAAGGTCCACGGGGTATTGTTCGGTGATCTTGGTGGTGGTGCGGTCGCCCCGCACGGTCAAGCCGCATGTGCTCTTGGCCGTGTCCCATTCCCCGTGGAGTTCGGCGCAGAAATCAGTCGGCGACGGTGGCGCTGCCGACACCTGCGGGAGCGAAGCATGGCAGCTGGCCCCGAGCAAGACCAGCGCCAAGGCGGGTGAGAGCAGTTTGCGTCGGAAATTGCTCGACGGAATCGGGGACACGATGGTTGTATTCCTCTCGTCGCTCTGTCGCATGCTTTAATTGCCGTTCAGCACACGCGTGGCAGTGTCAAAGTATTTTTTACGTTCCGCGTACCCGGTGAGCCCGCCGTTGATAGCGGTTGTCACGGCTGCGAAATCTCCTTGTTCAGCGGCTTCGTTCAGGCTTCTGCCACTGCCATCTGTCGTGGGATGGCTGTTGTAATACCAGGCGGCGATGCGGAAACCGTTCTCGGGCACCTCGGCGAGCTCTGGATGATTCTCCAGATCGAGGCCGAGAGCAGCTCCTGCTGCCCGGTAGTTCGCTCGCCCGGTGAGCTGAAAGGGGCCACGCCCACGGTATTTGTAGCCGTCTCCGGGTTGGGTGTTGCCGAGCTGCCCCGATGTGTTCGTGTAAGGCTGCGGTATGGCTGAATTAGGCGGGGTGTCCGGGTCTCTCGGGGTGTCCCAACCGAATGTCTTTCCAGCGTACTCTGGACCGTACATCTCCTCGCAAGACTGCTCATTCCTGTTTTCCTTCATCAATTGAAGTTCGCTGGTCTCGACCGCGAACGTGGCGAGGAAAGCGGCCTTCTGCTGGGGAGTCTCGATGCCAGCATCTCGCATCGCCGCATTGATTCCAGGTAGGTACTCGCGCACTTTGTCCATCGGGAGGTACGGGAAGATCTCGTGGAGCTGCTCTTCTGTGACGCCATTTGTCGACCCTGTCCCTCCCGCTCCCGCGCCGAGGTCGGTGAGGAGGGTTTGGAAGCAGTCCCGGAGGTGGTCTTCGGTGGCTTTGTTGCTATCTTCGAGGGTTTGGGCGACTGTGGCGATGGCGCCCACGACGCTGTTGCGGAGGTCGTTGCGGACATCGGCGGCGCTCCAGTTCTCCCCGGCCCCGCCCCAGTCGTAGGTGTCGCCGCCGGAGCCGTGGTGTTGGTAGCGGTGTTGGTTGGTGCCGAGCCCGAAGGGGCCGGAGCCGCCTTGGTTGTTGGCTTCCATGGCTTCGCAGCCGGTGCGCAGCCGGGTCTCGAAGTCGGGAAGGTTGTTGCGCAACGACGAGCACACGAGGTTGCCGATCTCGTGTTGCGCGGTGGTGGCCTTGTCTTTCAGCGTCTTCTCGATGTTCTCGGCGATTTGGGCGATCTCTTGGGATTTCTCGACGAGCCCGGCGCGGTCGTTGTCCATGCGCGTCTTGTTGTTCTTGTAGTTCTCCAGGGCGGTGTCCATGGCGTTGTCGTTCCAGTGGTGGGGCAGGTCCTCGGTCTGCCGGATCAGGTCGAGCTGTGCCTGCACTTCCTGTCCTGCGGTGTGCAAGTTCGCCGCGTCGTCGCGGAACGCTTTGATGTTGATCTTGTCGTCCTTGTGGTACTCCGTCTCCCAGTAGACGCCGTCGTGGTCGAGGATCTTGGGAAATTTGACGTCTTGTGCTTCCAGCCTGGGCCGGTACTGGTTGAGCTTGTCGATGTACTGGCGGAACGTCGGCAACGCCGGGACCAGTGGGCCGTCGAACAGCCAGAACTGCGCGCTGGCGAGGATCTCGTCGCTCCAGTCCGCCATCAGAGATTCAGGTCCAGATCGGCGGCGTTGCCCTCGTCGGTCCCCGTGTACGAGTCGACCGCCGCGTGCAGGTTACCGCCGTAGCCCTCGCAGTGCCCGCCCCACGAGCTCCATGTGCCAGCCAGCTGCTCGAAGCCCTCTCGAACACCTCCCGCCTGCTCCGCGTAGCGCGGGCCGAAGTGTTCGGGCCGCAGCCGGGAGGCTCGGATGCGCGCGGCCTGGTCGTGCAAACCGCCACTCGCCTGTGACCACAGGTCGCCGAGTTGGCGCACCCCGTCGGGGTTGCCCATGTTCGCCACGTCTACTCCTCTAGTCCTCGTCCTCGTAGTAACCGTATTTCCGGCTGTCCACGTCCCACATCGCCCGCGACTTCCCCTCCGTGGTCGACGCGGCCTCTTGCGCGGCCCGTCTTTCGCGTTCGTCCGCTGAACGACGTTCCTCGTCCACAATCGCCTGTAGCTTCTGGTCGGTGGACTTCCTGAGCGCCTCGGCCCGCTTCCCGAAATCCAACTGCATCAGATACAATTCGTCGGCTTTCGACATGTCAATATCATCGCACAGCTGACAGATCGGAGCTGCCAGAAGACCGGACCGCAGATCGCGGATAGCGCAGCGCGTGGACTGACACACGGCCAGCGCCGCCGCAGCCTGTCGCCCCGATTTCCATCAGCTACCCGGCCTGCATCTTCGCCCTCAACATCGCATTCGTCGCACAATGTTCGGACCCAGGCTCTGTCTTCGCGGAGTCGACCAGTAGTGCCGCAGTTCTCGCATTTCCGGGATGCTTTCTCCTCGGCCTCACGGACCAGTTCGCGGGCTCGGTCACGAATCTGCGCGGGCATGTTCTCGGGGAAACGCAGGTACACCCTGAGCCCCCCGTATTTCTCCTTCAGCTGCGCGTACTCGAACTCTGGCGCGGCAGCGCGCAGCTTCTGGTCGAGTTCTCGGACGATGGGGCGCCATCCTGGTTCGACGCCTGAGACGGCGTCGCCCCAATAGGGGTCGGTGAAATCGATCCCGCTCATCCTGGTCACGCTGTTCCTTCGGATTGTTGGTCGGCCTCACTGGCTGCCGCCCATAACAGTTTCGCCGTGTCGTGCTCGCCGCGTTCGTCCATGCGGAACGCGGCCTCGCAGGCTTGGCCTGTCATCATCGCGCTCATGGCCGCGACCGCCAACCACCGCGCCTAACAAAGCTGGGCCGACAAGACCGAGCACGTCGAGTCCATCCCCGCGCGCATGCGGAAGTTGGAACGCATCCTCGGCAAACCCCCGACGAGGACGCCGCCGAGAACCTGACCCCGAGAATCTGAGGGCGGGCCGACTTGCATCTGTCGGCCCGCCCTTCCGCGTCTCCGCTCGGTTTTAATTCTCTGGGAAATACGGCTCATTTCCGGCGCGAAAGGCTCAAACGCCCCCTGCCAGCAGAAACACCGAGAAACAGTCAACAGTCCGGTCGACGCACGCGGGAGAGGGAGAGCGGATCAGAGCCCTGCCGGGAGCGGTCGGTAGACTGGTCGAGGAAGATGGATATTCTCTGGAATTTCCGACAATATTCTCTGGAACTGCGTTTCAGGAAGGGCCTCTGAACTGCAATCCCTATCCGCACACTCTGAGCGGATCGGAAACTCAGAGCGGTTTTCCGAGAAACTCGAAATGCCCCTGAACTGGGACGCAACTTCGGAAACGAGGGGAGTCCAGTTCGGGGGCGTTTTCGCGGGTACCCGAGTTCGATTCTCGGCAGAGGGCCTGAACCACGGATTTCCCAGAGGATTTTCGGGGCGTGGGAGGATGGCGGGGTGAGTGACGAGGAGGAGCAGTTCTTCTATTTCGACCGGGAGAGCGTGCAGATCACGCGGGAGCGTTGGGAGGAGTTGCGCCGGGACTGGCGGTACACGCATCTTCGGGTGACCGAGACCGAACGGTACAGGGTGGAGACGCTGTGGAAGGGCAGGTTCCCTGCGAGCACGTTCCCGCCCGGTGCGCCGCCGCTGCCGCCCGGTCAGCGGCTGTTCGTCTTCCGCACCGAGACGACCCCGTTCGTCAAACCTGTCGGCGACAATCCGCATAAGCGACCCACGCTGATATGCGGCGACACCGAGGAAGGAGCGACACGCTCTCATGAGCGCGTCGTCGCCGAAGCCGAAGCCCTCTACCTGAAGCAGGGTTGAGTATCGCCCAGCCCGGAACTACTCGGCGAGCACATGGTTGAGGAGCTGGGTGAGGCGTTCTCCTGCGAGGTGGAGGCGTTGCTCAGCGACAGGGAGGTACTTGTTGGTGTAGTCGCTGCCGATGGTGGCCGAGTCCGGGTAGGCGTGGATGGCGATCTGGCAGGATTCTTCGACCCAGGTCACGGGGTCGTTCTGCACGTCGGGGGCAGGCAGGGAGTCGTCGGGCGTGGCCTCTAGGCGCTGCGTCAGCGCGGGGTTCGAGAGTTTGAGGGTGGCGAGGAGGCGGGTGTCCCACACGGAGTGCATGTTCGTGTGCGTGCCGTTGTAGGTGACGGGGTGGTCGTTGCCGCCCCGGTCGCTCTCGTACCCGGCGTGGAACGGCTGGTGCGCGTCCCCGACGAAATGCACCACGAACTTCAACGCTTGCGCCCGATCCGCGTCCGATCTGGTGGAGTCCGCGAGGATCGCGGTCTGCGTCCGCAGGGCCTCCACGACGTTCTGCCCGCCTCCGGCCTCGGGGGTGTAGACGCAGTTGTTGTCCGCGATGTCCGCGAAATGCCACGGCTCCGATTCTTTCCCCAGATCCGAGTCGTTGGAGCGGATGTCGTCCGCCCACGTCGCCACCCCCGCCAATGTCGGGCTCTTCTCCCCGACCAAGAGCCGTCCGACGATCCCTTTCGCCTCGGGCGAGAGGTGGTTGTCGGCGTACCCGCCGATCACATCATGCCCCTGAGCGCCCCACGCGAACGCCGCAGGCGCATTAAAAACAGTGGCGAGCAGTGCCGAGGCGATGATGGACGCGCGGATCTTCGAGACCATGCCCGCCATCATGCCGTCGCCGAAGATCAGTCGGAAGCGGCGCGACGAACAATCCCCGCGTTCGTCACGGAAAATTCACCTTCATGGTTTCCGTGGGTCAGGCTGTTCGGAGCTTCGCGAGGGCGGATTGGACGACTGGCGCGAGGATAGCTGGGTCGCTGCCGCTTAGGAGTTCGGCTCCGGGAAACGGGACGCCTCACGATGGCGCCGCAGAGAAGGGCGGGGTCCGTCTACTATTTCGGACATGGGTTTCGCGCGGGCGGTGGCGCATACGGGCATCACAGTGCGAGATATAGATCAGTCCGTCGACTTCTGGTGCTCGGCGCTCGGCGCCCAGATCGAACGACGATTCCAGCTCGGCGGAGTCTTCGCCGCAGAGGTCACCGGGGTGCCGCAGGCGCGAATCGACGTTGCCGTGGTCAATCTTGCTGGCCACCGCCTCGAACTGCTGCAGTATCAAGCGCCCGGCGACCGATCCGAGCTGCGGCCGCGGCCCTGTGATATCGGATCGTGGCATCTTGCAGTCGAGGTGGACGACGTCGACGCTGTGTCGGCTGTGTGCGCTTCGTACGGATGGGCTGTGGCGGGCAGTGCGCAGTCCTTGACCGAGGGGCCGCGGCGCGGAACGCGGTTCGTCTACCTGCACGACGCGGACGGCGCCACGCTGGAATTGATCGGCGCGCCTCCCGGCCGCCCTCCAACCTGACATCCCGGCGTGTTTTGGCAAGCCGGGACACCGTGCCCACGTTATCCCGGCGAGTTCGCCGCAGTGCGCGGAGGGCATTGCTTGTCTGACGGGGCAGTTGGGCGATGGTCGAGGAGAAACGGTGGGACGCTGCGGCACACCGCGGCGATGTCTTTGCTGGCGCTCTTGACGGTGCGGTCGGGGCGCACCGCGGCGGCTGTGACGCGATGGCGCTGGAGCCATCGGGCCAACTCGGAGCCCGCCGGGGCATGCACCATGGTCGCGCCGCGGGCCTTGATGATCTCGCGCTGCGACGGGATCGGCGCCACGGCGGTGATCACGCCGAACCGAAGGCCGAGCTCTTCGTCGAGGCGGGAGCCGTTCTCGAGCAGCGGGTTCGGGCACAGGCGGCCGACGACGCCGCGCGTTGCAACGGTGCGTTGCAGCATCGTGGAGGACCGCAGGGGCGGGGTCTGCGAATCGGCGACCTTGGTCCGTAGCCCCGGCGCCAGGTGCAGCCGCGGCAGTATCAGTGAGCGCGCGGCCGTCCCGAGCCGACCGCCAGATGTCATCGCGCGCCCGATGTTGAGCGCCAGTGAGATCATGTGACGGGCGTGCGGACGACGCTCTTCCTGGTAACTGTCGAGCGCACGCAGCGGCAGATCACCGCGGCGCACGCCGGCGATCTTCCACGACAGGTTCATCGCGTCGCGCAATCCGGCTCCCATGCCCTGGCCGATGAACGGCGGGGTCAGGTGGGCGGCGTCGCCGAGCAGGAACACGTTGCCGCGGCGCCATTGGTCGGCCAACTGGGCGCGGAACGTGTATTCGGCGACCCGAATGACCCGAAGATCGGCGTCGTCGACATCCCGGGTCCAAGGGGCGATCAATGGGCGCAGGTCTGCCAGGGCGGCGTAGTCGTCGACCGATTCGTGGTCAAGAAGCTGGAATTCCCATCGGTGGCGGGCGGGCCCGATGCGCATGTACGTGCCGGCGCGCTGGTCGTCGCACAGCTGGTGCACGCCCTCCCACTGCTGCAGATCGGTCTCGGTCGCGATGTCGACCACCAGCCAGCGCTGGTCGAACTTCAAGTTTCGCATCGTCGCACCGATCGCGCTGCGCACCATGCTGTTGGCGCCGTCGCAACCGAGCACGAAATCAGCGGTTATCTCCGAGTCTTGGCCGCTCGTGCGGTCGCGCACCTGCAAGCGCAAGGGACATGCGTCCGCGGCCACTGCAAGAACCTCGGCGCCGCCGCGAAACCGGGCATGCGGGTAGCGGGTGAGGTTGGCGCGCAACAGTTCTTCGAGCTGAGGTTGGTCGAACATGCTGGCCGCTGGAAAACCATTGCGTGTCAGCGAGGTATCGCGGTCGAACTGGGCAAGCACCGCCATGTTGCGGTCGATGAGCCGCAAACCGCGGGCAGGTCGTGAAATCTCGGCGAACTCGGCGGCGACGCCGAGCTGGGCCAGAATGCGGTACACCTCGTCGTCGAGGTGAACAGCGCGTGGCTGCGGATACACCTGCGGCCACCGGTCCAGCACGAGGGTTTCCACACCGTATTGGGCGAGCAAGGTCGCCGCGGTGATCCCGGTGGGGCCGCCGCCGACAACGACGACGGGGACGTGTTCGGTGGGCGCGTGGCTCGCCGGGCGCGTCATTGTTCGCCGCCCCCGTGCCTCACCGCGAACGACCCAGCCAGATCGCCCGGCGGCCGCGTTGCGGGCAGGAGCATGCCGTTCATGCGCGACGCACCGACAGCCGCTGCGCGCCCAGGTTGATCGCGCCGTCGTCAGTGGCGATCGACGCCTCCACGATGTCGCCGTCCTGCAGGTACTTCGGGTTCTTGGCCTGACGGGAGAAGAACGCTTTCCATTTCACGGCAGGCGGCAGCAGGTTGCCGATCATCTCGATGGGTTTGGGCGGGGCGGTCAGCGCGGTTCCGGCCGGGGTGCCGGTGAGCACGAGGTCGCCTGCGGCGAGGTCTTGGAACCGCGTCAGCGACTGCAGAGCCTGCAGCGGGCGGTACAGCATGTCGCCTTCGACGAGCGCGTTCTGGCGTTCTTCGCCGCCGACGCTCAGCCGCAGCCGCAATTCGCTGAAACGAGCCAGTTCAGCGGCGTCCAGGAGCACCAGCGCCGGCCCGACGGGCGTGAACGTGGGATACGACTTCGCTTCGTAGAACTGGGTTTGCGGGAGTTGGATGTCGCGGGCGGACACGTCGTTGGTGATCACCAGCCCGGCGATGACGCCGGGCAAGTCCTGCTCGGTCACCGTCGACCCGGCCGGGACCTCGCGCCCGATCACCAGGCCGATCTCGATTTCGTAGTCCAGGAGTCGCACGTGCGCTGGGCGGACGATCTCGCCGAACGGTCCGGTGATCGAGGCCGACGACTTGCGGAAGAACGTCAGCGGCACCGTCTTCGGATTCATTCCCGCGTCCCTGACGTGTGATTCGAAGTTGGTCATCTGGGCGATCACCCGGCACGGGGCGGTGACCGGCGACAGCAGCGCCAGTTCGTCGAGCGCGACAGAATCCTCTGCCGCCGCCGCGGCCTCGACGGCCGCGCGGTCGGCGAGGAGTTCGCTGGTGCTGGCAGCGGACGTGCTGATCCGGGCGGCGCCGGTGGGGGTTTGCGCCCACCAGCCGTCTGTCGTGCGCAGGATGGAAATGGTCATGAGGCAGCAACTTTCAGGAGGCCGATGAGCCGGTTGAGATCGAATTCGTTGTCGTCGCGCAGGGCGCTGAACATCGAGCTCGCTTGGCGGCGCACGTCGCGCGGGCGAGCGTCGAGGAAGTCCTTGGTGGCCGGAGGTCCCCACTGCGCGAGGCCGGATGCGGTGAATGGCGCCCAGCCGGGTTCCAGCGTGTTGTCGAACATGTCGCCGTCGGTGAAATGTTCGACCAGGAATCCGTCCGGGTCGCGCCAGTAGTCGAACAGCTGGCTGCCCTGAATGTGCCGGCCTATGCCCCAGGATCGGAAATAGCCGCGCTTTTTGAGGTATTCGCCGCCGGCCGCCAGCGCATCGAGGTCGCTGACCTCGTACGCCGAGTGGATGTAGCGGTTGGCCGGTCCGAGCGCCAAGGCGAGGGTGTGGTGGTCGGTCGGGACGGACCCGAGGTCGCAGCGGATGAAGCTCATCGCGGGCCCGCGGTCGCGCTGCCCGGGGAAGAACAGGAAGTCGCTCACGATCATCCCGAACGTGTCCAGGTACCAGTTGAGCGTTTTCAGATACGTGGTGGACTGCAGTACCACATGGCCCAGGCGCTGCACACGGGCCGGCGCCTGGGGCGGACGCACCGGCGCGTTGATCCGCGCGGCGCCAGGTCCCGTGTTGCAGGCCTGCGGCGCCTGCGCGGGCTGGGCTGGCAACTCGTGCGTGCCGGCGACGACCTTCACCGCCATGCCGCTGGGGTCGGTCAAGTGGACCGACACTCCGCCAATGGATTCGGGAAGCGGGTGCAACGGGGCGCAGGTTTTGTCGGCCAGCCGCAGGACGTCGGCCTCGTCGGCGGCGCGCAACGCCAGAGCGGCGAACCGCGTGCGCTCTCCGCGTCGCACAATCACACACGGCGAACCGGCCGTGGTGCCGCGAAGATGCAATTCCTGCGGAGCACGCACAGCGACGCCGAACCCGAAGGCGCGGGCGAACGCCTCCGCGCGGACGAGGTCGGGCTTGTCGAATTCCAACCACGCGATGTCGGCGACCCGGATGATCGGGTCCTTCGCCCGCCCCGGATGTTCGCCCCGCTGCGCGCCGTGTTCGCTGTGCAGGCCTTTGTGTCCGTCGTGCCGCGGTGTGACTGCCTGTGCCACGTGCGCCTCCTCTGCCTTTCTGAAGAAATCGTCTCTTGCTGAAGAAATCGTTTTCTTCTGAGGAAATCGTCGCATACGGTCGGATGCCGAGTCAATATTTCTGACGATATCCTCAGTATTGCCGTCGGCTGCTATATTGGGCCTATGGATCTGCCTGACCGTAGTGTTGGCGCATCGCCGAAAACGCCAGCCAGCCGCTTGGAGCGGCGCAAGCTGCGTACTCGTCGCGCTCTGGTCCGGGCGGCCCAAGGCTTCATCGCGCAAGGCAGAACGAACGTGCCGATCTTGGAGATCACCCAAGCGGCCGATGTGGGCATGGGCTCCTTCTACAACCACTTCTCGACCAAGGAAGAGTTGTTCGAGGCGGCCCTGAACAAGGCCCTTGACGATCTCGGCGCCCTGCTCGACGGCCTCACCGGCTCCATCTCGGATCCTGCCGAGGCCTTCGCGGCCAAATATCGTTTGAGCGGGCGGCTGTTCCGCCACCACCCCCAAGAGGCCGCGTTGCTGCTCGCGCACTGCGGCTCGCTCATCATGTCGAATCGCGGATTGTCGCCCAGAGCGCTTCGTGACATCACCGCCGCCATCGACCAAGAACGGTTCACTATCGCCGACCCGGAACTGGGCCTCGCCATCGCCGGAGGCGCGTTCGTCGGCTTGGCCACACTCCTGCGGGAGCAGCCCGAACGTGACACCGAAGCCACTGTGGACGCCGTTGCCGAACACCTGCTGAGAACCCTGGGCATGACTCCCAAACAGGCCAGAAAACTCTGCAAGAAACCACTTCCCGACATATCGCCACTGCGCGGTTCCCCCGCCGAGTGGCCCAGCCCCATGACAACCGACGAGCCTCAGCGGCAATCCGACTGACGACTGAGAGCACCAACACCGCCTCGTCGAGCGCCGACTCCGCGATACCTATTGCGTGATCGGCAACTCTCAGCCTTGTCCGCCCAACGACGAGGAGCGCTGCCAAGGAGCATCCTCTTGCAGCCGAGGCGGACGCTGTGTCGGCTGTGCGCGCTTCGTGCGGATGGGCTGTGACGCTCGGCGCGCAAACCTAATGCCCGGCGTTGCGGACCAGGTCGATGGCGTACTGGTTGACAAAGACGCCTGCCCGGGGGTCTCCCCGGTTGCATGCTCCGTCGGACTCGCCGGGGCGCTTGACCCACAGGTACGCGTCGGCGTGCTCGCCGACGGTGTCTGTGGTGGGTTGGGCCCCCATGGCCCGGCCGCTGGGATTGCACCAGCTGAGCGGCGCTTCGGGGGCTGGCCCGGTGCCGTTGCGGCCCGTGTCGATCACATAATGGGCGCCATTGGTCATGCCGGACACAGCTTCGCCGTAGTCGGTCTCCTCTTCGGTGGTGAAGAAATTGGAGGTGTTGAGGCTGAACCCCCGCGCGTGGTCGACGCCGGCTTGGTTGAGCCGGGAGGCGATTTCCTCTGCGGGCAGCCAGCGCGAGTGCCCGCCGTCGATGTACACGGCTGCGGCGGGGTCGCGGGTCAGCGTGTCGACGGCGTAGCGGATCAGGCTGAAGCGCTCTTCGCGTTGGTCGGGGGAGAGGCAGTCGGCCATGTCGAGGGCGTCTGGTTCCAGGATGATCGCGACGGGGGACGCGCCGATGCTGTCTGCGACGGAGTCGATCCAGCCTTTGTAGGCCGCGCCGGTCGCGAACCCGCCCGCCGCGAAACTTCCGCAGTCGCGGTGCGGGATCGCGTAGATGGCGAGCACGGGCATGGCTCCCGCTGCCCACGCGCCGCCTAAGTAGCCATTGACCACTGAGAAGGGCACCGCTTCGTCGATCCAGAACGCCTGGGGGGTGTTGGCGATCGTGGTGAGCTCGGGGCTCGGCGGCTCGGCGCTGTTTGCGGCGCGCAATGCGGCGGAGGTGGGGTTCACGTAGAGGGGCACGTCGGCGAAGGGGTTGCCCCCGTCAGTTGCCCGTGCCTGCGCAGGCGGGTTGTCTGGCGGGTTCTCTTGGGCTGCGTCGTCAGCGCTGTCGTGCGCCGCCGCATCGGGATCCGGGTCGGCAAAACAATGCGCGCCAGCAGCGCAATCGAGGGCGGCGACGGCCGCGACCGCCAGGAATGGGGAGATCCACCGCGCGAGCGCGCCAGCAGCTGAGGACATCACGGGCTCAAGCATAATGTCCGAAGGCGTGGGCAAGGAAATTGCGATGCCCGGTGTGGGCAGCAGGGACGGTTCGGGGGCTTTTGAGCGTGGTGCTTGTGCGCGCTGCTGCGGGACGTTTGTTTTTCTGTTGCGGGGCGACGGTTCCCGATGCGCGTTTTGCTAGGGTTTTCACAACAGCCCAACACCGCCATGAGCGGTTCGGCGACTCGTGCTCGCCGTTATCACGAGAGCAGGACGCTCGGTTTTGATCTGGTCGCGAGACGACGCGTTGCCTGGAGGTTTTGGTGCCTGAGTTGTTCACACGCGCTGCCACGGCGGGGGCGTGCGCGGCCATGGTCGGCGTGGGCGCTCTGCTCGCTGTCTATGGTCCTGCTCTTCCAGAATGGAAGGCGCAGTTCGGCTTGTCCGACGCTGCCGCTGGCAGCGGGCTCGCGTTGCAGTCGCTGGGCGCTGTGGTCGGCGCGGTCGCCGTGCAGCCTGTGCTCCGGCGGCGGGGCAATCGTTTCGCGCTGGCGGCGTCGCTCTCGTTGGTGGTCGTCGGATCTGTCGTGATCGCGTTGGCTCCGTCGTGGGGCCTGACGCTCGCTGGTGCTGTTGTGGCGGGCCTTGGGCTCGGCGGTTGCGACGCGCTGGTCACCCAATTGTTTTTGATCGGCCACGGCGAGCGCGGCCCTGCCTTGGTCAATATCGCGCACGCGTGCTTCGGGATCGGCACTGTGGCGGCTCCGGCGCTCGTCGCCGTCGTCGGTTCGGGCCGTTACCGGTGGGTGTTCGTGGGCGTGGGCGTGATCTGCCTGGTGGGGCTCGCGACGTTGCGCGGCGTGCGACCTCGTCCGACTCCCGGCGAGTCGGCGCGGGACGCGGCTCGGTCCGAACGGTTGTCCGGTTCTGCGCTGGCCGTTGTGGGCGGTTTCCTCGTGCTGTACATCGCTCACTTCGCCGTGCAGTCTGGGATCGGCAGCTGGGAGCCGGTCCGGTTGCTTGATTTGGGCCATAGCCCGGCGGTTGCGGGGTTGGCGACGTCCGGCTATTGGCTCGCCATGGTGATCGGCCGCTTCCTCGCCGCGCCTCTCGCGCACCGCGTGTCTGCGGCTGCGCTGGTGATCGCGAGCGCAGCTGGGATGACCGCTGCTGTCGCTCTGGCGTGCTACGGCCCCGCGACAGTCTGGGCGTATCTTTTGGCGGGGCTTTTCATCGGCCCGATCTTCCCGAACGGGTTGACCTGGTTGGCGCAGACCGGGTACGCGCACGGACCCGCGTTCGCCTATATCGTTGCTGCCGCGATGGCCGGGGCCGTCGTGTGCCCGCCGCTGCTCGGCGCGCTGGTCGGGGCGCACGGCGCGGGAGCCCTCGCGCCAGCGCTGCTGTCAGGGTCGGTGATCGCGATGAGCGGGGCGCTCGCCGCCTGGGCCTCGTCGCGATCTTCTTCATCCGGCCCAACGGTGTGAGGTTTGCCGGATCTGGCTCGCGGGCCCTTCGTGTTCAGCGTTCAGTGCCTTTGGCGGCTGGCCCGCGATCGCCGTTGCGCGCGAGGAGCCGGTCGACGGAATAGTGGTTCTGCGCGAGGAAGGCAACGAGGCCTGCGATAATGACCGCGTAGAGCAGTTGCGTCGAGACGGCGGTCCATTTTTGTTCGGAGCCTGATCCGAACATGAAGCTCAGGATGAGCAGGGCGGTGGCAATCAGGGCTGGCTTGGTCGCGAGCCCGATCAGCAGCAGCGCTCCGATTGCCGCTTCGAAAAAAGAGATCGCGAACGCGTACGGCGAGACCAGGGCGTGGGGCAGCGGGGAGTGGGCTTTGGCGAATCCTTCGACCACGCGCTCGTGGAATGCGCCCAAGGTGAGCAGCCGGAAGAATCCGTGGCAGAAGAAATCCAAACCGAGCGCAATCCGGACAATCGCATAGGCGAGGGCAGAGTTCGCGGACATGCTCTTCGTTATACCGCAAACAGGCCGGGAACCGGAGGCCTATGAGGTTTTGTGCGGGCCGTATGTGGCTTGCAGCTCCTGCTGGAGGGCGTGGACGAAGTCGCGCAATGCAGACTCTTGAGCGTCAGCGGCTCTCTCTTTCGGCGCTGGGGTGGAACTCATCGGCACGACAACCTGAAAAAGGTCTGCAGGCGCTTGGTCCTCAGGTGCGGAGGACAGAACGGCGGGGGAGAACTCCATGACGAGAGACTTGAGCTTCGCCGGGGTCTGCCACACGATTTCTGCTGCGCTGCGGATCAACGGCTTCGCGTCTGCGATGTCCTGCCGTCCGGGTTTGAGATGGATGAAGAAGGCGAGGTAGGGAGGTTCATATGGCGCGTCGATCGCGGCTGGGGACTCGTACCCGTAGCCGACGCTCGCGACAGCCGGGTCTGCTTTGAGCAGCGACACCACCCGCTGGCCGAGTGTTGCAACTCGATTGTCCGAGCACGCTGTTGCGCCCATGAGTCCGACGAGCGAGAGGAGGGCGAGGAGCAGAGGTGGTCGTCGCATCGGCCAGTGGCTCTCGTCGCGGTGACAGCGGTCGGGTTGCTGCGGCCGTCGAGGTGCGTGACGATGTCGCCCCGGATAATTGGATAGGGGAGATGAGGAATTCGCGGGCATATTCTTCGCTCTGTCGCAAACAGGCCGGGAACCGGAGGCCTATGAGGTTTTGTGCGGGCCGTATGTGGCGTACAGATCGCGTTGAAGCTCCTGTGCGAACCGCCATTCGTCCAGGTGCCGTTCTGCGATTCGAGGCTCAACGGAGAACGTTGGCTCAGCGCTCGGCTGCACTGTGTTCGCGGGGTTGAAGAGCAAGTTCACTTGCACTTGAAACAGAGGTTGCTGCATGGTGCCCGCCCCGTCGGATTGCTCCGGGCTGGCCCCGACCGCCGAACGCGTGTTGAAGACGACCTTCACTTGGTTCAATCGCGCGGGGGTCTTCCAGACCTCTTCCACAACACGTCGCGTCTGGGGTTTCCACTCGTCTGCTCCGGCATGGCCGGGCAAGACTTCTATGGAGAACGTGAGGTGCGGGTCTGCGTCGTCAATGCCTTGCGGGGCGGTGTAGCGGTACTGTGCGTCTGTGACGAGAGGGTCGGCTTTGAGCTGTGCGACGATCCGAGCCGCCAGCAGGTCGACTCGGTCGTCGGGCTTGACGCATCCGCCGCCCATCAGTCCGACGAGCGAGAGGAGGGCGAGGAGCAGAGGTGGCCGCCGCATCAGTCGGGGACTCTCGTGGAGTAGTACTGATGTGTCTCGACTGATGTCCCGGTGGTG
This sequence comes from Segniliparus rotundus DSM 44985, assembly GCF_000092825.1. Taxonomy (NCBI): domain Bacteria; kingdom Bacillati; phylum Actinomycetota; class Actinomycetes; order Mycobacteriales; family Segniliparaceae; genus Segniliparus; species Segniliparus rotundus. The sequence continues at coordinate 1,718,470 of NC_014168.1, read as the reverse complement.
AAGCCGTTCTCGGCGAGGGATTGGTTGAAGGCTGCGACGGAGGGGTTTTTGCTGGCGGGGTTGCCGGGGTCGGAGAGTTGCCGCGCGACGCCGGTGTAGCCCTGTTCGCCGAGGCTGTGGTTCCCGAACACGGCGCCGGTCTGGTGGTCGAAGGTGACGGTGGTCCAGTTGCCGGTGGCAGGGTTGCTGCGGCCGTCGAGGTGCGCGACGATGTCGCCGCTGTTTTCGAGCGAGAGGACCTTCACGCTGGAGGGCATGTCGACCAATCCTACGGGAGAGCCTGCGGTGATGACATTGGTGACGTTGTATTTCCCCTCGTTGACCCAGTCAGCTGCCGCGTTTGCGGCGATGATGCCGCCCTGGCTGTGCCCGACGAGCATAACAGGGTCGGTTGACGTCGCTCCGGCTTGTCTGAGGGCTTGGTCGACGGCCTGCTGCAGGGCGGTGTCCTGACCGGCGACGCCGTGGATATTGGTGCCGAGGTCGTTGATGTTGGTGTTATTGCTCCCCGGTGTGGAGGAGTTCCATACTTTGGTGCCGGGGATGTCGACGATGTAATGAGGTTTCCCATCCGGGCCGGTCACTGTGCGGACGTCGATATTTGGGCCGTTGTTTTTGCCGTCGTTTCCGGCAGTGGTGTTGCGATGATTGATCTCCGCGAGGACGTCGCCGAGATTTCGGGGCACAGTGGTCGCTGTGGGGTCGAGGTCTCGGCCTTTGCTCTCAGTGTGGGCTTTGCCGTCAGGCATGAGGAGGCCGATCTCGGTCGCGCCTTGCTGCAAGTCGACAGGGAATTTTTGGAGGAGCGACAGTGCCCCAGGGGTTCCGCCGACGACAGCGTCGACGACGCCAGGGTGTTCGGTGATGAGACGTTGCAGGTCGGCGACCGCGTCGTCCTTGAGCTTGCTGACGTCGCCGCCGTTTTTGATGAGCTCGGCGAGGGCATAGGCAGCTCCGTCTGGCAGGGCTGCGGCGATGGCGGCGGGCAACACGGGGAGGGCCGCCGCGCCGGCGAGCCATTGCAAGTCTTCGAGCAGTTTGGCGCTCGCCTCGTCCGCGAGCTGGTACCCGGCTTCTGCTGCGCGCAGCGCCGCCGAGCGCAGCTCAATGGTTCCGGCCACGGCCGTGAGGCCCTTCGGGCCGTCCAAGGCGCCGAGCATCGCGCTCTCGAATTTGGCCGCGCCGACTGGGTCGAGGACCGCGGAGGCAACGACGTTCGGGTCCACGAGGTACTTATGGCCTTTTCCCGCTGTTGCGAGCGAGTCCCCGCCGACCTCGTCGGTCAGCCTGCCCATCGCGCCGAAGTCCTCGTACACGGCCGAGGCGCCCCCGGCTCCGCCGGAGACCTTGATGTTGGTGATGCCAGGATCGGTCCCCGTCGGGACGGTCATGAGATTTTCCCGTTCTTCTGCATGTACTCGCCGACTTCGATCCAGTCCTTGTGCCCTGCCTCAGGGAGGTTGTCCGGGCCGTACCGCAATCCCGACCAGGGCTCGGTGGGCCGGGACTCTTCGCTGCCGAAGAAATGGTTCCACACGGATTTCACCCCGCTCGCGACCTCGTGCACCGCGTTGTTGAACCAGGAAACCGCATTGTGGAACCAGTCGCTGACTTGGTTCTCGAATTTGCTGATGAGCGCCAGCCGCTCCCGAACCGTCCCGGCGTGTTTGCGCAACTCGTCGGCGGCGTGGTCCAAGCCGTCCCCGGCCTCGAAAAGTTTGTCGCGGTCTTCTCTGGCGAGCTCGCGGAACCGGTCTGCCGCGACCCCGTGCCATTGCATGCTCCCGGCCCGGTTCACGAGCTCTGTCGCGCGGTCACGGACGTGCGAGGCGTCTGCGTTGATCTCCGAGGCGATCCGCTCGAGGTCGTCCGGGTTGCCATAAAAGGGCATCCTGAGTTCTCCGTCCCTTGACCGAGTTGTCGCGTTGCCATTCTAGACCGACACGACATGTCTTCTCAAGATATGAGACGGTTTTTCGCCCCATTTGGTTCCGTTGCTTTTTCAAGAAAGGGCCGAAGCGAGAAAACTTGCTGCACAGACTCCCAAAGACCCTGGCTGGACAGGTTCGAGTTGCACGAGCCGCTCCCCAGTCCCGCCGTCGGACGGGCGCAGTCCGGTCCACGCCCCGCCCGCGTGCAGCCAGACAATGCGGTCGGCTATCGGCTCGTTGCCCGAGTGTCCGGTCATGTCGCAGGTGAGCAGGCCGTCGGTCTGCTCGGCGAGGCGGCTCGCCAGGCGGTGTTGTTCTTCGGGGAGGGCGAGCGCCTCGAGCGCCGCGCCCACGCCGGGGGGGTCTGCCGAGCGCAGCGTCACAGCGAGGCCCAGCTCTTCAAGAGCGCGGAGCGGCAGCGCTCCGACGAACCGCTCGGGCGGTTCGTCGCCGAAGAGTGTCGCGAGCTGGGCCGAATGCTCTGGTTCGGGCGGCACCGCGCGAAGGAGCTCTTTGCCGAGTTCGACGGATCGGAAGAAGGAGAGTTCTAATTTTTTCCCGTCAAGGCGGAAAAGCGACGCGCCGAAAACGCCGGCGACCGCGTGCAGGCAGTGCACGGCGGTCGAGCCGATATGGGCTGTGGTCGCGAGCATTGCTCGCGGATGGTCCAGAACTTGGAGGTTCGCCGCCACCGAAGGGTGCACCGCCACGGCTCCGGTTCCTTCGCTCAACAGGGCTTTCTGCGCGATGAGCCCCTTCTTCTGCGCTGCTGGGTCTTCGGGAGCGCCGGGCTGCCAGCTCGGCGGCAGCTCGATGTCCAGCAGTTGGACCAGGTGCCCGAGCTCGTCTGAGGACAGAACGAGACGGCGGGGATGCAGTGCCGTTGGTTGCGCCACACCCCCAGGCTACGCCGTGGGCGGCACAAGGGCATTCGTCCTTCGCGGACGAGGGCGTTCGTTTCCTGCGCGACCTTGTGCGCGCGACATAGAATTGAGGAGGCTTCCACGAAAAAGCTTCAGGCGCGGCCAAAACGCCCGAAGAAAGGCGCGGAGCGCGGCGGCGGAAAAAGGAACGCACCATGACCCACTCGCAGACGACCCGGCCGTCGTCGTCCGAGAAACATCACGGGCGCGGCCGATGAGAGCAGCAGCGCCTATGAGAGAATCAGCGCCGTGACGGCGAGTCGGCGGACCTCTGTGTTCTTGGTGGACGATCACGAGGTGGTCCGTCGGGGAATCGCCGACCTGCTGGAGCAAGAGCCAGACCTCTCCGTGGTGGGCGAGGCGGGCTCCGTCGCCCAAGCCCTCGCGCGCGTCCCCGCCGCCGCTCCGGACGTGGCTGTGCTCGATGTGCGTCTGCCGGACGGGAACGGGGTCGAACTCTGCCGGGAACTTCGCTCCAAACTGCCGCAGATCAGTTGTCTCATGCTCACCTCGTTCACCGACGAGCAAGCCATGACCGACGCGATCCTCGCTGGCGCGGCCGGGTATGTCATTAAGGACGTCAAAGGAATGGATCTCGTCGCGGCGGTGCGCGCTGTCGGCGCGGGCCGTTCCTTGCTCGACAACCGCGCGGCAGAAGCGCTGATCCGCCAGCTGCGGGCGGGCAAGCCCGAGCCGGGGCCGTTGGCGGGCCTCACCGAGCAGGAGCGCGTGCTGCTCGATCTGATCGGGGAGGGCCTGACGAACCGTCAGATCGCGCAGCGGATGTTCCTCGCCGAGAAGACAGTGCGCAATTACGTCTCCAGGCTCTTGGGCAAGCTCGGCGTCGAGCGTCGGACGCAAGCCGCTGTGATCGCGGTGAGCGGCGGGGCGGGGATGCGGGAGAAAGGTGTGTAGCCGAGCTGGAGACATCCGAAGGCCCTGCGCGCGCGCGACGTGACGCTCTGCTGACGACTGGGCAGAGCCCTCTGATCGACGCCGTCCTCGCGGTCTCCTCCGGCCTCGATCTTCCGGCGACGCTGCGCGCGATCGTGCGAGCGGCCCTCGGCTTGGTGGACTGTGAATACGGGGCGCTGGGGGTCGTGCGCGAGGACGGAATGCTCTCCGAATTCATCTACGAGGGGATCGATGAGCAGACGCGCAAGCAGATCGGGGATTTGCCGTTGGGGCGCGGTGTGCTCGGCGCGGTGATCGAGGGGCACAAGCCTTTGTTGCTTTCCGACATCAAGGACCATCCGAATTCGGTGGGCTTCCCCGAAGGCCACCCGCCGATGCGGTCTTTCCTCGGAACGCCGATCATCGCGCGCGGCATGGTCTTCGGCAGGCTCTATCTCACCGAAAAGCGCGGCGGCGGCATGTTCACCGACGAGGACGAACGGCTCGTCCTCGCGCTCGCGGCCGCTGCGGGCGTCGCTGTCGACAACGCTCGGCTCTACGAGGACTCACGGCGCAGGCGTGGTTGGTTGGAGGCCACGAAAGAGGTGACCGAAGCCATTCTCGCGCAAACGCCGCGCCGTGAGGTGCTGCGCCTGGTCGCCGAGCGCGCGTTGAGCCTCATGCAGTGCTCGTTCGCGGCCGTGTTGGTTGTCGAGTCGGAGGCCGAGCCGTTCGGGGTCGCCGTGCGCCGGGGGACCGCGCCGCCGGGCCTGGCCCGGCTGGACGAAGCGCGGTTGCGCGCGATGGCCCAAGACGGGAAGGCGAGGCGATTCGGAGCGGGCGAGGCAGCCCCCGGCGCTGGCCCCGTGCTGATCGCGCCGATGCGCACCGGACAAGTCCGGTTGAAGGCGCTCCTTGTCGCCCGCGCGCCGGGGGCGGTTCCCTTTGAGGAGGAAGAGCTGCGGCTTCTGGTTTCTTTCGCCGAGCAGGCCGCCTTCGGCCTGCGCTGGTCGATCCAGCAGGAGGCCAGGCGGGAACTCGAACTGCTCGCCGACCGAGAACGGATCGCCAGAGATCTGCACGACCATGTCATCCAGCGTCTCTTCGCGATCGGCCTCGGCATGCAGGGCACGCGCCGGATGGCGCTGCAACCGGAGCTCCCCGCCCGCCTTGACGACCACATCGACCGGTTGCACGAAGTCATTCAGGACATCCGGGCCACCATTTTCGAGCTCCAACCAGATGGTTCCGGGGTTGCCAGCCTGCGGGCGACGCTGCAGAACATCCTCGCGGAGATCTCTCGCGACTCGGGGATGCGCGTCACTTCGCGGTTGAGCGGTCCGCTCGGCGTTGTGGCCGCGCCGCTCGCCCAGCACGCGGAGGCAGTCGCGCGCGAGGCGGTGACCAACGCTGTCCGGCACTGCGGCGGCACGGAGATCCTGGTCGAGGTGTCTGTGGCGGACGAGCTTGTGATCGAGGTGTCCGACGACGGGGTTGGCATTGCGCAACAGATCCGCCGCAGCGGATTGAAGAATCTCGAGCAACGAGCGAACGAAGCGGGCGGCTCTTTTGCCGTGACGGCGTCCCCGCTCGGCGGGGCGAAGCTCGTCTGGCGCGCGCCGCTCGAATAGGTAAACTGAGCGCATGGCATTGCTCGGCGAGTCCCCGAAGAAATGTCGACAGCTCTTTTCCGTTTTTGTGCTGGTGACGAGCACAGCGTGATCTTCAAACAGTCCTCTCTCGCAGGGTGCCTCTTGCTTCTGCTCGCGGGCTGCTCCGGTGCTGCGGGACCGGCGCGGCCGCCGTGGGCGGTCTCGTGGCCGGGGCTGCCCGTGACCGAGGTGCGGGCAATCGGGGACGGCTGTGTGCGCGATCCGGCGGCCCGCCCCGGTGAGCAGGTGATGGTCGTCGCCAATACTTCCGCCGCCCCTTTGGAGCTGCGGATCGTCCTCGCCGACAGTCCTGCTGCGGTCTTCGAGCTCGAACCAGTCGCCCCGGCGACGGCTCGGGCCGCCACCGCGAGGTTGGCCGGCGGGCGCTACCGCTACGCGTGCTATTTCGAAGAACAGCGCGTCATGTACAGCGAGCCTTTCGAAGTGGTCGGGGCGCCTGGGGACCAGCAAGCGGTTGCCGCGGTCAGCATGCAAGACCTCAACCCTGTCGCGCGGGAGTACGAGCACTGGGTCGCCGGTCTGTTGCCGCAGTTGCGCCAGCAGACTGCGGCAATCGCCGTCGGCGGAGCTGCAGGGAAACGGAGCTGGACAGCCGCGCACAGGCTCTACGAGACGCTCGGCGCGGCCTACGACGCCTTCGGCGACCAGGGGCAGGCGGTCGAGGACGGCTTCGCGAGCGTCGAGGACGCGCTCTGGAGGGGCGCTGACGCGGCAGACGCGTCGCGCACGCTCACCGAGGCGGTCGACGCCCTCGCGGACAGCTTCCCCGAGGCCGAAGTCGATCCGCTCGCGCTGGGCTTGCGCGCGCATGAGATCGTCGAGGACTCCATCGACAAGACATTGAGCGGCAGGGACGACCACGGCTCGCACACGGCGCTGGCCACCCTTGCGGCGAACCTCGATGGTGTGACAAAACTCCTCGACCTTTTGGACCCGCTCCTGCGGACGAGGTATTCCGCCCTCCCGGCGTTGCGCGCCGAGCTTGTCTCCGCGCAGGCGCTTGTGTCTGGCCATCCGCCACGACAACGCTTGAACGCGGTGTTCAGCCAGCTCGCCGAAGACCTCGCCCCAGTTGCGGCGATCTGCGATATCCGGAGGCGCGAATGAACGAGCCGGACCTCGGGCGCCGGGCGCTGCTGCTCGGCGGCGCTTTGGCCACCGCCGGGGCGGTCGCGGCGGCTGGCCGGGGCCCAGAGCGACGAGCCGGAACCGCGATGCCTGTCGCGTTCTTCGGCGAGCACCAACCGGGGGTCCTCGCCCCGCCCGCCCCAGCCGCCATCGTCGCGAGCGCGAATGTGATGGCGGCCGAGCGCGACGGCCTGGTCGAGCTCTTCACAACGATGACCGCCCGGGTTCGCGCGCTCGTCTCCGGCGCGGCGGCGCCGTCCACCGGAGTCGGCGAGGTTCCCGCCGACTCCGGCACGCTCGGACCCACCCCCGCGCCGCGCGGCCTCACGGTCACCCTCGGCGTCGGGGCTTCACTCTTTGACGAGCGCTTCGGTCTCGCTGACCGCAAACCTGCCCGGCTGGGCACTATGGAGGCGTTCCCCGACGACGACCTCGACCCGGCGTGGTGCCACGGCGACCTGAGCCTCGTCATCGCTGCCGAGAGCCAGGACGTGGCGTTGCACGCTTTGCGGGACCTCGCCCGGCACACCAGGGGGGCGATGCAGTTGAACTGGAAGCTCGACGGGTTCACGAGCCCCGCCCGTCCGGATGGAGCCCCCCGCAACCACTTCGGCTTCAAAGACGGCACGGCGAACCCGGACACCGCCTCGTCGAAGGAGATGGCCCGTCTCGTGTGGGCGGCCGCGGACGATCAGCCGTGGACCCGAGGCGGGAGCTACCAAGTGGTGCGTCTGATCAAGATGCTCGTCGAATTCTGGGACCGGATCAACATCGAGGAGCAGGAGCAGATCTTCGGCAGGGACCGCGCGAGCGGGGCGCCGCTGACCGGGAACACCGAATCGGACGAGCCTGATTACGCGAGCGACCCCGCTGGCAAGGCGATCCCCTTGACCAGCCATATCCGCCTCGCGAACCCGCGCAGCCCGCAGACCGCCCGCTCGCAGATCCTGCGCCGCGCCTACAACTACTCCCGAGGCGTCGACGCGAACGGCAATGTGGACCTCGGCCTCATTTTCACCTGTTACCAGCAGGACATCGCGGAGCAGTTCGCCACAGTGCAGCGAAGGCTCGCGGGAGAGCCGCTCGTTGACTACATACGACCGTATGGCGGCGGCTACTTCTTCGCGCTCCCCGGGGTGCGCGACGAGCGGGATTATTTCGGGCGTGCCCTGTTGCAATGATCTGCGTGGACCGAAGTGGTCACCGAGTGCTGTTACAGTGGCCCCGCAACGACGGCAAGGAAGGGTCGTATGAGATTTTTGCGCCTCGCGATCGCGTCGGCTCTGGCGCTTTCGCTCCCGCTTGCCCCGTCCGCGTCCGCGTCCGCGTCGACGTCCACCCCGATCAAGCACCTCGTGGTCATCTTTCCGGAGAACATCTCTTTCGACCATTATTTCGCCACGTACCCGCACGCCGCGAACATCGAAGGGGAGAGCACGCAGGGCTCCGGTGAGCCCGCGCCAGCGTTCGTCGCTGATCCGGCCACGCCGACGGACGTCCGCACGCTGGAGCACGACGGGCTCCTCGGCGAGGCGAACCCGAACTCGGAGAAGCCGTTCCGCCTCGCGCCGGACCAGGCGGTCACGTGCGATCAGATCCACCTCTACGACGCGGAGCAGCGCGCCGCGAACGGCGGCGCGATGGACAAGGCCGTCGAGAACACCAGCAAGGACCGCTGCCCGAGCGCGGGCAAGAACATGCACGAGGCCAGGGGCCTGGTGATGGGGTACTACGACGGGAACACGGTGGCGGCCTTGTGGAACTACGCGCAGCACTACGCGCTGAACGACAACAGCTACAGCTCTGTGTTCGGCCCCTCGACCCCCGGCCACCTGAACTTGGTGGCCGGAACCACCTACGGGGTGCGCTCCTTCGACCCGCGGACTCGGCGGCAGACGGCGAAGCCCGACAGGTTCGTCAAAGCGCCGGGCCCGGACGGGACGGGCACGTTGGTGTACGACCCGGACCCCGCCTTTGACGACTGCTCGAACGGCAACGACGCCTCGGCGGACGACAATCTCGCCGGGTATGCCGACGGCACGAAGAACATCGGCGACCTGATGAACGACAAGCAGGTCACCTGGGGTTGGTTCCAAGGCGGCTTCCGCCCTTCGAGCCGGGACGAAGTGCGCGCGATCTGCAAGACGGGGCACCGCAACGTCGCAGGCAACGCCGCAGACGACTACTCCGCGCACCACCAGCCGTTCCAGTACTTCCGCCAGACCGCGAACCAGCACCACACGCCGCCCGCCTCGGTCCAGGAGGTCGGCCGGGACGGGCAGGCGAACCACCAGTACGACCTGGAGGACTTCAAGGCCGCTTTGGACGCGGGTTCGCTGCCCGCGGTGAGCTTCCTCAAACCGGGGCAGTACCAGGACGGGCACGCCGGATACTCGGATCCGGTGGACGAGGGCCACTTCATCGCGCACTGGACAAACCTTGTGCAGCAGTCCTCGTCCTGGAAGGACACGGCGGTCGTCATCGCATACGACGACTCTGACGGCTGGTACGACCACTTGGCTCCGACATTGCTCAACGGTTCGAGCAACCCTGGCGCGTACCCCCAGGACGACGGCAAGGACGAGCGGTGGTGCGCGGACTTCGCCGCGAGCCATCCGCCCCTGGCCGGCCAGCAAGACCGCTGCGGGCCCGGCACCCGTCAGCCGTTGCTGGTCATCTCGCCCTACTCGAAGCGCAATTTCGTCGATCACACCAGCACCGAACAGACTTCGGTCACTCGTTTCATCGAGGACAACTGGGGCCTCGGACGGCTCGGGCCGGACCGTTTCGACGGGCGGGCCAACCCGATCGACGCGATGTTCGACTTCGCCGACCCGCCCCGGACCGAGCCGTTCCTCCTTCGCGAGGACACCGGCGCGGTGGCGGCGGACGGCGATTTGCACGTCCGCAAAGACGAGTCATTCGTGAACAAAACCAAAGGCACGGCCCATCGCCCAGGCGTCGCCACCACGCCGTGGTGGCAGCAGGACTGGGCGATTGCCAGCGCGGTCGCGCTGCTGGTCCTTTTGCTCGGCGGCGCGGCGTTGTTGCGCCGCCGCCGAGGCAACGGATGACCTCTTGCAGAATCGCCTGATGATGTGAGCCTACCCCGGTAGAGTATGCGCGTGGTCGAACCAAAATCTTTTGCGAGGACTGCGCGGGGAGCGGGGGCCGAGGCGATCCGCGCGGGACTTTCCTCGGGGCTTTTGCTCCTGCTCAGCGTCGTCGCCGCCGCGTCTGTGGCCGGACTGTACTACGCGCAGCCGCTGTTGCGTGTGATCGCGGACCAGTTGCACGTGTCCATCGGGCTCGCCGGACTCTTGGTCACTGGTTCGCAGATCGGCTACGCCGCAGGGCTGTTGTTCATCGTGCCGCTCGGCGATGTGGTCAGCACGAAGAAATTGCTGGCAGGCATGGTCGCCGCCGCATCCTTGGCGCTCGTGGCCGCAGGGCTCTCTCAGGATTTCACGATGCTCTGCGCCGCTTTGGTCCTCGTCGGCGTCGCGGCCACGGCGGCGATGCTGGCCGTCCCGCTCGCCGCCCATCTGGCGCCGCCAGAGCGCCGGGGCCAGGCCACGGGTTTCGTCATGTCGGGCTTGCTGCTCGGGATCTTGCTCGCGAGGACGGTGAGCGGCGTGGTCGCGCAGGTCTTCGGGACGTGGCGCGCCGTGTTCTTCCTTGCCGCCGCGGCCGAGCTGGTGCTCGCAGCGGTGCTGTGGCTGCTGGTCCCAAAGACGGTCCCGTCCGCGCACGGGCCCTACGGGACGTTGTTGCTGTCAGTCGGCAAGCTGGTGCGGACATCGCCGCTGCTGCGCAAACGAATGGCCCTCGGTTTCCTGAACATGGCGGGTTTCAGCGCGCTCTGGACCAGCATCGCCTTCCTCTTGTCCGGCTCCGGGGGGACGCGCTATCACGACAGCGAGGCGGTGATCGGACTGTTCGGCCTCGTCGGCGCGGCTGGCGCGTTGATCGCCCCGGTCACTGGCAGGTTCGCCGACCGGGGGCGGGGCGTCTTGGTCGCGACGCTTGCGTGGATCATCGTGCTCGTCTCCTGGCCGTTCCTGGCGTGGGGGTCGTGTTCCCTCGCCGCGCTCATCGTCGGCCTGGTCGTCTTCGACCTCGGCGTGCAGATGGTGCATCTGTCCAATCAGCACGCGATTTACGCCGCCCATGCCGCCGCTCGGAGCCGGGCCACGTCCGCGTACATGGTGCCCTATTTCCTCGGCGGCGTGGCGGGATCTGCGGCTTCCGGATTCCTCTACCAAGAATCCGGTTGGGCAGGGGTGTGTTGGGCAGGGGCGGCCTTCGGCGCAGTCGGACTGGCCTTGCGGCTGTGGTCGAATTGGTCTGAGCGGTCGAACCCGGTCGAGTGAATCGCTTTTCGGGTTCACCGCCGTCCAGGGCCAGGACCGTCAGGGCCGGCGCCGGGGCACTGGACCCCAACCAGGGCCTGGTCGGGGCCCAGGGCCCCGGTCGCGCCAGCCTGGACCGGGGTCGTACCAACCGGGTCCGGGGCCGCTCCAATCTGGACCGTCGTGGAACCGGCGCCAGTCGTCGCCGTCCCAGGGGCGGTCGCCGTCCCACCATCGGTCCCCGTCCCACCAGCGGTGGCGGGGGAGGTCGACACAACCGCGAACGAATCCGAGCGGCCCAGAAACGCACACGTCGGATTTGATCGGGGCGATGGTCTTTGTCGGCATTGGATCAGCTGAGGCTGTCGCCGCGTCGGTGATGATGAGCGGAGCAGCGATGGCTCCGACAACCAGAGCAGCTTTTCCAAAGGATCGTATCTTGGGCATTCCAGGCCTCCGACTTCGTTGTCGATTCCGTGATACATAAAGATTAGCTCAACGCAATCAACTATCGCGCAGATTCTGCGCGATTCCCAGCTGGTTGACAGCGACTGCGAGTTGGCCTGTCGCGGAAGAAGTCAGTTGCGCCGGGCGCGAACGAGCCCGTACAGTGCCACCTGAAGCGAAACCGGGCGCCTTGCCGGAAAGTCCTGGGCTTTTTGTGCGTGGCAGCTTCAATCCTCAGGACAGGAATTTCCGATAGTTGTAAGGAGAGGTGACGGGCGTGCGCACGCATTTGGCCGGTGAACTGCGAGAAAACCATATTGGAACCGATGTGGTGCTCACCGGCTGGGTCGCGCGCCGCCGAGACCACGGCGGGGTGATCTTCGTCGACCTCCGGGACAAGTCAGGGATCGCCCAGGTCGTGTTCCGGGACGGCGACGTGCTCGCGCGCGCGCACGCGCTGCGAGCCGAATACTGCCTGAAGATCAACGGCGTCGTCGACCGCCGTCCCGAGGGCAGCGAGAACGCCGCCCTCGGGTCCGGAGCCGTCGAAGTGGGCGTCACCAGCTTCGAAGTGCTCTCCGAATCCGCCCCGTTGCCCTTCCCGCTCGACGAGCCCCCAGGCGAGGAGACCCGGTTCCATTACCGCTACCTCGACCTGCGCCGGCCAGAGGCGGCGCAGATGCTGCGGCTGCGCTCGACGCTCAACGCCGCGGCCCGGCGGGTCCTGCTCGACCGGGATTTCACGGAAGTGGAGACTCCCACCCTCACCCGCTCAACACCAGAGGGCGCGCGCGACTTCATCGTTCCGGCCAGGCTCAAACCGGGCAGCTGGTACGCGTTGCCGCAGAGCCCACAGTTGTTCAAGCAGCTGCTTATGGTCGCGGGGCTCGAGCGCTACTTCCAGCTCGCCCGGTGCTATCGCGACGAGGACTTCCGCGCCGACCGCCAACCCGAATTCACGCAACTCGACTTGGAGATGAGCTTCGTCACCCAGGACGATGTGATCGCGCTCGCCGAAGAGGTCGTCGCCGCAGTGTGGGGCGTGCTCGGCGAGGCTCCTGAGCTCCCGTTGCCCCGGATCAGTTACGCGGAGGCGATGCGCCGGTACGGCTCCGACAAGCCCGATCTGCGGTTCGGCGTGGAGCTCGTGGACTGCACCGACTACTTCAAAGACACCCCGTTCCGGGTTTTCCAGGCCGAGCATGTCGGCGCGGTCGTCATGGCGGGCGGGGCGGGCCAACCGCGCCGCGCGCTCGACGGCTGGCAGGACTGGGCGCGCCAGCGCGGGGCAAAGGGCCTGGCATATGTGCTGATCGGGGAGGACGGCGAACTGTCTGGACCGGTGGCGAAGAACCTGTCCGAGGCCGAGCGCGACGGCCTCGCCGAGCATGTCGGCGCGAAACCGGGCGACTGTGTCTTCTTCGCCGCTGGCGACGCGAACAGCGCGAGGAGCCTGCTCGGCGCCGCCCGTGTGGAAATCGCCACGCGCCTCGGTCTGCTCGACAACGCTCCCAAGTGGGCGTTCGCCTGGGTGGTCGATTTCCCTCTGCTCGAACCCGCCGCGCAGGCCAAGGCGGCAGGCGACGTGGCGGTGGGGGAGGGCGCTTGGACGGCGGTGCACCACGCGTTCACCGCGCCGTCTGAGGAAAGCTTGGCTACTCTGGAGCAAGACCCCGGCTCTGCGCTCTCCCAGGCGTACGACCTGGTCTGCAATGGACACGAGATCGGCGGTGGCAGCATTCGTATCCACCGAAGGGAAGTGCAGGAGCGCGTGCTGAAGCTGATGGGATTCGACCAAGAGCGGGCCCAGGCCGCTTTCGGCTTCCTCCTCGACGCGTTCAGCTACGGTCCGCCGCCGCACGGCGGCATGGCGTTCGGCTGGGATCGCATCACAGCCCTGCTCGCAGGCGTCGACTCGATCCGCGAGGTCATCGCCTTCCCGAAGTCCGGCGGCGGACAAGACCCGCTCACTGGCGCGCCTGGCGCCATCACACCGTCGCAGCGCGCCGAGACCGGGGTGGACTTCAAGCCTGGGCCGGTCGGCTTTGGAGACAAATCTCAGCCCAAGGCAGAGAAGAACTAGGAGCACGATGGGCATCAAGGTCGCCCTCGAACATCACACCAGCTATCGCTTCGACCGCCAGGTCGGCGTCTATCCGCATGTGGTCCGGCTGCGCCCCGCCCCGCACACCAGGACCAAGATCGAGGCCTACTCGCTCACCGTCCATCCGGGGCAGCACTTCTTGAACTGGCAGCAAGACCCCTTCGGCAACTTCCTCGCGAGGGCGGTTTTCCCCGAGCGGGCAGCAGAGCTCTCCTTCACGGTTTCGCTCATCGCCGACCTCACGCCGATCAACCCGTTCGAGTTCTTCATCGAGGACTACGCGGAGCACGCGGGCTTCGCGTATCCGGCCGCGTTGCGCGAATCCCTCCTCCCGTACCGGAGCCGGGTGGACGAAGCCGGGCCGCAATCGGGTCCGGGCGAGCTGGTCATCGCTTTCGCCGGCCGTTTCGCCGAACCCGGCCAGATCCGCACGATCGACCATCTCGTCGCGGTCAACACCGCTGTCAGCCAGGAGATCGGTTACAGCGTCCGCATGGAGGCCGGTGTGCAGAGCCCGGACCACACGTTGCGGAGCAAAATCGGCTCTTGCCGCGACTCGGCCTGGCTGTTGGTCTCGGTTTTGCGCGAGCTCGGCTACGCGGCGCGGTTCGTCTCCGGCTACCTCGTGCAGCTCACCTCCGACTTGCCCGCCCTGGACGGCCCGTCCGGGCCCGAAGCCGACTTCACCGACCTGCACGCCTGGACCGAGGTCTATTTGCCCGGCGCGGGCTGGGTCGGGCTCGACCCGACCTCCGGGCTCTTCGCGGCAGAAGGGCATATTCCGCTCGCAGCGGCTCCCGAGCCCGCCCTCGCGGCCCCGATCGAAGGCGCGACGGACACATGCGAGGTCGCCTTCGAGTTCTCGAACACCGTCCGTCGCGTCCAAGAAGACCCGCGCGTCACGCTCCCGTACACCGACGAGCAATGGAAGTCGGTGTACGAGCTGGGCCTCGCCGTGGACAAGCGGCTCAAGGACGGCGACGTGCGCCTGACGATGGGCGGCGAGCCGACGTTCGTCTCCGTGGACGACCGTGTGTCCCCGGAATGGACCACCGCCGCGGACGGCCCGCACAAGCGGGAGCGCGCCGAAGATCTCGCCCGGCGCGTGCGCACGCACCTCGCGCCTGGCGCGCTGCTCTCCCACACGCAGGGCAAGTGGTACCCGGGCGAGGCGTTGCCGAGATGGAACATCGGCGTGCATTGGCGCGCCGACGGGGAGCCGTTGTGGTCTGACGAGTCGTTGCTCGCCAAGCCGTGGGAGCCCGCGCCCCGCACGCTCGAGGCGGGCGAGGCGGCGAAGCTTGCCGCCCAGTTCGCGAAACTGCTCGCGAGCCAGCTCGGCGTGTCCGCTGAAGCGGCCCAGCCCGCCTACGAGGATCCGCTCGCGCAGCTGCAGCGCGCGTTGCGCATGCCAGACGGCGACCCGGCAGACCTTGAGTCCGACCTCGGGCCCGAACTCGACTCGCCACAGGCGCGGGCCAAGCTGGTCGAAGTTCTCGACGCCCGTGCGAACATCCCGGCGGCGTACGTCGTGCCGCTGGAGCCCTCCGATTCGGGCGACGGCTGGTTCAGCGCCCTGTGGCGGACCCGTCGAGGCCGCATCGTGCTCACCGAGGGCGACTCGCCCGCCGGACTGCGCTTGCCGCTCGACTCGGTCAGCTGGTCGCCGCCTGCGCAATTCCCGCCTGCGGACCCCATCGCGAAGCGCGCCAAGCTGCCGACCCCCCAGGGCCGTGAGCAGCGTCACCAGTCGGACGAGCCGGCGGCGCCGGCAGATTCGGCTGGAGCTTCCACGACGGCGCTGGTGGTGGAAATCCGCAACGGGCACCTGCATGTGTTCCTGCCGCCGCTGCGCACGGCGGAGGCGTACGTGGACCTGGTCGGCGCCGTGGAAGCCGCCGCGCGCGAACTCGCCGTCCCGGTCGTCTTGGAGGGCTACGAGCCGCCGCCCGACCCGAGGCTGCAGTTCATGTCGGTCACACCGGACCCCGGGGTCATCGAAGTGAACGTGCCCGCCGTGGCGAGCTTCGAGGAGCAGACCGAGCTGCTGGAGACCCTTTACGAGCAAGCCCGCCTCGCCCGCTTGTCCACCGAGACGTTCGACTTCGACGGGACGCACAACGGCACCGGGGGCGGCAACCACATCACCCTCGGCGGTCGGACGCCAGGGGATTCTCCGCTGCTGCGCCGACCGGACCTGCTGGTCTCCCTGCTCACGTACTGGCAGCGGCATCCGTCGCTGTCGTACCTCTTCTCCGGTCGGTTCATCGGTCCGACCTCGCAGGCGCCCCGCGCGGACGAGGGGCGCCCAGAAGCCCTCTACGAGATGGAGATCGCCTTCGCGGAGCTCAGCCGGATCGCGCAGTCCGGCGACTTCCGCCCCTGGCAGGTGGACCGCGCGCTGCGCCACCTGCTCACCGATCTGACCGGCAACACCCACCGCGCGGAGTTCTGCATCGACAAGCTGTACAGCCCGGACTCGACCAGGGGCCGCCTTGGCCTGCTCGAGCTGCGGGGCTTCGAGATGCCGCCGCATCCGAAAATGGCCCTTGTCCAATCGCTTCTGGTGCGCTCGCTCGTCGCGAAGTTCTGGGAGCATCCGCTCCAAGCGCCCCTGACCCGGCATGGCGCGGCGTTGCACGGGCGGTACCTGCTGCCGCACTACGCCATCGCGGACGCCGCGGAGGTCGTCGCGGATCTTCGGCGCGCCGGGATCGAGTTCGACCAGTCCTGGCTCGAACCTTTCACGGAGTTCCGTTTCCCCCGCCTGGGCTCGGTCGTCGTCGGAGGGGCGGAGTTGGAGTTGCGAGCGGCCATCGAGCCGTGGAACGTCCTCGGCGAAGAGGCCACAGCTGGCGGGACCGCGCGGTATGTGGACTCTTCGGTGGAGCGCCTGCAGGTCAAACTCGTCGGAGCCGACCCGGGCCGTTTCATCGCCACCTGCAACGGGATTCCCGTGCCGCTGCGCAGGACCGACAAGGACGACGTCCAAGTCGCCGGGGTCCGCTATCGCGCCTGGCAGCCGCCGAGCGCGCTGCATCCGACGATCACCATCGACTCGCCGCTGCGTTTCGAGCTCATCGACACCTGCACCGGGCATTCCCTCGGCGGCGCGATGTACCACGTCGTGCATCCCGGCGGCCTCGCCTACGAGGACCCGCCTGTGAACTCTGCCACCGCGCAGTCGCGCAGAATCTGCCGATTCGAGCCGATGAGCATCACCCCTGGTGTCATCGACCTGCGCAAAATCACTGAGATCGCCGCCCGGATGGCTGTGGACAACGGCGCACCGGGCATCCTTGATCTGCGCAGGGCCCGGACGGTGCTCCGGTAAATTCAACCACCATGAGTCCGGCCGGCTTGGGGTCGCAAGCGCAACAAGTTTTGTTCGGGGAAGTCTCGGAGGGCTACGACGAGCTGACCGACGACGACGGGCAGCCCCGTGCCCACTGGTCAGAGCTGCTTTCCTCGCTCGCTCCGCTCGGCCCCCAGGGCCTTGGCCATTTGCGCGCCCGCGTCGCCCGTCAAGTCGACAGCGACGGCGTCACGTACAACCCGGTGGGCGCGCCCGAGCTCGCGACAGCCCGGGCCGCGCCGCTCGGCGAGGGCCACGGCCGTGTCCTTGGCGCCCCGGCCTCCTGGCCGTTGGACCCGATCCCGCTGGTGCTCTCCGCGCACGACTGGTCGTCCCTCGAAGAGGGGCTCGCCCAGCGCGCCCGGTTGTTCGTCGCGCTCTTGGCCGACCTCTATGGCCCGCAGCGGGTGCTGGAGCAGGGCCTTGTGCCGCCAGAGCTTGTGTTCGCGCACCGCGGCTACTTGCGGATGGCGTTGCAGGCTCCGTCGCCGCCGAAGCCGGTGTTTTTGCACGCCGTCGAACTCGGCCGGGGGCCTTCCGGGAATTTCGTCGTCCACGCCGACCGGACCCAGGCCCCCTCGGGCGTCGGATACGCTGTCGCGGGGCGGCGCGTGCTCATGCGCTCCGCGCCTGGCGTCTTCCAAGCTGTGGCCCCGCGCTCGTTGGGCCCGTTCATCCAGGAGCTCCGGCTCGCGCTGCTGGACGCCGCGCCGGCCGGTGTGGAAGATCCGACGGTGGTGGTGCTCTCTCCGGGGACAGGGTCGGAAACCGCGTTCGACCAGGCCCATCTCGCGCTTCTCATGGGATTCCCGCTTGTGCAGGCCCCCGACTTGATGGTTCGGGAAGGCAAGCTGTGGATGCGTTCCTTGGGAACCCTCAAACGCGTCGATGTGGTGTTACGACGGGTCGACTCGCAGTTCGTGGACCCGCTCGATTTGCGCCCGGACTCGCAGCTCGGCATCGCGGGCCTGGTCGAGGCGGCGAACCGGGGGACAGTGACGATTGTCAACTCCATCGGCTCCGGCGTGCTGGAAAACCCGGCCCTCGCCGTTTTCCTCCCGCAGCTCGCGCGGACGCTCCTGGACGAGGAACTGCTTTTGGAGAACGCCACCGTCCTCTGGGGCGGCCTGCCCGCGGACCGGGAGAAGCTGGCGGAGGGCTCCGCCGAACTCGTCATCCGCGATGTGGTGACCGGCGCGGCGCACGCGGGGGCCGCGTGGTCGGCCGGCGAACGGGAGCGGTTCGTCAAACAGCTGGCAGCGCAGCCGTGGCGCTGGGTGGGCCAATTGCCGATGCGATTGGGCTCCGCCCCCGTGCTCCCGGCAGACGCGGGCCTGTCGCGCGGCGACGAAGCTGCGCTGTTGCAAGGCGCTCCGGTGCTCTTGCGTTGTTTCACCGTGACGCACGGCAATGAGCAGATGGTCTTGCCGGGCGGGCTCGGCCAGGTGATGACACGCAACGGCAACGCCATGCTGCCTGCTTCCGCCGCGACCAAGGACATCTGGGTGATGCAGCCGGAAACCGGCGCGGCGCGCGGGAAGAAAACGGGCGAGCAAGGAGCACGGGTCGTCGCCTCGGACTGGGGCCGGCGCCCGAACGCGGGAGAAACTCCGCCCCAGCTGTCGGCGCGCGCCGACGAGTCGGTCACTTCGCCTCGAGTGCTCGCGGACCTGTTCTGGATCGGCCGGTACGGGGAGCGGGCCGAAGCCTTGGCCCGCCTGCTCATCGTGATCCGCGAGCGGCTGCAAGAGCAGCAGTCCGCAGGCCGCCGCGACGCGCCGTTCACGGAACCGCTGCGATCGCTGTTCGCGGCCGTGGAGCAGATCACCGCAGGACCGGCTTTGGACACGGGGATGAGTGTGGATCTCGCGCTGCAAGAGCTGCGGGCGCTCACGTTCGACCGGGATCGCCCCGGCTCCCTCGCCCAGTCCGCCGACCGGCTCGGCAACGCCGCGCAGGGCGTGCGCGACCAGCTCTCGGTGGACACCTGGATGGTTCTGGCCGACCTCGAACGCGCGTTGGAAGGGCCGGTGCGGCACAGCGCGCAGTCGTCTTGGGCCGACGAGATCGTCCAGCTCGCGATCGCCCAATCCCAGGCATTGGCGGGAATGTTGGCGCTTTCCGGCCTGGCCTCGGAGTCCATGGTCCATGACGCCGGGTGGCGGCTGATGGACATCGGCAAGCGCATCGAGCGAGGTTTGCAGCTCACCGCGCTCGTGCGGGCCACGCTCGTGCAACCCCAGGACGCGGACGCGGAGCGCCCGCTCGCCGAAGCCGTTCTGTCCTCGGTGGAGTCGGCAGTGACGTACCGGCGGCGAAACCATCTGCGCGTGCGGATCAGCACGGTCGCCGAGTTGCTGTTCTTCGACGGGGACAACCCGAGGTCGTTGCTCTACCAGCTCGAAGCGTTGCGGCGGAACTTGATGGCGCTGCCGGACGCGGCGCGTTCGACCAGGGCGGAGCACTCGTTGGAGTCCTTGTTCAGCTTGTTGCGGCGAGTCGAGCCGGACGAGTTGGAGCGGATCTCGGCGGAAGGGGAGCGCGCAGTTCTGGCACAGTGGTCGGGCGCTGTGCACGACGGACTTCGCGAGCTCGCGACCATTATCGAACGCTCGCGGCTCACTCCGCCGAGCCGGATGCGCCCCTTGTGGGCGGGCTAGGAGGAACAGGCTGTGGAATTCGCGCGCGAGCCGCAGGAACGGCTGTTCCAGGTCGTGCATCGCACTGTGTATGAGTACGACGACGATGTGACGTCGTCCTACGGGCGTGGGTTTCTCTGCCCGAGGGAGTTCGAGGGCCAGCGCCGGCTGTCCCACAGCGTGACCGTGGACCCCGAGCCCGAGGACCAGTCGACCGGGATCGACGCCTTCGGCAACCACGACTTCTATTTCCACGTCACACGCACCCACCGCAGATTGGTCGTCGACGCGGCTTCGCAGATCGCGGTCCGATCGGGATTTTCGTCCTGGGAGGATTGGGATGATCGCGCGGAGTGGGAGGACGTGCGGCTGCGGCTGAACCAGGAGCCGCTCGCGCAGCAGTACGTCCTCGACCTGGATCCGCCGGAGATCACGGAGGAGGTGTTGGCGTGGGCGGCTCCCACGTTCTCGCCCCGCAGGCCGTTGATCGACGTCGTCGCCGAGCTCACCCACCGCATCCACCACGAGCTGAGCTACACGCAGGGCTCGACGACCGTGAGCACCAAGGTCGCCTCCGTGTTGGCGCAGCGGTCGGGGGTGTGCCAGGACTTCGCCCGCCTCGCCATTGCCTGCCTGCGCGGGCACGGTCTCGCGGCCCGGTACGTGTCTGGCTATTTGCTCACCAACCCGCCGCCGGGCCAGCCGAAGCTGGTCGGCGCGGACGCGACGCACGCGTGGCCCGCTGTGGGCTTCGGCCGGGGCAGGTGGCTCGCCTTCGACCCGACGAACGACAAAATTGTGGGCAACGAGTACGTCACGTGCGCGTGGGGCAGGGACTACGCGGATGTGCCGCCGCTGCGGGGCGTCATCTACTCCGAGGCCAAGAGCAGCACGATCGGGGTTTCCGTTGACGTGGCGGAACTGTAGCGGGCCTTTTCGCCCCGCCGAATTGGCGGGGGCGCCCCCGTCTTCTGCCGGATTTCCGTTTTTGTCGGCAGCCGAGAGTACTCTTGATGGTGATGTCAGTTCTCACGGATAATCCGCCGCTCGGCACAGCGCAGGCCGCTTCGGTCATCGCCGCCGCAGTCCGGCTGCTCACGAAGCGGACCGGCGCTGAACTCACCCTCGTCGAGGTCGAGGACCTTGGCGGCACTGGGCAGACTGTGGTGGTCCGCGCGAAGGTCGGGGAGAACCCGTTCTCGTTGCCCAGGACCATCGTGGTGAAGCAGACGCCGCCGCAGAGCAGGCTGGAGATGTTCACGAGAGAGGTGGTGAGCTACCAGTTCACCACCTCTCTCGCGACGGGGGACCGCCCCGGTCCGGAGCTGCTGGCCTGGGATCTCGAAGAGCGGGTGCTCATCATCTCGGACCTCGGCGAGGCCATGACGATGTCGCAGGTTTTGGCTTCTCATTCGGGCGGCGAGGAGAACGCCCTCATGGCCTGGGCGCAGCGTCTGGGCAAGATGCACGCGGCGACGGCGGGCCGCGAGGCCGACTTCTCCGCTTTGCTGCGCCGGGCCAAGGTGCCTTCTGGCCGCGACGTGATCGGCCAACAAGTGCAGGGAGCCGTCGGCGCTCTCCCCGAGCAGCTCCGTGAGCATTTCTCCGTCGAGGTGTCCGACGAGGTGCGCGAGATCGCGGCGAAGGCGCGGAGCCTTTTCGAGAAAGGCGCGATGCGGGCGTTCAGCCCGGCGGACCCCGGCCCGGACAATATCGTGCTCACGGCGGACCAAGGGGTCCGGTTCCTGGACTACGAGTGGGGCGGATTCCGCGACGCGACGCTGGACATAGCGTATGCGCTGCTCACGTATCGCGGGGCTATGGGCGAAGACAAGAGCGGCAAGAGCCGGGAGCTTTGGGCTGAGCTGGACCAGCGGATCGTGCAGGCCTGGCGTGCGGAGGCGGTCGCCGTGTGGCCCGCCCTCGCCGACGAGATGACGGTGCACAAGCGCGTCCTGGCCGCCGGGTTGGTCTGGGTCTGGCTCACCACGGCGTGGTGGCTGCCTGGTCATCGCAGGGACGGGGCGTGGTCGCACAGCCACGCCCTCTCCTCGCCGACGCCGCAGGTGCTCATGGCCCGGTGGGAGGTGCTGCTCGGCCTCGCCGAGGCGGCGCAGGACCAGGCTGTGGCCAAGCACGCCGAAGCAGTGATCGCCGCGTTGCGCGCGGCATGGCGCTGGTGAGCGCCGCCCACACCCCCCTTGCTGTGCGCATGCGGCCGCGCGACGTGGCCGAAGTGCTCGGCCAAGACCACCTGCTCGGGCCGGGCAGACCGCTCAGGCGGCTCGTCGACGGGCATGGCGTGGCCTCCGTGGTCCTGCACGGCCCCCCTGGCACTGGCAAAACCACCATCGCCTCGTTGCTCTCCGCCGCCACCGGGCGCGAGTTCGTCGCGCTTTCCGCGCTCACCGCAGGGGTGAAGGAGGTGCGCGAGGTCATTGAGGACTCGCGGATGCGCCTCGCCGCCGGAAGGCGCACGGTGCTCTTCATCGACGAGGTGCACCGTTTCTCGAAGACGCAGCAAGACGCCCTGCTCGCCGCCGTGGAGCACCAAATCGTCCTTCTCGTCGCGGCCACCACGGAGAATCCGGGGTTCGCCGTGGTCTCCCCGCTGCTCTCGCGATCCTTGGTGCTCGAACTGCGCCCGCTCGCCCGCGAAGACCTCGACGCCCTCATCAGCAGGGCGCTCGAAGACGAACGCGGCTACGGCGGCGCGGTGCGGCTGTGCGACCAGGCGCGCGAGCACGTGCTCCGGGTCGCGGGCGGCGACGCCCGCCGCATGCTCACCGCCCTCGAAGCCGCCGTGGACCTCGCCCAGGCCGAAGACGAGGGGGCGCAGACCTGGGAGGTCTCCCTCGAACAGGTCACCGCCAGCCTGGACGAGGCGATGGTCCGCTACGACCGTGACGGCGATCAGCACTATGACGTTGTCAGCGCGTTCATCAAATCGATTCGAGGCTCAGACGTGGACGCGGCGCTGCACTATTTGGCGCGCATGGTGGTCGCTGGAGAAGACCCCCGGTTCATCGCGCGCAGGCTCATGATCCACGCGAGCGAAGACGTCGGCATGGCGGACCCGTCCGCCCTCGGTGTCGCGACGGCGGCGGCCCAGGCGGTCGCCATAGTCGGCCTTCCCGAAGCCCGGATCATCCTTGCCCAGGCGACGATCCACCTGGCCACCGCGCCCAAATCGAACGCCGTGGTGCGCGCCATCGGCGCGGCAGAGGCGGACGTGCGCGCGGGCAAAGCGGGACCAGTGCCCCAGCATTTGCGCGACGGGCACTCCTCATATGCCCGCAAGACCAAGAAAACCGCAGGTTACCGCTATCCGCATGACACGGTGGAAGGCGTGCTCGCGCAGCAGTACCCACCGGACGAGATCGTCGGGGTGGATTACTACCAGCCGACGAACCACGGTTTTGAACGGGAGCTGCTCGGGCGGGTGCCGAAGCTGCGCGCTATCGTCCGTGGCGGGGCGAAGACCCGCCGGGCCACCCCGCGCGACGGCGACAAGGACTAAACTCGCGCCAATGCGGCAACACAGTTCCTTGTCGAAACACAGTGCTTTGTCGAAAAGTTCCACCCCGTGGACATCCCCACGCCGGTCGACGAAAATCTGGCCGAAAGTTTTCGGCAGGTGCCGGCCCTGGCTTTTGGCCGGTCTGGGACTGCCGGTCTCCGTTCCACTGTTTTGGTGGCTCGCCCAGGCCCCGGCGCAGGCGGAGCCGGAGCATCGCGCCGTCTCGTGCGATGACGTCCCTGCTGACGACGACCGAACTGGCGCAGTGCTCTGGCAGGGGCCGCCGCTCGCGACCATGCCCGCGCCGGTCCGAGACATCAGCATCGTCGCCGTCGAGCCGGTGGACCCGGCCCCCGAGCCGGACGAGGACCCGCCGCCCGACGGCACAGACCCAGACCCAGCCTCGGGCCCAGACCAGGCGGTGGCCTTCATCCAGGAGGAACCGGCCCCGGACCACATGGATCGAGACGACGTTGAGGACGACCGAGAGGACGGGGCCGGCCCGGACTCGGAGCCAGATCTCGATGAGATCGTCCCCCGTGTCGGCGAGGACATGGTGGGCGGCGTGGGGCCTGCGGCCCGCCAGATCAAGGACGATTGGCGGATGGACGGAGCCGACCTCGGCGTGCCCGTCGACCTCGGGACCAACGCCAAGGGCGAGCGCGTGATCGGCTATGTCTTCGGCGACTCGACCAGCCGGATTCAGCCTTTCTCCCACGGCGGCCCGGACCTCGACCTGCGGCCAGGTCTTGTCACATGGGCGAATCCGATCCTCTACACGCACTTGGACCAGGACGGGGACGAAATCGTCGACGGGTTCGCCGACGAGAACGACATCCCCGCCTATCCGGCGTGGTCCACCCGCTGGGTCGGCGGGGCTTTGCAGGCGGCGGGCGCCGGCCCGGAGCCGGAGCCGTATCCGGGCCGCAAGGGCATGCCCATCGACCTGCTCGGCCGCATTGCCGCGGCCGGAACACCTGGGGGCTCCATGCTAGAGGTGGTCCGTTCCGTGGGAGGAAAGGCCAAGGGGCCTGTTGCCGCTTCGATCGTCCCGACTTCGGCCATCGTCGTGGACGACAAGTTGTTCGTCGCGTTCCAGATCGCGAACAACTGGGACGTCTCCGCCCAGTGGACCACCCTGCAGTCTCAGATCGTGCAGTTCGACCTCGATCCCGACACCCGCCGGGTCATTCCGCCCATTCCCGAGCTGCCCGCGCCCGCGTTGGTCCTGACGAACCCGCACGGCCAGCGCCCTGCTTCGAAGCCCAAGACCTGGAACCGGGGGGCGCCGTTCCAGCAGATGGAGTTCGCCATGGTCGAGCCGCCGGACGGCTCGCCCCCGGTCGTCTACATCGGGGGGCAACAGGAAGGCAGGGCCAACGACGGATTGCACATGGCGCGCAGCGCGCCGCACGACCTGCTGGACCCGGACCGTTGGGAGTACTACACGGCGGCGGGCTGGCGGCGGCCTGGGCAGAGCAAGACATTGAGCACTTTGCCCGTCACACCGCCGCTGCCCAGTGTGGCCCTACAGCGGCCCAAGAGCGCGCGGGACGGCCAACAGGACGGGATCGGCGAATCCGGCCTCATGCAGTTCGGCCCGTATCTCGCGTTCGTGTACACGAGGAACATGCAGACCCCGGTCGCGATGCGCCTCGCGCCGCTGGACCATCCGACCGAGTTCGGCCCGGAGCTGGCGGTGGTCACCGGGGACGGGCGCGACAGAAGCTTGCGAGATCCCCGAGGGGTGTATGGCGGCTTCCTCAGCGCGGCGCGGAGCGAAGACGACGCGTTGGTCGCCACGATTTCGCATTGGGGCGGCTATGGCACCTACCAAGTGCGGATCATGTTGAATCAGCCGCTCGGCGAAACCCCTCTGCTCGATTGACGGTCAGCCGTCAGGCAAAATGGAGTGATGGGCACAACACCAGAGCAGCCGCAGGGCCCGCCATCGGAGAACAGTCCGCCCCGAAACAGTCCGCCCCAAAACAGTGGAGTGCCGCAGTGGTTCTACCCGGCGTTGGGGCTCCCGCAGGTGCCCGAGCAGCAGTGCGCGCAGTCCTGGGATTCGCAGCACGCCCCGCAGGCCGCCGCTGCGCCGCACGGCGCCGCCCCGCCCGAACCGCCCCGGCCAGGACAACCGAAGCGGTGGGAGAAGGCCCTCGCGGGCTGTTTGGCGCTCGCCTGCATTTTTCTGCTCGGTTGGTGGTGGGGGTCGCGAAGCTCGCAACCGGGGGATTCGAGCCCGTTGGCGTTGATCGGCGCGGCGGCTCCGGGGCAAGACGGCCTCGCCGGACTGTCCGACGACGAGCTGTTCGCGCTCTTGCCCGCACGAGAGGACTACCCGGACGGGTGGAAGGTGACCAGGACGCGAGGCTCAGCCAGATCGGAAGGCAAGGGCTCGGCTGTCGACATCAGCCCGCCTGAGTGCGATCTGCGGAAAGCAGAGAAATCCGCGGACGCGGTCGGTTCCGTGCAGGGCAATTCGACCGGGATGCTCCTTGTCGAAGCGGCCTCGGCCGAAGTGCGCCTGCACCGCGACCCTCGCGGCTCGGGGCCGTTCGTCGCAGCGGAGGATTTCGCGAAACGCTGCCCTGCGGTGACATTGAGCTCGGCTGGCGGCGCCACGGCGGTCATGCGGTTGAGCACGGAGCGCGACACCGTGCCCGGCGCCGACGAGTCGATGACCATCAGGATGTCGGGCAGATTGCAGTCCCAGGGCACCATGGCCATTCCAGCTGTCCTGACGATCACCGGGGCGCGGTCCCGTGGGCTGGTCGTGATCGGCTCCGGCATGCGGGCGGGCCTCGCGCTGTCGCTCCCGCAGACTCGGGGCGGTTCTGCGGACGAATCAGACGTGGCCGCTCAGCTGCTGCGAGAGACAGTGCGGCGGATCAAGGCGAAATAAGCTCCGCTGAGCTTTCCGGTAGGGTAGTGGCCCATGCGCACAGCGGAGATCATCGAGCGTTTTCTCGGGCATTTCATCAAAAACGGCCATGAGCTGACCCCGAGCGCCTCGTTGATTCTCGACGACCCCAACTTGTTGTTCGTCAACGCGGGCATGGTGCAGTTCGTGCCGTATTTCCTCGGCCAGCGCACCCCGCCTTCGCCGCGGCTGACGAGCATTCAGAAGTGCGTGCGCACCCAGGACATCGAAGAGGTCGGGGTGACCACCCGGCACAACACGTTCTTCCAGATGGCGGGGAACTTCTCTTTCGGGGACTACTTCAAAGAGCGTGCGATCCAGCTCGCCTGGACCTTGTTGACCTCGTCTGTTGCGGACGGGGGCTACGGTTTTGACCCGGAACGGCTGTGGGCCACCGTCTACGAGGACGACGACGAGGCCATCACGCTGTGGAAGAAGGTCGCGGGCCTGCCCGACGAGCGCGTCCAACGCCGAGGCCCCGCCGACAACTACTGGTCGATGGGAATCCCCGGCCCGAGCGGCCCCTGCTCGGAGATCTACTACGACCGAGGGCCCGAATACGGCGCGGACGGCGGGCCGGAGGCCGACGAGGACCGGTACTTGGAGATCTGGAACCTCGTCTTCATGCAGAACGAGCTCGCCGCGATTCGCAGCAAGACGGATTTCGACATCGCGGGCCCGCTGCCCAAACGGAACATCGACACCGGCATGGGCGTCGAGCGTGTCGCGTTCCTGCTGCAAGGGGTGGACAACGTCTACGAGACCGATGTGGTGCGCCCGGTCATCTCCGTCGCCGAGCAGCTCACCGGCCGCCGTTACGGAGCCGGTTCGCATGCCGACGACACCCGGTTCCGGGTGATCGCCGACCACGCCCGCACGGCGGTGATGCTCATCGCCGACGGGGTGAACCCTGGCAACGACGGCCGGGGCTACGTGCTGCGCAGGCTGCTGCGCCGGATCGTGCGCGCGGCGCGGCTGTTGGGCGCGACGGAGCTGGCCACCCCCGCGTTGGTCGCGCAAGTCGTGTCCTCGATGAGTCCGATGTACCCCGAGCTGTCGCACGAGGCTGCTCGGATCGAGCGGACCGCCGCCGGGGAGGAGCACGCGTTCCGCAACACCATCGACTCCGGTTCCAAACTCTTCGAGCAGGTGGCGGCCGGGGCGCTGGGCTCCTCGCGCAAGATCATCCCCGGAACCGAGGCGTTCGCGCTGCACGACACCTATGGCTTCCCGCTCGAACTGACCTTGGAGATGGCGCGCGAGGTCGGCTTGGAGGTGGACCAGGAGGGCTTCGCCCAGCTCATGGCGGAGCAGCGCCGCCGGGCCAAAGCGGACGCGAAATCCCGAAAGCAGGCGCACGAGGACCAATCGGCCTATCAAGCCTTGCTCGACGGCCCGCCGACGGAGTTCACTGGTTTCGACGAGCTCTCCTCGTTCGGGACGATCCTGGGCGTCGTGGTGGACGGCCAGCTCGCCAACGAGGTCCGCGCCGGGCAGGAGGCGCAGATCATCCTCGACCGCACCCCGTTGTACGCGGAGTCCGGCGGGCAGCTCGCCGACACCGGCTCGATCAGCGCTCCCGGCGCGTTCGCAGAGGTGAGCGATGTGCAGAAGATCGCCAAGCGCCTGTTCGCGCACCGGGTCAAAGTTGTCGAAGGCGCGTTCGCCACCGGCCAAGAAGTCACCGCCCAGGTCGATTCGAAGTGGCGCCACGGGGCGAACCAAGGACACTCGGGCACGCACTTGGTCCATGCCGCGCTGCGCCAGGTCCTCGGCCCTGAGGCGACGCAGGCAGGATCGCTCAACAAGCCAGGCTACCTGCGGTTCGACTTCCGGTGGCACAGCGCGCTCTCCCCGCAGGCCAAGCAGGAGATCGAGTCGGTGGTCGGCGAGGCGGTGGAGACCGACTACCCGGTCAACACCTTTGTCACGGATATCGACCGGGCTCGCGCGATGGGCGCGTTGGCGCTGTTCGGCGAGAACTACGGCGAGCGAGTGCGCGTTGTCGAGATCGGCGGGCCTTTCTCGATGGAGCTGTGCGGCGGCACGCATGTGCCCTCGTCTGCCAAGGTCGGCCCGGTGGTCTTGCTCGGCGAGTCTTCCACAGGTTCTGGCACGCGCCGGGTGGAGGCTTTGGTCGGTTATGACGCGCGCGAGCATCTCGCGAAGGAACGCGCGCTGCTGGCGGCGGTGGCCTCCGCGGTGGGCGCACCTGCGCCGGAGGCTCCCGACAAGGTGCGCGCGCTGGTGGAGCGGGTGAAAACCTTGGAGCGCGAGATCGCGCGGCAGGCCCAAGCCCAGGCTCGGGCGCAGGCGGGGAACCTCGCCCAGTCGGCGAGCCCGGTCCGTCTTTGCTCCGGGGCCGTCGTGGAGTTCGTCAGCGCAGAGGTGGACTCTGACGATCTGCGCGGCCTGGCTGCCTCGATGAAGGAAGCTTTCGGCTCCCGAGCCGCAGTCGCCGCGCTTTTTCACAAGAGCGGCGAGAAAGTCGCCTTCGCCGTGCTCGCGACGAAAGCCGCGAACGAGCTCGGCGCGAAAGCGGGCGAACTGCTCCGCGCCGTCGCCCCCGCCGTCAACGGCAGAGGCGGCGGCAAAGACGATCTCGCGCAGGGCTCCGGAACCGACCCCTCGGCCGTTCCGGCGGCCCAGGCGAAGCTGCGCGAGGAGATCGCCGGGCTCGGAGCCCGTGTCTGAGGCCCGCCCGTCGGGGGCGGAGACAGAACCCCGCCCGTCGGCGGCAGAGACAGAACCCCGCCCGTCGGCGGCGGAGACAGAACCCCGCCCGTCGGCGGCAGAGACAGGGCTCCGCGGCCCTCGGCTGGGGATCGATCTCGGCCAGGCGCGGATCGGTTTGGCGATATCCGATCCGGACGCAGTGTTCGCCGCGCCGTTCGCGGCCCTGGAGCGCGCCACGGGCAAGCCGCCGAAGCTGGCGTTGGCAGAGGATCTCGCCGCTCTGGCCGAAGTGGTGCGGGAGCACCGGATCGCCCTGGTCGTCGTTGGTTGGCCGAGGAATTTGAAAGGCGAAGCCGCCACGGCGGCCCGCACCGCGGAGGAGTTCGTCCGCCGATTGGGCGAGGTGATCGCCCCGGTGCCGGTGCGCCTCGTCGACGAGCGGGTCACGACCCTGTTGGCGCACCGCCAGCTTCGCGAAGCAGGCGTCAGTGGCAAGCGTCTCGTTCGGAAAGGGCAACGCGGCGTGGTGGATCAGTTGGCCGCGACCGCGATTCTGCAAGGATGGCTCGACGGCAAGGACCGTGCGCGCGACGAGAGAGAGGGCAGAGCATGATCGATCCGATTCGGCCAGGAGGCTCCGGCAGGAGAAGGGCTCTGCCGGAGGTGGTCGGGTCGCCGAAACTGCCCGCGCAGCGCGGCACCCGCGCCATGCGCGACCGCTCCCCGGAGATTTTGCGCCGCCGCCGCGTGGCCGCTGTGCTCCTTCTGGTCGGCGCGTTGCTGCTCACCGCGGGCCTGGTGTTCTTCTGGTGGGGCGGCGGCGGAGCCTCGAAGCCCGCCCCGCCGGACTTCACCGGCCCCGCAGGCCCGGAGCTCGTGTTCCACGTCGCCGAGGGCGAGGGCAACGCGCTGATCGGCGAGCATCTTGTCGCGCAGAACGTGGTCAAAAGCAAAGAGGCGTTCCTGGACGCCGGGCTGACCTCGATCAATCCGGGCTACTATGTGCTGCCGACCAAGATCCCCGCCGCGCTTGCCCTCGCAAAGCTCACCGAGAAGGGCAAGAAAGACGTCGTCGGCTATCTGAGCGTCCCCGGCTCCCGCGCCTTGGACGGGACGATCACGACGACAGGGCAGCGCACTCCTGCCATCTACGACATCATCGCCGAGGCGAGCTGCGTGACATTGAACGGCCAGGAGCATTGCGTTTCGGCTGACGATCTGCGCGCCACGGCGCAGAACGCGACGCTCGAAGAGCTCGGAGTGCCGGATTGGGCGAAGGAGGGCGTCGCGGGATTCCCGGAGGGCGTGCCTCGCGACCGCCGCCTGGAAGGCCTGATTGTCGGCGATATGAACTTCAACCCGCAGTCCGACCCCTTGACGATCCTGCATTTCCTGATCACGAGCACGGCGGCGCAGTACCGGGCGCTCGGCCTGCTCGACAGCGCGAAGGCTTTGGGCTGGACGCCGTATCAGACGCTGATCGGAGCGTCGCTCATCGAGCGGGAAGTCGTCTTCCCCGAGGATCTGCCGAAAGTCGCGCGCGTGATGCTCAACCGGCTCGCCGCCGACCAGCCGTTGCAGTTCGACTCCACGATCAACTACGTGCTCGACAAGCAGGAGGTCGGGACGAGCGATCAGGACAGGAAGAACCCGACGCTGTGGAACACGTACATCCGTCCGGGCCTCACCCCGTCCCCGATTTGCTCGCCGAGCTACGCGGCGGTCAAAGCGATGCTCAAACCCGCTGACGGGGATTGGATGTTCTTCGTGACTGTGGACGAGAAGGGCACGACTTTGTTCAGCGACACGTATGAGGAGCATCTGAAGAACGTGGAGACCGCCAAAGCGAACGGTTTCATCCCCCGCGAGAACTGACCGGCTTCCCGCGCGGGGGAAACCGGCTCGTCCGCAGGGGATTGGGCCGGGAAAGCGCGGGCGCCTCGTTCTTCTCGGGGAACCTCACACGGGACGACGGAGCCTTCGCGCACGCCGCTGCGTTACTGTTGCTGCTGTGCCCACCGATTTTGAGCCAGCCGCCGTCGCAGCCTCGCAGCAAGCCTATGCGCGAGCGGTCCGGGTCATCCCCGGCGGGGTGAGTTCGCCCGTGCGGGCCTTCGGCGCAGTCGGCGGCACCCCCCGTTTCATTGCCAAAGCCCAAGGCCCGTGGTTGACCGATGTGGACGGAAACCGCTACCTCGACCTCGTGTGTTCCTGGGGCGCGATGTTGCACGGGCACGCGCACCCGGAGATTCTGGCCGATGTGGCGCTGGCCGCCGGGAGGGGCCTCTCGTTCGGCGCGCCCACCGAGGCCGAAGCCGCTCTCGCCGAGGAGATCATCGCCCGCGTCCACGGCTCGGGCGCGGAGCAACTGCGCCTTGTGACCTCTGGCACCGAGGCCACGATGAGCGCGATCCGCCTCGCCCGCGCCCACACCGGCCGCGCCAAGATCGTCAAGTTCGCGGGCTGCTACCACGGGCATTCCGACGCGCTGCTGGTCGCCGCGGGCTCCGGGGCGTTGACCTTCGGCGCCCCGTCCTCCCCAGGGGTGACCCCTGGTTCTGCCGCCGACACGGTCGTCCTCCCGTACAACGACGCGCAGGCGCTCACGGAGCTTTTCGCGCAACACGGCGACGAGATCGCGGCTGTGATCACCGAAGCCGCCCCCGGCAACATGGGCGTTCTCGCCCCGAAGCCAGAGTTCCAGCGCGCGCTGGCAGAAACCCCCCGCGCCAGCGGCGCCCTCCTCATCTCCGACGAGGTGATGACCGGTTTCCGAGTCAGCAGGGCAGGCTGGTTCGGCCTTGGCGGCGTCGCGGCGGACCTTGTGACATTCGGCAAGGTCATGGGCGGCGGCGTGCCCGCGGCGGCGTTCGGCGGACGCGCTGAGATCATGGCGCAGCTGGCCCCAGCCGGCCCCGTCTACCAGGCGGGCACGCTCGCGGGCAACCCGCTCGCCACAGCTGCCGGTCTCGCGTCGCTCCGCCTCGCCGACGAGGCCGCCTACACGCGGTTGGACGCTGCCGCGCAGACGATCGTCGGCTTGGTCGAAAAAGAGTTCGCCGCTGTGGGACTGCCGGTCGCGATCGGCAGGGCGGGAAACCTCTTCTCGGTGTTTTTCGCCGAAGCCCCGCCGACAGACTTCGACACGGTCCGGGCCACGCAGACTTGGCGTTACCCGGCCTTTTTCCACACGATGCTCGACCACGGGGTGCATTTGCCGCCGAGCGCGTACGAGGCGTGGTTCGTGTCGACTTCTCTCACCGATGAGGCGTTCGAGGTGTTCGCGCGCGCTGTGCCCGCCGCAGCGCGCGCCGCTGCCCAAGCAGTGCCCGACGCGCCGCCGACAGCGCGGCGATGAGCCCGTCCACGGGGAACGGCTCTTTCCCCGCAGAAGAGGCCGACGCCCCAGATCTGAAAGATGCCCCAGATCTGAAATATGTGGGCTCAGCCTGTGCGGCGGGAACACCGCAGGGGTCTGACGGCAATGCCGGACAAGGTTCACCGATGTCGTCAACAAGCTTGGCGCCCTTTAGACTGCCTAGGGCTAGAGGATCAGAGGAGACGAGATGAGCACCCAGACCGGCGGCGAGCAGAACGTCCGCACGATCGTCCATGTGATGCGCCACGGCGAGGTGCACAACCCGACGGGCGTGCTCTATGGGCGCTTGCCAGGTTTCTCCCTCTCCGAGCGCGGCCAGCGGCAGGCGAAAAAGGTGGCCGAGCACCTCGCCGGCCGGGACGTGCGGCGCCTGGTGGTGTCCCCGCTGCAGCGCGCGCAGGAGACCGCGAAGCCCATCGCCGAGGCGTTGGGCATTCCCATCGAGACCGAGGACGACCTCATCGAGGCGGGCAACATCTTCGAAGGCACCAAATTCGCCGAAGGCAAAGGAGTGCTGCTCAAGCCGCAGCATTGGTGGAAGCTGCGCAACCCCCTCCGGCCGTCTTGGGGCGAGCCGTACACCGAGATCCGCGACCGCATGGTCCGCGTGGCGACTTCCGTGCGCGACAGCGTGCGGGGCCACGAGGCGGTGATCGTGAGCCATCAGCTGCCGGTGTACACGCTGCGCCGCCACTACGAGGGCAAAAGCTTCTTCCACGACCCGCGCAAACGCGAATGCGACCTCGCGTCGCTGACCACGATCGTCTACGAGGGCGACACGGTGGCGCAGATCAAATACAGCGAGCCCAGCGCAGGGATATGAGACAACCGCTCGTCGCGCTCGGCTGCGCGCTCCTCGCGTTGACCAGCACGGCGTGCGTGGTGCGCCAGCCCTCGCCGAACGGGATCTTCTCCCCGGACGGCAAACCCGAGCACTGGTACGACCCAGGCCACAGACCGGCCCTCACCGGGCCGGTGGCGGGGCCCGACCTGCTCACCGACAAGCGCATCTCGCTCGACGACCCGCAGTTCGCCGGGAAAGCCGTGGTCATCAACACCTGGGGGAGTTGGTGCGGACCATGCCGCGGTGAAACGCCCGCCCTTGAGTCCACGTACCAGGCGAGCAAAGACCGAGGCGTGGCGTTCCTCGGGGTCGATTTGCGGGAGGACTCCCGCGACGCCGCGAAGGACTACGTGCTCGACCGCGGCGTGTCCTACCCGTCGATCTACGATCCGTCCGGGCGCTCCCTGCTCGGCCTCTCCGCGCATGTGTCCACGAGCGCTGTCCCCACCACGGTCGTGCTCGACCGGACGCACGCGGTCGCCTTCGTGCACATCGGCGCGGTGAGCCAGACGTCGCTCGAACCGGTGCTGGACAAGGTGCTCGCCGAATGAGCGTCGGCGCCGCATTCGAGCAGGCGGCCGCCTCGGGGCCGATCCTGTTGGCCTTGGGCGCGTGCGCCCTCGCGGGTGCGGCCTCGTTCGCCTCGCCCTGCGTCTTGCCGCTGGTCCCCGGCTATGTCTCCTATCTCGCGGGTTTGGTCGGGGTGAGCGTTGACGAGGCCGGTCCGCGCGGGGCGGGGGCCCGGACGAAAGCTGTGCTCGGGGCCGCGCTGTTCGTCCTCGGCTTCACCGTGGTCTTTCTGCTGGAAACGGCCCTGGTCTTCGGCCTGGCCGACACGTTCGTCACCCACCGGGAGACGCTCTCGCGCATCGGGGGCGTGGTGACGATCGTGCTTGCCTTGGCCTTCCTCGGGTGGCCGCCGATCTTGAACCGGGAGGCCCGTCTCGCGCCGCGCCCGGTGGCGCACCTCGGCGGCGCGCCGCTCCTCGGCGCTGTTTTCGCTCTCGGCTGGACTCCGTGCGTCGGTCCGACGTTGGGCGCGGTGGTGTCTTCCGCGCTCGCGACCGACGGCGTGGACGCCGCCAGAGGCGCGGGGCTGGTCCTCGCGTACTGCCTCGGCCTCGGGGCGCCGTTCCTCCTTGTGGCGGTCGGCTCCGCCACGATGGCCGACGCCACGGGCTGGCTGCGCGAGCACGCGCGCGGAGTGCGGATCGCCGGGGCGGCGGCGATGGCCCTCATCGGGGTTCTGCTCGCGACCGGGCAATGGGGCTGCGTCGTCGGTTGGCTCCGCTCGGCCACAGGCGGGGAGTACATCTCACCGATATGATCGCGCTCGCCTTTCTCCGCAACAGCTGGCGCGCTTTGACCAGCATGCGGACTGCTCTCGTCCTGCTGTTCCTGCTTGCCGTCGCGGCAGTGCCGGGGGCGGTCTTGCCGCAGAAAGACCTGAACATCGGCAAGGTCGACCGCTGGATCGAGGACCATCCTGACATCGGCCCGTGGCTGGACAAGCTCAAATTCTTCGAGATCTTCATCTCGCCCTGGTTCACCGCGATCTACGCCTTGCTGTTCGTCTCTTTGGTGGGGTGTCTCGCCCCGCGCCTGGTCGAGCAGTGCAAGCAGCTGCGCGCGCCGTTGACGAGGACGCCGCGCAACCTCTCCCGCCTGCCGCATCACGCCCGGTTGCGGGCCGCGGACTCAGAGCTGGCCAAGGCGCAGGTGAAGGCAGTGCTGCGCGGTTGGCGAACAGAGGTCCACGACACAGAGCGCGGCTGGGAGCTTTCCGCGGAGCGGGGCTTCGTCCACGAGTTCGGCAACGTGCTCTTCCATTTCGCCCTCCTCGGGATTCTCGTCGCCATCGCGCTCGGCAGGCTGTGGGGCTACGAGGGAACCCGGACATTGATCGCCGGGCCCGGCACAACAGGCTTCTGCAATACTTCTACCTCGGTCTATGACTCTTTCCGGGGAGGTTTGCTCGAAGACGGCACCCGCCTGGACCCTTTCTGCCTCCAGGCGAAAAGCTTCCACGAGACGTTCCTGGCGAGCGGCCAGCCGGACAACTACGAATCCCAGATCGCGTACCAGCTCCCGGCGGACTTCGCGAGCGACAGCTGGCACGGATACCAGCTCCGGGTGAACCATCCGCTGCGTGTGGAGGGGTTGCGGGTCTACCTGATGGGCCACGGCTTCGCGCCGACATTCACGGTCACCTGGCCCGACGGCGGCCCGGGCAAGAGCCGCACCGAGACGGTGCCGTTCATCCCCCAAGACGGCGCCACGTTCCTCTCCAGCGGCGCGGCGCGGTTCGACCCGCCCGCCGGCATGTGGCCGGACCTCGGCGAGCGGGACAAGCACGCCGTCGCCCTCGAAGGGCTGTTCGCGCCCACCGCCGGGCTGCACGGGACGCTGTTGACCTCGCTGTCACCGGAGCTGGTCAATCCGGGGGTGGCGATTGACGTGTACGAAGGCGACACAGGTCTGAACTCCGGCCGTCCGCAGTCGGCGACGTCGCTGGACCACAGATTGGTCGATTCGGGCAAGCTCGTGCGCGCAGCGCGCAAGAATCTCATGCGGGGCGAGTCGGTCACATTGCCGGACGGGGTCATCGTGCGGTTCGACGGCGTGCAGCAGTGGGTGTCGTTGCAAGTCTCGAAGGACCCGGCGCAGCTCTGGGTGTTGCTGTTCGCGGTGACGATGGTGTGCGGTTTGCTCGGCTCGCTCGTGGTGCGCCGACGCCGGGTCTGGGCCCGGTTCGAGGCCGCCGAGCTGGAGCTCGGCGGCCTGGCGCGCACCGATCAGGCCGGTTGGCACGGGGAATTCGACAAACTTGCCGCCCGCGTCAGGCAGAAACTGGGCGCAGAAACCGCGTGAGGTGCTCTGTCGCCGGGCGTGCGGCGCCGACGTTTGACGAACCCTGAGAACCGCAGGAGCGGGATGGGGCTTGCCGCATCGAACAGGTCTTCTGACAACGCGATACGGTAGTCTGGCTCGTTATGACAAGGAGCGCGCGATGCCGGTGAACGAAACGCTGGCAGGCTACGCGGGAGTCGCCTTCGGCGCCGCCCTGACCTGCTATGTGGTCGCCTTCGTCGCGTTGCTCTTCGAATGGGCCCGAGCCGTGCGGGAGCAACCGGCCGAGAAAGAGCTCGTCACGGCCGGCGCGCCGCAAAAGCCCGCTGTGATGACCATGCCGGGGGCGGGGCATTCGCGGACCGCGGGGGAGCGGGCCGGGCGGGCGGGGTTCGCCGCGATGATGCTCGGCTGGGCATGCCAGGTTTCGGTCCTCTTGCTGCGCGGTTTCGCGGCGGGCAGGCCGCCGTGGGGGAACATGTTCGAGTACATCACCCTCGCGACGGCGGCGGCGCTGCTGGCGGCGATGATCCTCCTTCGCTCGGACGCGACCAGACGCAGCCTTGTCTTCGCGTTAGGGCCCGCGGTCGTGCTCCTGTACATCGCCGGGAAATGGCTGTACACGCCGACCGCGCCAGTGGTGCCCGCGCTGAAGTCGTATTGGCTCGCCATCCACGTCTCCATCATCTCCACCGCGACCGGGGTGTTCCTCGTCTCCGGGGTCGCGAGCGCGCTGTACTTGGCTCGTGAGCGATTCCACAGCAGCGCGTGGGGCTCGCGTCTGCCGAAGGGGGAAATCCTCGACCGCGTCGCCTACCAATCGGCGGTCTTCGCGTTCCCCCTGTTCGGAATCGGGGTCATCTGCGGCGCGATCTGGGCGGAGTCCGCATGGGGCCGGTTCTGGGGCTGGGACCCGAAGGAAACCGTCTCGTTCGTGGTGTGGGTGATCTACGCGGCGTACTTGCACGCGAGGGCGACCGCCGGTTGGAAAGAGCACCGAGCGGCCATCATCAACATCGTCGGTTTCGCGATGTTGGTCTTCAACTTGTTCTACGTGAACCTCGTGCAGTCCGGCCTGCACAGCTACACAGGCCTGAGCTGAAATCTGTCGGAACCGGGTCCGCCTGGACCGGGTCGGTCTGACTGGGTTTGTTGGAACGGGTTTCGCCCGCAGCGGGCCAGTGCGCGCTGGCCCGCTTCACTCCCGTTCGCGTTCGATTTTGTTGCGCAGATCCAAGAGGAAGTCGGGGTCGTCGTCCGGGGCGAGAACTCGGTGCGCCCGCACTGGTCGCGCCCGCCAAAGCAACACCACAACCACGAGGATCGCCAACGCGGCTATGAGGTAGGCCATGGGTCCAGAATAGCCCGTTCACCCGTTGTTCGCTTTGGCGGCCCGGCTTCGGCTACCCTGGACGCCATGTCGGATTCCGCCCCAGCGCCTCCCCCCTCTGGCCGAGGTCGTTTCGTCGCGAGCGTCGCCGGGTACATGGCGATGCGCTTCGGGCTCTTGGCGGTTGTCGCCGCGCTCGTCTGGGGCGTCGGGCGGCTCATGGGCGTGCATGTGCCTGTTGTCGTCGCGCTGCTCTTCGCCGGGGTCGCCTCCATGCCGCTCTCCTGGCTTCTGTTCAAGCAGTTCAATGTGAACATCGGGGCTGCAATGGCCCAGGCGGACGGGCGGCGCCGTTCCGAGCGCGCGGCCTTGCGCGCCCAGCTCGCAGGTGAAAAAACCGATGCGGCGCGAGCTGACGAACGCGGAACTACTTCACAAGAGTGAACTGGACGACGTCGATGCTGCCTTCCCAGAACCCGACGGCGCACCCAGTGAGATACCGCATGTAGGTGTCGTACATTTTTTGGCCGCTGATCGCGACAGCCTGGTCCTTCTTTTCGGCCAAGGCCCACGACCAGTGGTCGAGCGTGCGCGCGTAGTTGATGTTCAACGAGTGCTCGCGCTCGAGCGTGTAACCGGCCTCGCCGGCGAGTTCTTTGACTTTCTTCGGGTTCGGCAGCTGGCCGCCGGGGAAGATCTCTTTCGCGATGAACAGGCCGAAGCGCATGCGCTGGGATGTGGGGTTGATGCCCTTCGCGGCGAGTTCGTAGAAGTCGAAGGAGACGATGGTGTGCAGGAGCATGCGCCCGTCCTCGGGGAGCAGACGGTGGGTCCGTTCGAAGAACTCGGTGTGGCGTTCGCGCCGGAAGTGCTCGAATGCCCCGATGGAGACGATGCGGTCGACAGGCTGGTCGAACTCCTCCCAGCCTTGCAGGCGCACTTCCGCCGTGCGCCCGTTCGGATTGGGGAGTTTCGCCAGTTCGTCCTGGACGTGCTCATGCTGGTTTTTGCTGAGGGTGAGGCCGATGACGTTGACGTCGTATTTGGTGAGCGCGCGCTTGAGCACTGTGCCCCAGCCGCAGCCGATGTCCAGGAGGGTCATGCCGGGCTTGAGGCCCAATTTTCCGAGCGCGAGGTCGATTTTCGCGATTTGCGCCTCTTCCAGCGTCATGTCCTGGCGCTCGAAATACGCGCAGCTGTAGGTGCGTGTCGGGTCGAGGAACAATGCGAAGAAGTCGTTCGAGAGGTCGTAGTGGGACTGCACATCCTCGTAAAAAGGCTTCAAATCAGACATGGGTGCAGGCTAGCGCATGAAGATTTGCATCGTGCGCATGTGTCGCGAAACGAGCGCCGCGCAGACCTCGCTAGAGCAGACCTCTCTCGAACAGGCACAGGGCAGCGGCGGTCAGCGCGGCCCAGGCCAGCATGGCAGCGCCCGTGGCGCCCAGAGCCCCGATGAGCGCCTGCCCGCGCGCGCCGTGGCGCACCTCGCTCGCCGGTTTGACGAGTATGAGCGCCGCGAGCAGGGAGAGCAGCGTCCACGGGTGGATCACGGCGAGGCCGAGCGTGATGAGGAAAGGGGCTGCGGCCAACGCGAGATAGAGCAAACGGGCCCGGGGCTCGCCAAGGCGGACGGCGAGCGTGCGTTTGCCGCTCGCCCGGTCCCCGTCGATGTCGCGCAGATTGTTCACGGCGAGCACCGCGGCGGAGAAGGACCCGGCGCCGACGGCGCACAGCGCGCCGCTCGCGCTGATCCGGCCCGTTTGAGAGAGTTCGGAGCCGAGCACCGCGGCGAGGCCGAAGCAGAGAAACACGGCGACTTCGCCGTAGCCTTTGTAGCCGTACGGATTCGTTCCGCCGGTGTAAAACCAGGCCAGGGCGAGGCAACCCGCCCCGAGGACGACGAGCCACCAGCTGCTTGTCGCGGCCAGCACCAGACCCGCGACGACTGCGGCCGCGAAACTCGCGACCGCCGCCCGCAGGACCGCCCCCGGAGCCGCGGCCTTCGACCCCACGAGGCGCATCGGGCCGATCCGTTCGTCGTCCGTGCCTCGGATTCCGTCGGAGTAGTCGTTCGCGTAGTTCACCCCGATGACGAAGCCGAGGGCGACAATGAGCGCGGCGAGCGCTTTCCACCAGAGGAAACCGCCGCCCCCGTCGGCCGCCGCCGCGGCCGAGCCGAGCAGCACCGGGGCGAGAGCGTTGGGGAAGGTGCGCGGGCGCGCCCCTTGCGCCCATTGCCGAAGTGTTGCCATAGCGCGATCATTCCTCATGCGTTATGCGAAAGCGGCGTCGCCCCGGTAGACTCCTGCCCAGTGAACTCAGAATCTTCGGCAGACACCACCTTCGCCGACCTCGAACTGCACCCGTCGGTGCTCAAAGCGGTGCAAGAAGTCGGCTACGAGACGCCCTCGCCAATTCAAGCCAAGACTATTCCCGCCTTGCTCAACGGCCAGGACGTCGTCGGCCTCGCGGCCACCGGAACCGGCAAGACAGCTGCGTTCGCGCTGCCGGTCCTCTCTCGGATCGACCCGAAGCTGCGGCGGCCCCAGGCCCTTGTCCTCGCGCCGACCCGCGAACTCGCGCTCCAGGTCGCGGAGGCTTTTGGCCGCTACGCGTCGAAACTGCCGCAGGTGTCGGTGGTGTGCGTCTACGGCGGCGGCTCGTACCCGGTGCAGCTGCAGGCGTTGGCCCGAGGCTCCCAGGTGATCGTCGGCACCCCTGGTCGCGTGGTGGACCACCTCGAACGCGGCACGCTCAAACTCGGCGATTTGAAGTTCCTTGTGCTCGACGAGGCCGACGAGATGCTCAAGATGGGCTTTCAAGAAGACGTGGAGCGTGTGCTCGCCTCGGCTTCGCAGGACAAGCAGGTGGCGCTCTTCTCCGCGACGATGCCGGGCGCGATCCGCAAGATCTCCAAAACATACCTGCGCGACCCCGTCGAGGTGACCGTCAAAGCCGCGACGACGACGTCGGAGAACATCGAGCAGCGCTACACGCTGGTCGCCCATCACCGCAAGCTCGACCTGTTGACCCGGATTTTGGAAGTCGAGCAGTTCTCGGCGATGATCGTGTTCGTCCGGACCAAACAGGCGACCGAAGACATCGCCGAGCGGTTGCGCGCGCGCGGCTTCGCGGCCCGTCCGCTCAACGGCGACATCGCCCAGGCCGCGCGCGAGCGGACTGTGTCCGCCCTGCGCGCGGGCAAGATCGACATCTTGGTCGCCACCGACGTCGCCGCCCGAGGGCTCGACGTCGAGCGCATCACCCACGTCTTCAACTACGACGTGCCCCATGACACGGAGTCCTACGTCCACCGCATCGGCCGGACCGGCCGGGCGGGCCGCGCCGGGGTCTCGTACCTGTTCGTCACTCCTCGCGAGCGCTCCATGATCGGGGCGATCGAACGGGCGACCCGCCAGGCGCTCACCGAGGCCCCCTTGCCGACCGTCGCGGATGTGAACGCTGGCCGGATCGCGAAGTTCCGCGACTCGATCACCGAGGCGCTGGCTTTGCCGGGGGTGGAGCAATTCCGAAGGCTGGTCGAAGACTACGAGCGCGAGAACGACGTGCCGATGGCCGATATCGCGGCCGCGCTCGCCGCGCAGACCCGCAGCGGGGAAGAGTTCCTGCTCAGCGACGACCCGGACGAGTCCCAGCAGCGCAAGGGGCCCAAGCAGGATCGGGGCGGACAACGCTGGAACCACAGAGACGGCGACGACCGGGGATCGCGCGAAGGGAGGGGCTCGCAGGGCCGGGACTTCCAGGGCGGCCGCAAACCGGGCTTCGCAAAAAGGAGCTCGGGCGGCTTCGGCGGCCGTTCGGAAGGGTTCGCCGCGGGGCGGCGTGACTTCTCTGGCCGCAGGGATCAGCGCGGCGGCTCCGATCAGCGCGGCGGCTTCGAACAGCGCGGGGACAAAGGCGGCCGCAAGGGCGGCGGCCCGCGCCGTGGCTCTTGGTGACGTTCGTTTCTCTGGTCTGCGTGATCTCCTCGGTGCTGGGCGAGCGCGGGCTGCTCGAGGTCCAGCTGGATCGCGCTGCCGCGCAACGCCGGCGGCGAGGCGGTCGACGCCGAGTTGCGGGCCCAGGTCTCTGAACCCTGCGCACAATGAAAACCCTGCGCCCGATACCGCCGCGCCCGTGCCGCAGATCCTCCGAGGGCATAGAATAGTTCCGCGACCGGGATGCCCCGATGACCTTGCCGAGGAGTGAGCCATGACATATCGGGGGATGTTTTCGCGGCTGAGCGCAGTGATCGCCGGGGTGCTGGTGATTGGCGGATGCGAGCGGCCCGCGACAGCGGGGGAGTTGGGCCCCCCTTCCAGCGCGGGCCGGACTGCCGCACCGGTTTCGAGCACGCGCGACGAGTACGGGGACCTCGCCAGACGCTCGGACGGCGACCTGTTCGCGCTCTTGCCCGCGCAGGGCGATTTCCCAGAGGACACATTTGTGGCCCCCAGCCCCGCGGACTCCGCCGCCGCACCGGGGTTGGGCGAGCGCACGCTGCCGCAGACAGATCCTGTCGGCTGCTCGGTCGGCAACCCTCAGGGTTTCCGAGCGAGCGCGGTGACCGCCTCCTTGGCTTCAAGCGACGCGGCCAAGCGCACGATCCGCCTCGCCATAGGCAAACAGACCGCCGAGCAAGGCCACACGCAACAGGTCAAAGACTGGATAGCCCGGTGCGGGCAGTACCGCACCCCGCCCAGTTTCGGAGGGGTCGATGGCGAGGAGAATGTGTCCATCGCCGCGCAGGACTCCCCGGATCTCGACATCGATCAGATCGTCTCCTACGAGCAGCGGACCCAGGGCAGCGTGCGCATCGCTGGCAGCGACCAGGAGAGCGAAGTCGACGAACGGGCGGTCGTCGTTTTCGGCCAGCTTCGCGGCGTGTTCGTCTCGGCCTCATGGCGCGAAGACGACGACCGAGACCTGGCGTTGCAGTTGCTTTCGCAGCTGGTCGAGCGGGTCCGCTCAGCCTAACTGGCTACCCCGCGAGGTACTTGTCCAACCAGGAGACCAACTGTTGCCACGCGTTATAGGCCGCCGTCGCGACATAGCGGGGCCCGGTGTCGTTGAAGAAAGCGTGGTTCGCTCCGCGCTCCACAATGATCGCATGTGAGAGCCCCGCCGCCTTGAGGGCGTTTTCTGCCGCTGGCCGGCTCGCGTTGACGCGCGCGTCCTGCTCGCCGTAGAAGGCGATCACCGCAGCGTCGCTGCCGGTGAAGTCCACCGGCGCGTCTGCGGGGCCGTCTTCGTGCAATGGTCCGTAGAAAGGCGCGCCGACCGCGATTCTGGGGTCTTTCGTCAACAAGAGCTGCCAGGTCAGACCGCCGCCGAAGCAGAAGCCCATGACAGCGAGCTTTGCGCCGGGCGCGCGCCGCGCCAATTCGTCGAGCCCGGATTTCAGGTCGGCGATAAACCGTTCCGGGGAGGCTGCCATGAGCGCCTTCGTCGCCGCGTCTTGGTCCGCGAACTTCGCCGTCCCGCCTTCTTCTGAGAGCAGGTCGATGGCCAAGGCGGAGAAACCTGCGCCTGCGAGACGGCCGGGAATGGTCTTGATGTGCTCGGTGAGGCCCCGGTTCTCGTGGATCACCAACACTGCGCCTTTGCTGTTCGCCGCCTGCGACCAGGCTCCGAAGAGCTCGCCGCGAGAGCCGGGGAAGGCCACCGGCTCCACGGGCAGCGCCCCTTGTGTCCCCGGCGGCGGACCGACAGGCGCTTTGTCGCGCGAGGAAGCAGCGCTGGCCGTGCCTGCCGGATTTGGCTTGTGCTGGGCTGGTTCGGGCTTCGAGGTCGAGCACGCGGCGATGAGCGTTGCGGCGGCTGCTGCGGAGAGGCCGAGCGCGGTCAGCCGGGCGAGGGCTTCGCGACGGGGGATGACACCCTCGGCGCAATCGGTGGCCACTTCTTCGGCGATGTACTTCTCGAACACCTCACGAAGTCTATGCCACTCTCTTGAAGTGCGCATATGATGCAGCGCGCCGATGGTTTGCCAGTGTGCGGCGCGGAGGGGCGTCAGTGTGCTTTTTTCGGCGCCGGGCTCGGCTGGGGCGCGGCGGGGGACGGTGCTGGTTGTGCGGGGGGCGCGCCGGCGCACACCCGGTTCTCGTTGATCTGGTAGAACGCGGCGGCGCTGGTGATGTTGATGCCGAGGGAGCCGAGTTGGACCAGGTTGGGGCCGCCGGTTTTGGCGGTGTTGGCGGCAGAGACGGAGTTCGCGGCGTTGTCGACCGTTGTCGCGAGCGTGCTGGCCGAATTGCGCAGCTGGGCGTCCTTGATGGCGGGGTTGGCGGTTTTGAGCTCGCTGCTGAGGTGGCGCAGCGACTGCACGATGTGGTCGATTTTCGCGTTGGCTGGCGCAGGGCTCGTTGTGGTGGCGCCGGGATGCGTGCCGCTCGTTGTGGTGGCGTTCGGGCTTGTGGGCGCTGTCTCCTCGGCCGGGGCCTGGTTGCTCAGGTACGCGTTCACTTTGTCGCGCAAGTCGTCAATCGCCGGTTGCACTGTGCTCAGCGCGGCGCAGGAAGCAGCGTTGGGGTCGGCGGGAGCCGGCGCGGGGTCCGCCGACGTCGTCACGCCTACCAAGGCGATCCAGGCCGTGCTTGCAGCGATCGCGGCGGCTGCGGTGTGTCGTGAAGTCGGTGTGCGCATGCCTCTATTCAAACGACATGCAGCCGCGCGTGCGCCGCGTCGCGCGGCGTGTTACTCGACCGAGTCGAACCCCTTGCCCAATTGTGAAGATCGCCGAATTATGCGCACCGCGCCAGCCCTCGTTCCTCGCTTCCCGCCTTGACGAATGCCACGCTGACGGACACCAGCTGATCGGCCCCTCGCCGGGGCGTCAGATGCCGCGCTTGGACGCCGCCACGGCGCTCAACGCAGACGCGGAGCCGCTGATGTCGACATCGGCGGGTTCGCGGCCGTACGCGAAGAGCAGCAGCTCCTCGACCTGGCCGGTCACGGTGACCGGCTCGCCGCCCGCGCCGCCGCGCACCAGGGTCTGCCCCTGCGGCGTCACGAGCGACACCTGGGCGGGGGTTTTCTTCAACGTCAACGCTCCCAACGCCCGTATCGGGCGGGAAAGCGCCGCGCGCAGGCCCTGGCTGATCATTCTGGGCTGGTAGTCGGGCTGGGCTCGGAGGATGTCTTCCTGATGGATGAACATTTCGACCAGGTTCGCCGAGCGGTCGGCCAAGCCGAGGGGGGAGTACCACGGCGGCCCTGCGGCGACTGTGTCGAGCAGGACCTCCCAATCGCGAGACGCGACTTTGTTCTGCGCCCGCTCGGTGCGCGCGGCGAGTTTCGGCAGCACAATCCCGGCCGTGGCGTCGACGCGGAGCGATTCGCGCACGACGAGGTGCGCGATGAGGTCGCGCACGGCCCACCCTTCGCACAGGGTCGGCGCGTCCGGTCCAGCGGCCCGCGCGGCGTTCACCAAACCGGCTCGCTCATACTGGGAATACGTCACTCGATCATCTTAGGGCAGGCGCATCGCCCCCGATGGATCACCTGGATTGGTAGAGTGCGAGTGAGCAGGTTCACCTTGTGACCGTCAGGAGAGCGCGATGCCGAAATTCTTGCTGTTGCGGGGGTTGAGCCGGGAAAGCAGGCACTGGGAGGGATTCCCCGCGCTGCTTGAGCGCGGCCTGGGAGCGGCCGTCCAATGTGTGGACGCTCCAGGATTCGGCTCGGAGCATCGGCGGGTCTCGCCTCGGACTATCGCTGCCATCACGGACGACATCCGCGAGCGTTTCGGCCGGGGCGGCCCGGATTGGACCCTCCTGGGCGTCTCGCTCGGCGGCATGGTCGCGTTGGACTGGTGCGCCCGCCGCCCAGAGGATTTCGGCCGTGTGGTGGTCGTCAAC
This sequence comes from Segniliparus rotundus DSM 44985, assembly GCF_000092825.1. Taxonomy (NCBI): domain Bacteria; kingdom Bacillati; phylum Actinomycetota; class Actinomycetes; order Mycobacteriales; family Segniliparaceae; genus Segniliparus; species Segniliparus rotundus. The sequence goes on along the minus strand of NC_014168.1, from coordinate 1,673,637 downwards.
ACCAGCACGGCGGCGACTCCGTTTTTCCGGCGGCTCACGCCGAGCGCCCTCCCGGAGATCGCACTGGGGAGCTTCAAATCCGATGTGCGACGAGAGCTGGCGATCCTCCAACGGGTCACCAATCATCCTGCGTCGGACCGCGGAGAGCTCGCCGAACGCTGGGCGGGCTACATCGCGGAGCAGCGTCCTTCCCACACGAGCTTGGCCAACCAGATCCTCGCCGCTGTGCTTTTCCGCATGCCGAAGCATGTGAGCACCCCCGCGTTGGTCCTCGCCGCCAGGGAAGACAGGCTGGTTTCGGCCTCCTCGTCGGAAACCATCGCGGCGCGGCTGCGGGCTCCGATCCGCTATCACGAGACGGCAGGGCACGATTTGACCCTTGACGACGGCCCGTGGGTGGTGCGCCAGATCGCGGACTGGCTCCGAGACCCTGCGGCAAAGACGGCGGCATGATGGCCTCCGCAGCCCAGAGGACCCCGTTCGCTTCGGACGCCGAAGCCATTGCCTGGTGCGCGCGGCTGCGCCGGAGCAGCCTGTTTCGTCGCCGGTCCGCGTTCGCCGAGCTTGCTCGCGTCTTCCAGTCCGCGCCCGCCCCGGAATCGATCAACGGGACCACGGACATCGGCATGGTGGCAGCGCCGCTGGGTCTGCCGGTCGACGCTCTGGTGCGTTGTTTCTTCAACACGGGCTTCTGGTTGCACAAAAAATTCGACGCGGACGAGCGGCGGGGGATCAACGGGTTCGCCCGCTGGTTCCGTGTGCTCGCCCCCGCCGCCTTCCCCGGAGGGAAGTTCCGCCTCGCCGCGGACAGGCTTTGGGGCGTGCGGTTCGCGAACGAGCGCACCGAGAGCCTTGTTTTCCCCGGCAAAGAGGTTTTCACCATCGATTACCGCAGTCCTGAGACCACCTTGCCGATGCGCGCAGCGGTGGACGAGGCGGTCCAGATCTCGCCGAACGTCTCTCTTTGCCTGGGGCTCGCGGCCGCCCGCGGCCGCGCCGTCGCGCTGCTGTGGTTCACGCTCGCGCGCAGCGAGATCAGAGCAGACCGAGCTGCTTGATGTCGTCGGCGTACTTGAGCACGAGCGCTTTGCCCAGGTGGGGGATGTCGTGTTCCGCGCCGATCTTCGCCTTCTGCACGTCGGTGCGGAACACCGTGTTCCGGAAAGGCGAGCCGTCCACGGCGGGCCCTGGCCGGGCGAAGGCGTGCAGCAACGGGAGCACGGAGGCTTGGCGCTTGGATTCGGGCAGGCCGCGCAACGAGGTCTCGAAGCGCGAGAGCCACTGGTCGTAGTCGTCGATCCGTGTGATCGGGTGTCCGGCTTCGATGAGCCAGTCGACGAACTCGTCCAAACCGACGCCGTCGCGATGCGGGTTGAACACGTTGTAGCTGCGGTAGCCTTCCAAACCGTCGCCGCCGAGCGTGGTGATCGACTCGGCGGTGAAGTCCACGGGTATCCCGTCGTAGTGGGCCCGCTGCCGGTTGCCCTGGGCGTCGAGCTCGTAGAAGGACTTCGGTGCGAGCCCGGTTGCCAAAAGGCTCTGGACGAGCCGGGTGAACTGGTCGGTCGCGTTCACTTGTCCGGTGTATTTCTGATGCGCGAGGATCATGTCCGAGCGGAACACCCGAACCGGCAGTCCCGTGCGATCGTGCGCTTCGCGCAGCAGCACCTCGCCGCCCCATTTGCTGTTCCCGTACCCGTTGGCGTAGCCCTCGTCGACCGAGCGCTCAGCGCTCACCGTCCGGATGTCGCCGTCCTCGTCTAAGGCCGACGGCTCGACGCCCGCCGCGACGGCGACTGTGGACAGGTACGTGACGGGCTTGATCCGTGTGGTGATCGCGAGCTTGATGATCTCGGCCACACCGGCCACGTTCGGCCCGAACAGCTGGTTGTACGGCAGGACATGGTTGACCAGAGCGCCGGGGTGCGAGATGAAGTCCACCTCGTCGGCCAGCCGGTTCCAGGTCGCCTCGTCCAGCCCGAGACGCGGCTCGCTGAAATCGCCCGCGAGCACTTCGAGCGTCGTCGCGGCCAAATCCTGGTAATGACCGGCGAGCTTCGGGTCGCCGCTCTCGTACGCGGCGTCGAGCCGAGCCTTTGCCTGTGCCGCGTCCTTGCCGCGCACGATCGTGATGAGCTTGCCGCCGGCGGGGGCGAGCCTTTCGAGCCATTCAAGGGCGAGGAACCGGCCGAGCCAGCCGTTCGCGCCGGTGAGCAGCACGGTGCGCGGCGGGTCGGCGGGCTTGGGCAAGTGCTTCGCGGCCTCGAGGGTCTGCTCGTCGATGAACTTGTCCAAGGTCAGATCGCTGGCCTTGATCGTGGTGGAGCCTTTGCCGTGCACGGTCGCGAACGTCGGCCGGGCACGGCCCCCCGCGAGCTGCGCGTCGATGTGCTCGGCCACGGAGCCCAATGTGTTCGCGGCGCTCACGATCACCCCGACGGGCACATCGACTTCGAAGAGGTCGTGCAGGAAGTTCGAGAACGTCAGCGCGGAGAGCGAGTCGCCGCCGAGGTCGGTGAAATGGGCGTCCGGCTTGATTTCCGCGGCGCTCGCGCCCAGCATCGCGGCCGCGGCGCGCCGCACGGTTTCGAGCGTCGGGCGTTGTTGCACGCCTCTGCGGATGTCGCGCAGCTCGTTCGCCTGACCGTCCGCGAGCTCTTTGTACATCGCTTCGAGCCGTTCGCCGTAATGCTCCTTGAGCTTCGGGCGCAACGACTTGCGGGCGTCGGAGAGCAGGCCGTTCTCGACCGTGAACGGATCCGTTTCGATGATGAAGTCGCGCGGCACCTCGTAGGATTGCAGGCCCTCGTCGCGAGCGATCTTCTGCAGAGACTCCCCGAGCGCGGCTTTCGCCGCCTCGCCGACGCCGAACTTCTTCAGGGCGTCCGGGGTGGGCACGATCACGGCGAGCAAGTACGAGCGTTCGCTGGAGCCGTAGACGAAGAGCTGTCGCACCAGCGGGCTGGAGCTGTACGCGGCCTCGAGCTTCGCGAGGGTCACGAACTCGCCCTGGGAGAGCTTGAGGACGTTCTTGCGCCGGTCGACGTACGCGAACTGTTCCGGCCCGATCTGCGCGACCACGTCCCCGGTGAGGTAGAAGCCGTCCTCGTCGAAGACTTCCGCGGTCGTCTCGGGGCGCTTGTAATAGCCGGGGAGGATGGTCTGCGTCTTGATGGCCAGCTCGCCCCGGGGATGCGGGGAGTCGGTGGAGAAGTACCCGAGCTCGGGCACGTCGATGAGCTTGTAGTCGGTCACCGGCGGTTTGACGAGGTAGCCGTCGCGCCACACCGGCCCCGCCTCGGTGGACCCGTAGCCGTCCACCAGGTGGATCTGCAGCAGGGATTCGATGAAGCCAGCCAGCTCGGCGGACAGCGGCGCCGAGCCGAAGCCCGCAGTGAGGATCCGGCCGCCGAGGAGCCCCGTGCGCAGGTCGTCCTTCACCGCTTCGGCTTCGCGGGTGCCGTCCTGCACTCCCCTGCGGTCTAATTCGCTCTGGTAGTGCTGGTACAGCATCTCGACCACTCTGGGCACCAGGAACAGGTTCGTCGGACGAGCGAGTTTCAAGTCCTCGAAGAGGGTGGACAGGTCGCTCTTCGCGACGAAGTGCATGAGGCCGCCCCGGGCGAGGGTCGGCATGAGCGAAAGTCTGCTGGCGACGTGGCTGAGCGGCAGGAACGTGATGTTGATCGCTGGGACGGGCGGGGCGGCGTCCTCGTCGAACGCGGCGGCCCAGACGCCGCCCCAGAAGTGCGCGACGTTGCGCTCCGGGTACATCGCCCCCTTGGGCGTCCCGGTGGAGCCGGAGGTGTAGATGAGCAAGGACAGCGAGTCGTCGCCCGCGTCGGTGGCGGGGGGCAGCGGCGCCTTCGGCGCCGATTTCCCGCGTGCGATCACCTCGTCCAAAACGTCCACGAGCACCGAGCTGCCCGCGTCGGCGATTTTCCGCTTGGCCGCCTCGACCGCCTCGCGGTCCTCGTCCGACCCGGCGCGGTAGTCGAAGACGAGCAACCGGCGCACTGAGGGCGTGGCGAGAACGGCGTCCACGGCGGTCGGCAGGTGCTCGATGCTCGCCGCGAACAGGGTTGGCGCGGTCTCTGCGGTGATCGCCGTCAACGTCGCGAGTGTCGCGCCGGTCTGGAGCGGGACGGCGGTGAGCCCGGCGAAGACCCCGGCGATGTCGATGGCGACGTAATCGACGCTGATGAAGCCGATGCTCGCGAGGAAATCTCCGGGCTTGGCCGGGGCCTGCGGGTGATGCGCCAGGTCGCTTGCGATCGCTGTGGCGCGCTCTCGCAGCTCGCGGTAGGTGATGGTGTCGAACGTGGGGAGCAACTCGACCGAGGAGCGTCCGGTGATGGGATCTTTGACGGTCTGAAAAGAGCGCTGCCCGAGAGCCGGGCGGTCGGCGTAGCCGCTGAGGATCGCGTCGACCCGCTCCGCGAGCCGCAGCCCTGGACGCGTCGCCTGCCGCACGACCTCCGGGTCGGGGAGGGTCGCGGCGGCCTGCGGGTCCGTCGCGAGAAGCTCCGCCGCGCGACGGGCGAGACGGCTGTGCGCCGCAGACGCTTGCGGACCTTGAGTGTGCGACTGAGTCATAGTCTTCCTTCTTCCCTCGGCATCTTCTCTGTCGTTCTTAGCGGCCCTCGGAGCGAAGCTCCTGAGGAATAGTTTCTCATTCCTAACAGTAGACCTGGCAAAGGCGCCTCGCGCAGTGCTCTTTGTGTGAATTTTGGCACTGCGCGTGCATGTGGGCACTGTGGCGTGCGCGAGCCGCTCCCACAAGGCGCCGGCCGCGAGTACTCTGGCACTATGCCAGCAATGGGGAGGAGCGGCCTCCTGCAATGCCCCGACGGAGGAGCCGCGCCGCTCTGCCCGGTGGCCGCAAGGGTGGGCGAAGCGTTCGGCACGGCCCTGCGCGGCGCGGGCGGGCACCCGCTTATGCGTATCGGCGGCGACGCGGGTGGGACCCCAGGTGTCTTCGGCTGACGAGACCGACGCGGTGGTGGTCGGCTCCGGCCCCAACGGCCTCGCCGCCGCAGTGGTGCTGGCCCGCGCGGGGCTCGCCGTGCGCGTCTACGAGGCGCAGGACACGCTCGGCGGCGGCGCGCGCACCCTTGATCTCGGCCTTGGCCGCGGGGTGCGGCACGACATCTGCTCGGCGGTGCACCCCATGGCGCTCGCCTCGCCGTTCTTCCAGGCATTCGACCTGCCTGCGCGGGGCGTCGAATTGATCCAGCCCGAAATCGCCTACGCGCAGGCTTTCCCCGGGCGCGCAGCCGCAGTCGCCTACCGCGACCTCGACCGCACCAGCTCGGAGCTGTCTTCCCCTGGCTGGAAGACGCTCCTGCGCCCCCTTGTCGCGTCGCAGGAGGCGGTGACAGCCCTCGCGCTGGGCGATCAGCGCTCGATTCCCCCGGGCCTCGTCTCGAAGGCGGGCCTGCGCTTCGGGGCGCAATTCGCCGCACGTCTGACGCGGCTGCGGTTCGACGGGGCGGCGAGCTTGCTCGGCGACGACGGCGCCGCGCTTCTCGCCGGCGTGGCCGCGCATCAGATCGGCCCGTTGCGCTCCTGCTCCGCCGCCGCGGTCGGGCTCACGCTCAGCGCCCTCGCCCACGCGGTCGGCTGGCCCATCCCGCGCGGCGGCAGCCAATCCCTCGTCGACGCGCTCGTCGCCGACTTGCTCGCCCACGGCGCAAGCGTGCGAACCGGCTGCCGGATCGCTGCATTCGAATCCCTCCCGAGGGCGCGGGCGTACCTGTTCGACTGTTCGCCGCGGGCTCTCGCGCGTCTGCTCGGCGACCGCCTGCCCGGCAGCGTGCGCGCCGGACTGCTGCGCTATCCCTACGGCAACGCCGCGACCAAAGTCGATTTCGTGCTGAACGAACCCGTCCCTTGGGCAGACGAGCGCCTGCGCCGCGCGGGCACGGTGCATATGGGCGGCAGCGCGGCGCAGGTCGCGTCCGCCGAACGCGACGTCGCCGCCGGGCGCCACGCGCCCCAGCCCGTGGTGCTGGTCAGCCAGCCCGCCTCATTCGACCCGAGCCGCGTCGGATCGTCCGGGCAGCGCCCGCTGTGGACCTACGCGCATGTGCCCTCGGGTTCAGACCTGGATATGACGCAGACCGTGATAGCGCAGATCGAGCGGGCGGCTCCGGGATTCCGCGACACAATCGCCGCGTCGCAATGCGTGCCCGCTGCCCGCCTCGCCGAACATAACGAGAACTACATCGACGGCGATATCGCCGTCGGGGCTATCAGCCTCTACCGGCTGTTCGCCCGGCCGCGTCCGGCGTGGAATCCCTATCGGACCGGGCAGCAGGGCGTGTATTTGTGCTCCTCCGCGACCCCGCCCGGCCCTGGGGTGCACGGTATGGCGGGTCTGTACGCGGCTCGCGCAGCGCTGCGCGAGCGGTTCGCCGTCCGCGAGATGCCGGAGCTCGGGCCGCGTCCTGGACCAGCGGAGCCAGGAACGAAAGCATTGTTCTAGACTGGGAAGATCTGAGAGACGCTGCAATGGATTGCTTTCCCCCACGCTCAGATTTCTCCTTGTGCCAAGGGCGTCTTCCCGCCAGAAGGAATGCTCGTGCCCTCGCACCTCGAAGATCCGATCACCTACGCCTCTCCCGGCGAACACGATCACGCGGCGCTGAGAGCGATGGCGCGCCGGTCGTTCTCCGAAACATTCGCGCGCTTGCATGAGCCCTCTTCGTTCGCCGAATTCCTCGACTGCTCCTACGGCGAGGACGGGACGATGGCGCACGACCTCAACGACCCGGCGGTCCGCTGGCTGGCAGGCTTGCACCGGGGAGAGCCGGTGGGCTACGCGAAGCTGACGCCGTTGCGGGCGCCAGCGCCGCGTCCTTTGCCCGGTTCCGTCGAGCTGCAGCAGATCTACGTCCTCGCAGACTGGCATGGACGTGGCGTCGCGGACCGTCTCATGCAGTGGGCGCTCGCCGCCGCGACCGAGCTGCGCGCCCCGCAGATGTACCTCACGGTCTTCGACCACAACGAAAGAGCCAAACGCTTGTACCGCCGGCACGGATTCGTCGAAGTCGGCCGCTGCGCCTTCGTGCTGGGCGGCCGAGCCCACGACGACCGGATCTGGCTGCGGGACATGTGACGCGCCCCGCCGTTAGAATTGGCGGGATGACGGCTGTGCCAGCGCTGCACGAGGAACTTGCCCCCGCTGTGGCGGCCACCGCCGAGACGCGAGCCGCGGAAATCGCAGGGCCTCGGACCTGGTGGGCGGGCCCGCTCGACGTGGAGGGACTTGCGCTGGGCAGTGTGCAAGCCGCCTTGTCCGCCGCGCAGCTCCTCTTCGGCCCGCCCGCGCGGTTCTTTTCGGATTCGGCCTCGGTGCGCTCGGCCTTCAACTCCTTGGCCCATCTGCGGGTGGACGGCAGGGCCCCGGAACAGTTCGCGCCCCTCTCCGGGTACTTCGCGACCAGCGACGGCTGGGTGCGATTGCACGCGAACTACCCGCACCATGCGCGAGCATTGCGCACAGCATTGCAGGTGACGACGAAAGACGAGGCTGTCCGCCGGCTCGCAGGGCTTGCCGCTGACGAAGTGGCCGACCGGGTGACCAGCGCGGGGGGCCTGGCAGTCGCGTTGCGGACAGCGCAAGAGTGGCGGGACAGCCCGATGGGCCGGGCTGTGCGCGAGCAGCCGTGGATCCGTTTCGCCCTGGCAGAAGGCAGAACGAGAGCCCTGCCGGAGCCTGGCTCCCTGGACGGGGTGCGCATTCTCGACTTCACGCGAGTCATTGCCGGGCCGATCGCCACCCGCTTGCTCGCATTGCTGGGCGCAGAGGTGCTGCGCGTCGATCCGCCGGACAACCCGGAGCTGGCCGACCAGTACATTGACGCGGGTTTCGGCAAACGCAGCGCTGTGGCGGACTGCGCGGACCCTCGGCAGCTGGAGACAGTTCTCGCCCTGGCCGCATCTGCCGACGCTGTTGTGTGCGGCTACCGCCCTGGCGCATTGCGCCGGTTCGGGTTGGACGCGCAGAGCTTGCGCGAGCGCTTTCCCGATTTGGTGGTGGTGACGCTCGACGCGTGGGGCGACGAGGGGCCGTGGGGGGACCGCCGAGGATTCGACTCCCTGGTGCAGTGCGCGACGGGCATCGGCGAGCGATACGGCCGCACGGGCGCGGGCGGCGAGTGGCGCCCTGGGGCGCTCCCGTGCCAGGCGCTCGACCATGCCACCGGCTACGGCGCGGCGGCTGCCGTGCTGGCGCTCTTGGCGCGGCGGCGCGAGGCGGGGCCGGGTTGGGCGCATTTGAGTTTGGCCCGCACTGCCCAGCTCTTGCTGGATTTGCCGCCTGTCGAGCACGCGGCACGGGAGCTCCCTGTGGCGACGGGGGAGTTTGATTCCGCGCACGGCAAGCTGCGGTACGCGCAACCCCCGGTGTTCACGGCGGCCAAGCGGCTGCAGTACCGCTGGCCGCCGGGCCGCTATGGCGCAGATCCCCTCGCGTGGGCGTAGCCCCGCGGGGATGCTGCGCAGGGCGCGCGGCCGCGGGCAGCCTCAGACCGCCGCTTTCACGGCGTCCCAGTCGTAGAGCCGTACCAGCATGGCGGCGCGGGCGAGCTTCCACACGCCGTATTTGTGGTAGTCGAAGCCGCTGCCTTTCACCTTGGCGTTCAGCAGCCCCCACGCGCCCCAGAAGAAATCCGCCACGAACTGCGAGGCCTGCACCCTCGCGACCTCCGACGCGGTGGGGGAGCCGAAATAGCCGTCCAGCAATGCCTGCGACGGGTGGTCGATGAACGCTTCGGCGCACAAGAGGGCGAGGTCGGCGCTGCGGTCGTTGTCCGAGGCGTACTCGAAGTCGATGATTTTCAGCCCGTCCGGGCCGATGAGGAAGTTACCGGGCATCGGATCGTTGTGGCTCGGCACCAGGTCGAACCCGGACGCTTCGAAGCGCGCCTTGAGGTCGTCGAACTCTGCGGCCAACCAACGGGCGGGCTCGGGAACCCAGCCCCCTGCGGCACGCAACTGGCGCAGTTGCGCGTCGGCGAGGTCGAAGAGGGTGGACGGTTTGCCGAGCAGCGGCAGGCGGTGCAATCGCTGATAGAGCGACATGATTTCCGCCCCAAGCTCGGGGTCCCGCAAGTGCGCCGTGGTGCAGGCGGTGTGCCCTTCGAGGAAGGCTGCCACTTCGACCCCGGTCGTCTCGTCGAAGTGATGCACGGGGGCGGAGAGCCCGAGCGCGCCGGCGGCCTTTGCGGCGCGGTTCGCCGTGACGCGGTCGATGTACTCCTCTGTGCCCTGTCCGGGGACTTTCATGACGTACCGCGACCCAGAGGCGATGTCTGTGACCAGCCAGTTCTCGTTCGTCAGCCCGCCGGCGAGCGGCTCGGCCCGGATCTGGCGCCCGGACCACAGCGGGACCGAGCGCAACGCGGCGCGGGTCCGGTCGGGGATGGCGGCGCTCATCGCGGGTCCTGCAGCCATGCCGCCAAGTCCGAGCAGCCGCGCGTCGCGGCGAGGGCGAGGACGCCGCGCCACAAACCATATTTCACGTAGTCGACGTCCTTGTCCGGGGCGGTCGCCATCCGCCAGTGCGCGATGAGCACCCAGAGCAGATCGTCTGCCACCGACCAGGCTCGCGCCGCCATGTCCGCCTCGGCGGGCAGTCGGAGCGCTTCGAGCACGGCGGGCGAGCTCGTGCGCCAAGGGTTCAGCTCGGCGATGACGGACCCTGCCTCTTGCACCGGATCTCGCCGTGCCACCAGGCTCCATCCGGTGAGCATCGGGCCGCCGGATCGGCGCAGGAGCAAGTTCGAGACGGCTCCGTTGCCGTGGCATGGCCGGGACTGCATGGCGAAGCGTTCATGACGGGCGGCGAAACGCTCGAGCGTGTCGCTGAGCTCGTCGGCTTGAGCGGGGACGGGGATCGAGGCGGCGCGGTGCGCGTCGCGCAGCCGCGCCACGTCGTCGAACAGGGAGCGCTCGGGCAGTTCGACGTCGAGCTCGTGGAAACGGGCCCGCAGGCCGAGCGCGGCGCGGAGCAGGTTTTCGTCGGCGAGGTCGTCGAGTTTGGCGGGCCGCGCGTGCGCGATCAGCGCAGTGGTGAATCCGGTTTCGTCCGAGTCAGTGACCGCAGGGGCGATGCCCTCGTCAGCGGCAGCCGTCCAGGCGGCGAGGATCGCGGGCAGCGGCGAGGCGAACACTTCGTCGGCCGGATCATGGGCGCGGCGCAGCGCGCTGCCGCCCGCGCGGGTCCACCGCGCGCCGCAGGCGATCCAGCTCGGGCTGGGCTCTGGCTCCACCGCCGAGGACGTCATTGCGCGGCGAGTTCGCCGAGCGCCTCGTCAAGGGCGCTGACGAGCCAGTCGATATCGCGTTCCTGGAACGCGAGCGGCGGCCGAAGCTTGAGCACATTGCCGTGGGGGCCCGCGACAGAGGTCAGCACCCGCCGCTCGCGCAGCGCCTCGACTGTTTGGAGCGCCAATTGCTTGTCCGGGGTTTTCGCCGAGGGGTCGCGCACCAGCTCGAAGCCGATGAACAGGCCCGCGCCCCGCACATCGCCGACCTGCGGATGCCTGTCGCCGAGCTCCTGCAATGCGCAAAGGAGCCGTGCGCCGACTTCGCCGCTGTGCTGTTGCAGGCCCTCCTGCTCGATCACGTCGAGCACGGCCTGCCCCGCGGCCATGGCGACCGGGTTCCCGCCGAACGTGTTGAAGTAGGGGAGCGTCGTGGCGAAAGGAGCCAGGGCCTCGGCGCGCGCTGCCATACCCGAGACGGGGAACCCGTTGCCCATCGGCTTGCCCATGGTCACCAGGTCGGGGACGACGCCGTGGCGCGCGAAGCCCCAGAACGCCTCGCCGGTGCGGGCGAAGCCGGGTTGCACCTCGTCGGCGATGAACATCCCGCCTCGGCGGCGCGCTTCGTCCACCGCCTCGCGGAGCATCCCTTGCTCGCCGGGGAGCACGCCGTCGCTGGAGAAGATCGAATCGGCGAGCAGAGCCGCGAAGCCGAAACCAGCGCCGACGAGGTCGTCGATCGCGGCTCGGACATCTGCCGCGAACGCGCTGCCGTCTCTGCCGCGGTAGGTGTCGGGCGCGTCCACCAGGCGCACGAAGTCCGCGAGCGGTTGGCCGCTGCCGAGCGCGGGGGACAGGCCCGAGGTGAGCGCGCTCGTGCCGTGGTACGCCTCGCGGGTGACGATCACCCCGCGCGCGCCGGTTGCGACTTGGGCGACGCGCACTGCGAGGTCGTTCGCCTCCGAGCCGGTGCACATGAACATCACTTGGTCCAGCTCGGCGGGCATCGTGGCCAGCAGCCTCTGCGCGTAGTCGACGATGCCTTCGTGCAGGTAGCGGGTGTGCGTGTTCAGAACGCGCAGTTGGCGCCCGACGGCTTCGGCGACGGCGGGATGGCAATGTCCGACGCTCACCACGTTGTTGTAGACGTCGAGGTACTGCGTGCCGTGCGCGTCCCAGACGTAGGCTCCTTCGCCTCGGACCAGGTGGACTGGTTTCTGATAGAAAAGCCGGTAGGCGGGCCCGAGGAGTTGTTCGCGACGGTTGACGAGCTGCCGGTCTGAGTCTGGCAGCTCGTCTGGCGCGTCGCCCCGGTAACTATTGGTGTCCATGATCGTGGAGCGTGTCGGCACATTGTCCATTCTGGCCGATCGCGGCCCTTGTCCTGGCAGCGGCGTGTGAAGAGTTGGTAACGGTTCCCAGCAGGTCCCGGCTTGTTCGAGGCAGTCGCGGGCAGCGTGCCGGGTCGGCGGTGTGGCATCGGGAGCGCCCCGCGTGCCACACTTGGGGCTGTGGCCGAGACAGACATGAAAGCAGCACTGCGCGAATATCTGCAGATTGCTCGCGAGGCGGTGCTGTGGAAGCTCGACGGGCTCTCGGAGTACGACGCGCGCAGGCCTCTCACTCCGACGGCGACGAACCTGCTCGGCCTTGTCAAGCATCTGGCCAGTGTCGAGTTCGGGTATTTCGGCCTGGTCTTCGGCAGGCCGCCGCAGGAGGATGTGCCGTGGTGGTCGGACGAGGCGCACCCCAATGACGACATGTGGGCGACGGCCGACGAGACGCGCCAGGACATCGTCGCGCTCTACCGCAGAGCGTGGGCTTGGGCGGAAGCCACCATCGAGGACAAGCAGCTTTCGGACCGAGGCCGAGTGCCGTGGTGGCCCCCGGAACGCGCCGAGCCGACACTGCACACCGTTCTGGTCCATGTGGTCGCGGAGACGAACAGGCACGCTGGTCACGCCGATATTGTGCGTGAGATCATCGACGGGGCGGCAGGGCATCGGGCGGGCAACGACAGCCTTGCCCCGGGCGGTCCGGCGTGGTGGTCCCAGTATCGCGATAAGCTCGAACGCGTGGCACAACAGGCAGGTACTCTTCGGTGAAGGCTCAGGCGTCCGTTTTCCTCGCGCTCGCGCTCATGCTCGTGGGGTGCTCCACGAAGCAACCCAGCGCGGCCAGCAGCAGCAGAGCGTCTTCTGCGGCTGCTGCGCCGACGCTCGGCAAGGGGAGAGTCGTCACGCCCGAGGACGTGGGCAAGGAGCCGTTGCGGTTGCGGCTCGGCGAACCGGTGACCTATCAGCGCGACGGCGTGTCCATCACGCTCGCCCCAACACGCTTGGAGAAACTGAACGGCACGCCCGAAGGCTTCGAAGGGCAGATCATCGACTGCGGTTCGTGGTGGCGCGTGACCGAGACCTGGGTCATCGACGTCAAACCGGACACGACATGGCGCAGCTGGCGGCGGGACTTCCAAGGCGTGTTCGGCCTGTTCGGCGAGGCGAAGGACCCGAAGTACGGCTTTTACAGCGAAGTCGCGACCTCGGCCATCTCGAAGAACGCCGACGACCTGGACCGGGCGCTCGGCGACGCCGAGCGCGCCTGGAAGTTCACCGGGCCTCTGCACTTCGAGAAGACCGGCCCGCAGTATCTGGCCGGCTGCAAGCTCAACGTCGGACCTGGCGCCGCGCAGACCGGCCAGCAGTTCGTGCCGGACGAGCGGCCGCTGACCGAGCTCGAAATAGTTTTGCCCGCGAAAGAGGGGCAGAATCCGAGGGAGTGGCCGACGCTGGCGATCTGGAAAGTATGAGCCAGGGCGGCCTGCTTGCGCTGGCCGGGGTGTGGGCGGTCGGTCTTCTCTCGCCCGGCCCGGACGTCCTCCTCGTCGCGAACAGGGGCATCGCGAAAGGGCTCTCCCGAGCCTTGGCCGCCGCGGCGGGTGTCGTTGCGGGGATCGAGGTCTGGATTCTCGCATCATTGGCCGGCCTGGACGCTTTGCTGCGCGAGTTCCCGCATGCCCGCGCTGTTTTGTCCGCGCTGGGCGGTGTGTGTCTCATGTTCCTCGGCTGGCAGTCGGCGCGGTCGGCGAAGAAGCCCGTGCCCGAAGAGGCCAGCGTGGTCGAGCCTGAGGATTCGGGGTGGGGAGCGGATTTCCTCGCCGGGCTGATGACCAATTTGGGCAATCCCAAAGCGTTGGTCTTCTTCGGAGCCCTGCTCGTGCGTTTCGTGCCGAAGGAGGGCGGGTTGGCCGGGCAGTTCGCGGTGTGGGCGGTGATGACAGCGATGGCATGCGCGTGGTTCAGCGCGCTCGCGGTGTTGTTGTCCCAGAGGTCTTTGCGGACCAGCCTCATGGCACGGATGCGCCGTGTGCACTTTGTGACGGGCGTTGTCTTTCTGTGCCTCGGCGCGCTCATGGTCGGCGAAGCCTGCGCGGGGCGCGCGTGAGGGCGGCTTCGCCGCGTTGTTGCCGCAGCGCGCCGCCGCCTGGCGAGGGGGCCGCCGCGTTCGGCGGGCGCTGATTGCACGGGCGCTGAGTTCAGCGGGATCCGAGGTCGATCACGCCCGTCGAACTGGAGTCTGCCGCAGCTGTCCCATCGGCCCCCACGAAAGGGCTGACGAGGCTCGCGAGTTCGCTGAGCGGCGCGAATGAGACTTTCGGGTCGATGATCCTGCGCACCGCGACGCCCACGACAAGGTTCATCACGGCCTCGGCGACCTGGTTGACCGGCATCAATTCGACGAGTTCGGGGGGCAAGAAATCCTCCATGGCTTTGGTGATGAACGCCACGCTCTGCACATGTCGCCCCCCTTCTTGCTGCACGAATTCGTGATCGCCGCGAACGGCGAGGGCGAATTCCAGCTCCAGCAGGGGCCACCCGCTGCGCAGCACCTCCTCGCTCCAGCTGTCGATCCGAGCGCCGATGTCGGCGGCGCGCGAGCGCAGGATCGTTTCGAGCTCTTTGGTCCGTTCGGTTTGGATTTCCTGCAAAACCTCCAATGCGAGGGCCGCTTTGCTGGGGAAGTTCGAGTAGAAAGCGCCGCTGCTGAACCCTGCGTGCTCGGTGACGGCGGCGATCCCGGTGGCGTTGTAGCCGTCCCGCAAGAACAGTTTGCGCGCGGAGGCGAGCAGCAGCGCGCGGGTCTGCGCCTGGCTGTCTGCGCGGGTCATGCGGGGCATGGGGGAGAGTCTAACCAACGCAATTCAGATAATGCTACTCTTTGCATTGACCTGTTATCTGAACGAGAGGTGTGGCCATGAGCGCTCCGACGACCCTGCAGCGAGCGGAAGAGCTGCTGATGGAGGTGGTCGGCCCGCGCCGGCTGAAAAGCCTCGACAAGCTGAGCGCCGAGGTGCGGGGAAAAGTCGCCCTGGTCACCGGGGCCTCGTTCGGCCAAGGCGAGGCTACGGCCAAACTTCTGGCCAGGGCGGGCGCGGTCGTCGTCATCGCCGCGCGCACGAAAGAACGCCTGGACGAGATCGTCGCGGAAATCCAGGAGCAAGGCGGTCAAGCGCACGCGTACCAAGTCGATATGGGGGACTTGCGCGCCGTCGACCAGTTCGCGGCGGACGTGCTCGCCGACCACGGCCATGTGGACTACCTCGTCCACAACGCGGGCAAATCACTGCGCCGCTCCATCTATCTCTCCTGCGAGCGGCCCAAGGACATGGACGCGATGGTGGGTGTCAATTTCCTCGGCCCGATGCGGTTGACCATGGCGCTCCTGCCGAGCATGCGCGAGCGCCGCAGCGGGCACATCGTGAACATCTGCACGGCCGGGGTGCTCTTCCCGGTCGCGCCGCGCTGGGGGTTCTACCAGGCGTGCAAGGCCGGTTTCGACGTGTGGCTGCGCTCAGTGGCGATGGAGACCAGGGCCGACGGGATCGGGCTCAGCACGGTCTACGCGGGGCATCTGAAAACCAGAATGGTGGCCACAGGCTGGGTGCACATGACTCCGGGGCACACTCCCGAGCAGGCGGCCCAGGTCATCGCCCGCTCGCTGGTGTCCAAGCCCCGCATACAAGCTCCGTACATCGGGCGCCCGTCGGAGATCGCCGCCGCAATTTTCCGCACCCCGTTGGAGATGTGGCTCGGCTTCGTGAACAAGCACACCAAAGAGACCGAAGCCTCGATCCGCGCTTTTGAGGCGGCGAAGGCGAAGCTCTCCGAGCAGCCCGCGCGCTGACGCCGGGGTTCGGAGCGAGTGTCAGAAGATCATGGAAATCGCTGTACCGCAGGGCGCAAACGGTTTACTGCGGCGTCCCGGTCACCGAAACTCCATCTCAGGCTTGTTGGGCGCTCATGCCTCATCTGGTGAGCACTCGGTGAGCACGAGCCTCGGGCATCCTGGTCCCGTGGCATTGTTGGAGTTGCCTGGCGATTTTCCGAATGGCCGTGTGCCGATAATCGACATTATGTCATTTCAAGTACTGCGTATTGCACCAGATGAGTCACTGCCCCTGTCCGGTCTCACTGTCGTTGGCCATTGTCGCAATGAATCTGGACATTCCCGGAGCAGGCTCAAAAGCGGCCAGGTCTATTCAGACGCCCCCCGGTTGCTCGTCGAGGTAAAGCCGTGCGACTTCGCCCGGCTCGTCCTCTCGTACGTGTCTGTTTGCGCGTGGATCGTTTGGAATGCCGACCTTGAACATTCCGCTGATGGTTTTCCAGGCCCCCGACTGCCATTGAGGGCGAAAACTCGGCTCTACGGCGACCTGAGAGCGTTTTGCCTGTTCAGCAGCATTTTTCAGTGCTCGATGCTCGGATTCGCCCGAGTGGGCGATGCTCCGATGCGCACGAGGTGAGCGCTGAGAGGCTTCTCGAGCTGAGGGCTCATAGCTGGCGCATAGCTTCAGGCGGGAGAATCGTCGGATGCCTCTCTTGGACCAAGTACCGCGCCGCGCGGGCGGAGGGCCCGCGCGAGTGCTCGTGGTTGACGACGAGCAGGCTCTGGCGGAGCTGGTGTCGATGGCGCTGCGGCGAGAGGGGTGGGAGCCCGCCGTGGCCTTCGACGGGGCGGGGGCGATCAAGCTTGCCCGCGACGCGGCTCCGGACGTGGTGGTGCTCGACGTCATGCTGCCAGACATGAGCGGCCTGGAGGTGCTGCTCAGGCTGCGCGAGATGTATCCGGCGCTGCCGCTCCTGCTACTGACTGCGAAAGACGCGGTGGAGGACCGGATCGCCGGGCTGACGGCGGGCGGCGACGACTACGTGACCAAGCCGTTCAGCCTGGAGGAGCTGATGCTGCGGGTGAGGGCGCTCTTGCGCCGCGCGGGCATGGCGGGAGAGGACTCAGACGCCCGGATCGTGGTTGGGGACCTGGTCCTGGACGAGGACAGTCACGAGGTGTCCAGAGGCGGGGATCCGATCGTTTTGACCGCGACGGAGTTCGAGCTGCTGCGGTTCATGATGCGCAACGCCAAGCGGGTGCTCAGCAAGAACCAGATCCTGGACCGCGTCTGGAGCTACGACTTCGGCGGACGGTCGAACATCGTCGAGCTGTACGTCTCTTACCTGCGCAAAAAGATCGACACGGAGCGGGAGCCGATGATTCACACGCTGCGAGGCGTCGGGTATGTGCTCAAACCGGCCCGCTGAACCGAGGCGGCGGCGCGGGCCGAGGACGTGGTCGTTGCGGGCCCGGTTGGTCGCGGCGCAAGCGGCGTTGCTGGTGCTGGTGTGCGTCGGGGTGGGCACGGGGACCATGTTGGCGATGGACCGCTACCTGTTCGGCCAGCTCGACGCTCAGCTCCGCGACGCGAGCGGGCGCTCGGTGGTGCTGTTCGACCTCGGGCCGCCCCCGCAGCTCGCCGACGACAAGGTGCGGTCCGGGCCGGGGCCAATCTTCCTCAACGCGCCGGGCCAGTCCATCGGCACGGTCGGCGCGGTCATGGCGGGCGGGCGCGTTGCGGAGGCGGCGGTCATCACGTCGAGCGGCGCGCGGCAACGGCTCGCCGAGACCGCCTACCGGCAACTGGCGGCCGCTCCCCGGGACCACGCCGCGACCATGAGGCTCGACGGCCTTGGCGATTACCGGGTGTTGAAAGCGCCGGCGAGCGACGGCACAGAGGTTGTGACCGGGCTGCCCGCCGCTGAGGTGCAGAGCACGCTCTTGTCGGTGTTCGGCATCTTCTGCGCCGTCGCCGCGGCGGCGCTCGGTTTCGCGCTCGTCGCGGGGACGCTGATCGTCCGCCGAGAGCTGGTCCCTTTGTCGCAGGTAGCCGATGCGGCGCAAGAGGTGGCCGACCTGGACCTCGACCGGGGCGAGGTCGAGCTGCCGACCCCGATCGTCCAGATGGACCCCGACCGGTCGCACACCGAGGTCGGCCAGCTCGGCGCCGCGTTGAACCGGATGATCGCCCGCATTGCCGACGCGCTCTCGGCGAGGCACGCCAGCGAGACGCGGGTCCGGCAGTTCGTGGCCGACGCCAGCCACGAGCTGCGCACCCCGCTGGCGGTGATTCGAGGCTACACCGAGCTGGCCCAGCGAGACCTTGCCGAAGTCCCTGCCGAGGTGGCCCACGCGATGGGGCGGGTGGGCGCGGAGGCGGTGCGGATGACCGGGCTCGTCGAGGACCTGCTGCTGCTGGCCCGCCTGGACTCGGGGCCCCTTTTGGAGAAGAAGCCGGTGGACTTGTCGCAGCTCGTCGTCGACGCCGTCAGCGACATCCATGTCGCCGCTCCGGACCACCTCTGGTCACTGGACATCCCCGACGAGCCGGTGGTCGTCCCAGGCGACTGCGCTCGCCTGCACCAAGTGGTGGCGAACCTGTTGTCCAACTGCCGGGCGCACACCCCGCCGGGGACTTCGGTGACCGTCGCTCTCGCCGCCACCACCAGCGACGCCGTGCTGACGGTGGCCGACGACGGACCAGGGATTCCCGCCGCGCAGCAGTCGGAGATCTTCGAGCGGTTCGTGAGAGGCGACAGCTCGCGATCGCGCCGAAGCGGCGGCACCGGTCTCGGGCTCGCGATTGCGGCTGCTGTCGTGGGCGCCCATGACGGGGACATCACCGTGCGCAGCTCCCCCGGCGACACAGTGTTCACTGTCACGCTGCCCGCTCGCTGGTCGGATGCGTTCATAGCGGACGCATAGGCGTTTCCCATCCCAGGCCCATGCCAGGGCCGCAGGATGAGTGTATGAAGAGTCTCGCGCCACACCGTCCCCCCAACACTTTCCGTCCCGACGCCATTGTGTTGGCCAAGCGCCACGGGGTCCCGGTCCTCGATGTCGTCATGCCGGTGCGCAACGAAGCGAAGGCTTTGGAGCAATCCGTGCGGCGGCTGCACGGCTACATGCGGGAGCATTTGCCGTACCAGACGCGGATCACGATCGCCGACGAGGCCAGCGAGGACGACACGCCCCGCGTGACGCAGGCTCTGGCCGAAGAGCTGGACGGGCTGCGGGTGCTGCGTTTCGAGCAGAAAGGGCGCGGCGGGGCCTTGAACGCGGCGTGGTCGTCCTCGTCCGCCCCGGTGCTGGCCTCGATGGGGGTCGGCCTTTCCATCGATCTTGCGGCGCTCGCGCCGCTCACGGCCCCGCTGATCTCCGGGCATTCCGACGTGGCGCTGGGCTTCCGCGCGCGACACGGCGCCCTGGGGGGCGTGTCGCGCGCGGAAGCCATGTTGCTCGCAGTCGTCCTGCGGGCGAAATTCCCCAAAGCCCGGTGCGGTTTGACCGCTATCCGCGCCGAGGCCGCCCGCGAGTTGCTGCCGCATGTGGCTGACGCGGACCACTTCTTCGACACCGAGTTGTTGATCTTGGCCGAACGCGTCGGGCTGCGCCTGCACGAGGTGCCCGTCGACTGCGCGGCGGACGGCGACCGCCCGGACGCCGCTCCCCCTGTCGGCGACCTCAGGGGCTGCGCCCGGCTCGTGTGGGAGCGCCTTGTCGGGGCCGTCCCGGTCCGCCACCTGGCGGACCGGCTCGGCTCCACCCCCGCCAGGGGTTTCCTGTTGCGCCAACTCGTCCGTCTCGCCTCATCAGGGCGACAGGTTTCGGAGGCCGCCGATGCGCGCACCAGACTTGCTTGAGGAGCAAGCCGGCTCGGCGGCGGGGACGACAGGCATGAGGGCCGCGCCCGGCCGCCGGAGAGCGGCCGTTCCGAAACACCGTTGGGCTGTCGCGGCGTTGCTGGTCTCGACGACCGGGTTTTGGCTGATCGGGCTGAGCCGCAACGGGTGGGCGAACGCCTTTTACTCCGCTGCGGCGCAGGCCGGGACCCAGAACTGGAAGGCGTTCTTGTTCGGCTCGTCCGACGCGGGCAATTCGATCACCGTCGACAAACCTCCGGCGGCGCTGTGGCCGATGGAGATCTCCGCGCGGATCTTCGGGGTCAACACTTGGTCGCTCCAAGTGCCCCAGGTGCTTTTGGGGACGGCTTCCGTCGCGCTGCTGTACGCCATCGTCGGGAAGCGGTTCGGTCCCGGCGCGGGCCTGCTCGCGGGGTCCGCGCTGGCGCTGACCCCGGTGGCCACGCTGATGTTCCGCTACAACAACCCCGACGCGCTGCTGGTCTTCTTGATGATCGCCGCCGTGTGGGCGTTGCTGCGCGCGGTGGAGGACGGCCGCACGCGGTGGATCGCGTTGTGCGGCGCCTTGGTCGGTCTGGGCTTTTTGGCCAAACAGCTGCAAGTCATGCTCGTTGTCCCCGCGCTGGGCGCGACCTATCTGGCGTGCGGACCGAGGCCGCTGCTGGTCCGGCTGGGCCAGTCGTTGGTCGGCGCTGTTTCCGCGCTCGTCGCGGGCGGATGGTGGGTGCTGCTGGTGGAGCTCACCCCCGCTCGCGACCGCCCCTACGTCGGAGGCTCCACGAACAACAGCTTCCTGGACCTGACCTTCGGCTACAACGGCCTCGAACGCTTGCGCGGCGGAGAAGGCGGCGGTCCCCCGGCCCCGTGGGGCGGCAGCACCGGACTGACGCGCATGTTCAGCGATGTCGCCGGGTCGCAGATCTCCTGGCTCTTGCCCGCCGCGCTGGTCTTCCTCGCAGCTGGCCTCGTGCTCTGCAGAGGAGCCGGGCGCACCGATCCCGCGCGGGCCTTCTACCTGGCGTGGGGCGGCTGGCTGATCACGACTGCGGGCGTGTTCAGCTTCATGACGGGCCTCTTCCACGACTACTACACCGTTGCCCTCTCGCCCGCTGTCGCAGCGCTCGTCGGGGCCGGGGCGGCGCAGCTGTGGCGGCTCCGACGGACGCGCGGGGCTGCGCTGGTCCTCGCGGCGACGACAGCCGCCACGGCGGCTTGGTCGTGGGTCCTGCTCGGGCGCTCGCCGGAGTTTCTGCCGCCCCTGCGCTGGGCGGTCTTGGCCTTCGGGGCCGGGGCCGCTGTCTTGATCGCCACTGCGGCGTCCGCGGCGCGTTGGCGCAGCACCGTGACTCTCGTGTCCGCCGCTCTCGCCGTGTTCGCGGGCCCTTTGGCGTACTGCGTCCAGACGCTGGGCACAACGCACACCGGCGGCATCGTCACGGCGGGGCCGGAGATTCCCGACGCGAAGACGCCCTTTCCGCAGTCAGCCTCCCCGGGGACGACAGGGGGGAACAGCGTCGGCCCGGCCCTGCCCGGCCCCGCCAACGTCACCGCGGGGATGGTCGCGCTCCTGTCGAAAGACGCGGGCGGGTACCGCTGGGCCGCCGCCGCGCAAGGTTCCAACGAAGCCGCCGAGTACCAGCTCGCGACGGGATTGCCCGTCATGCCGCTCGGCGGATTCATCGGCGGGGACCCCGCACCGACGCTCGCCGAGTTCCAGCGGTACGTCGCCGAGTGCGAAATCCACTACTACATAGCCCCCGGCGAACGCGGTCCGCGCCCGCCCGCCGGCTTCGACGCGCCGCAGGAGGCGGACATGGCGCAGGAGGCGGAGGAGCCTTCCGAAGCAGACAAAATCGCGGCCTGGGTCTCCCGGAATTACCGCGCTGAAGTGGTTGACGGCGTGACTGTCTACGACCTGACAGCCGCGCCCACGTCCGGGCGATGACGGCCGGGCCTTCTGCGGCGCCGCTGCAGAACAGCGCGACCTGAGACATCGCGCGAACGGCCGCGTCGTTCCGGTCTCACCGGGACGACGCGGCCGTTTCCTCCCCAGACGCGACGGCTCCCCCGCTGCCATTCGTGCCGAAAAATCGGTTCTCCGGGGTTTGAGGAGCCTTGTGCCTGTCCCTGCGTCCAGCCCCCGAGCGCGCGAGGGTGTTCACGCGCCCGATGCTCGGATAGACTTCGCTTCTCATCTCCTTGGCAACGAGGCCGGGGCGATCGATAGGCAGAGAGCTGGTTTGATGCGGACGCGTGCATTGCTATCGACAAGCTTGTCCACCCTTGTGGCGCTCTTCGCCTTGCCTGCGGCAGGGGCGGGCGCGGAGCCGGAGCGGCAACCGGTGCGGCATTATGTGGCGCTCGGCGACTCGTATGTGAGCAAGCCCGGCGTCCGGGGACTGGACCCGGACGGGCCGAATTGCGCGAGGACTGACGAGAATTACCCGGCCGCGGTGGCAGCGGCTCTCGGCCTGGAGCCGGGCAACGGTTTCACCGACGCGAGCTGCGCGGGCGCGAAGAGCGGCGCGCTGGCGGGCGAGCAATTGAGCGTTCTCGGGGTTGTGGTCCCGCCGCAGTTGGACGCGGTGACGGAGGACACCGACCTTGTGACGGTGACTTTTGGGGCGAACGATCAAGATTTCATGTTCAAACAGGTCACCACATGCCTGATGATCGACCTCACGGATCGGGACGGCTGCCGCAAACAAGGGCCGGAGGAGCAGCCGCTTCTGAGCGAGCAGGGTTTCGCTGGGGTCCGCGACAATATCCACCGGGATCTGCGCGGCGCTGTGGATGTGATCAAAAGCAAAGCCCCGAACAGCAGGATCGCTTTGGTCGGGTACCCGCAGGCTTTCGTCAGCGGACGCGAGTGCACGGCGTCGTTGCCGATGACTTCAGGCGACGCGGCGTGGATCAATGAGAGGCTTCAGGGCATCAACGCGACCATGCAGCAGGTGGCCAAAGAGACCGGGACGATCTATGTGGACGTCTACACTCCTTCGACGGGGCACGGGATCTGTTCGACGGGGCCGACGTGGGTGTCCGGATTTGTCACGACGAACTGGCTGGAGACCGAGCCGATGCATCTGACTCCGCTCGGAGCGCAAGAGCTCGGAAAAATCATTGCCGCGAAGGTCAGGCCGTGATCAGGAACCGAGGCCGTTCGGCGCGGTTGCTGCGCTGCTGATCGGCTTTCCAGCGGCAGGCGCGGGCGCGGTGACGGAGGACTCCGACCTCGTGACGATCGGCATTGGCGAGAACACCCTCGATTTCTTCGCCACGACGTTGAGCACCTGCATGCCTATCCACCTCACGGCGCGCGAACTCCCCGTGCAAGCGGCAGGGCCCGACCGAGCAGCCTGAGAGCCAGCCGCTGCATTTGACTCCGCTCGGGGCGCAGGAGGTCGCGAGGCTCATCCTCGCGAAGGTCTGACAGCCGTCGGCAACAGGTAGTCGAGGGCGAGGCGCGGATCGCGTCGTCGTTTTCGAGATCAATGCTGGTGGTCTGGGTGAGAATGAAGGAGAGGGCGGGGCGGGTGTGCAGCAGTTTCTTGAGCAGCGCATGCTCGCCGAAGAACCGAACATTGAAAATCGTGGTGGCCACGATGCTCTCTTCGAATGTCGCGCTGATCCGCTCCGATTCTTGCATGTAGCGCAGGGCTTCGGAGAGCACGAGCGCTTCGTGGAGCGTGGCTTTGGTGGGGAAACGGCGTCTGGCACGAGTGGCCGTCGAGTGGTAACTGGAGACTATGAGACAATCAACGTCCCCCAATGTCTCACCTTTGAGGATCGGACGCAGGAGCATCGCGCGATGGAAGCGAAGATCTGGATCCGGTGGGCCTGCCTGCACGGCTCGACCCGCGCGGCCATGCGAGTGATCGGTTGGCGGGGCGAGCCGCTGGCAAGGCTTGTGTTGGGCCGCGGCGAAGGCGAGGAGCGCTACCGGCTGCTCGGTCGGCTCCGGGATCAGGGAGTCCTGGTCAGAAAACCTTTCGTCTGGGCGAGTGGTGACCACGGGGTTTGCCGGGCAGTGCTGCGGGACAACAGATTCGCGGCGGCGGACGCCGAGGTTGTCACTATCCCGCCGCTTTTGTCTGCGCTGTTCCGCAAGACCGACCCCCAGGTGCCCAATCCTGTCGAGCCCCCTGCGATGGTGGCGATGAACCCGCCCGAGCACACGCATTACCGCCGTCTGGTCGCGCAGAGTTTCACGCCCCGCGCGATCGACAAGCTCAACGACAGGGTCGTTGAGCTTGTCACGGAGCTTCTGGACAATTTCGAGGACGGGCAGAGCGTGGATCTGGTCCGGAGCTTCGCCGCGCAGCTCCCGGTGACGGTGATCGCCGAAATGCTCGGCATGTCCGCCGAGTCGCGCGAAGGCATGCTCGACTGGGGCGACGCGGGAGCTCCGTTGGTGGGCCTCGGCGTCACCTGGCCGCAGTACCGCCGGGGCATCGCCGGTTTGCGGGAAGCCGACCGGGATTTCCGCGCGCATTTCGACCGGATACGGCGCGGCGCCTGCCGAGACGACACGCCGTTCACACGGTTGGCCGCTGACGGGCAGCTGTCCTACCGCGAGTTCGCGGCCAACGCCGCCCTCCTCGTCGGAGCTGGTTTCGAGACCACCGTCAATCTGATCGCCCACGGGATCGTCCTCTTGCTCCAACACCCCGACCAGTTGGCGCTGCTGCGCGATGACCCCAGTGCGTGGCCGGGAGCGGTCGAGGAGATTCTGCGTTTTGAGAGCCCCGTGCAGATGACCGCGCGGGTCGCCCGTGAGGAGGTCGACATCGCCGGGCGGCGTTTGCGGCCCGGCCACGTTGTCGTTCTGCTCCTCGGCGGGGCCAATCGGGACCCGAGTGTTTTCCCCGACCCTGATCGGTTCGACGTCACTCGGCGCAACGCGCGCGAGCACCTCGCGTTCGGGTCGGGCGTCCACGCCTGTGTCGGCGGCGCGCTGGCCCGGGCTGAGGGGGCCGTTGCGCTGCGCATGCTGTTCGAGCGTTTCCCCGGTCTTCGCCTCATCGCCCCGCCTGAGCCGACGAAGATGAACAATCTGCACGGCTACAAGCGGCTCCGGGCGGATCTCGGCGCCGCCGCGATGGAGCCGAGCCGATAACCGGCCGCGGCGGGGACGCCGCGGCGCTCGGGGAATTTGCGCGGTGGGGGTTAGTCCAAAATCCGGCGGGCGACGTTGGTCGAGACCAAGTCGAGGAGTTCATCCGCCCGCCCGGCGAGGATCGTGCGTATCGCGTACAGGGTGAAGCCCTTTGCCTGCTCGGCCGTGATAACAGGCGGAATCGACAGCTCTTGGCGCGCGGTCACCACATCGACGAGCGCCGGGCCGTCGTGGGCGAACGCTTCCGTGAGCGCGGCCTGAAGGTCTTTGGGCTGCTCGACCCGGAAACCGGGAATGCCGAGCGCGCGGGCGACCGCCGCGAAATCCGGATTGTGCAGCTCGGTGCCGAAATTGACGATCCCGGCGGCCTTCATCTCCAATTCCACAAAGTTGAGCGACGAGTTGTTGAACACGACGACCTTGACGGGAAGGTTGTTCTGCGTCAGCGTGATGAGATCCCCGAAGAGCATCGTCAAACCCCCGTCGCCGGCGAGGGCGACCACTTGGCGGCGGCGGTCGACTGTTTGCGCGCCGATCGCGTGCGGCAACGCGCAGGCCATCGTGCCGTGGGTGAACGATCCGACCAGCCGTCGCTTGCCGTTCATCGTCAAATAGCGCGAAGCCCAGACCACCGGTGAGCCGACGTCCACCGTGAACACGGCGTCGTCCGAGGCGAGCCGGTCCACGAGCCCCGCGACGTATTCCGGGCGGATGGGGGTCTTGTCGTGGTCGTTGACCGCCAGGGAGTCGAGAGACGCGCGGGTCTTGCGGTAGTGCTTGACCGCGCGGTCGAGGTGCTGGGAATTGTCGTTGCGGCGCAGCAGCGGCGCCAGCGCCGCGATGGTGTCTTTGACTGTGCCGACCAGCCCGAGGTCGATGGGGACCCGCCGCCCCAGTTGGCGGCCCCGGATGTCGACCTGGATGATTTTCGCGTTCTCCGGGTAGAACTGCTGGTACGGGAAGTCGGTGCCCAGCATGAGCAGCACATCGGCCTCCCGGATCGCCTTGTAGCCCGAAGCGAACCCCAAAAGCCCGGTCATGCCCACGTCGTACGGGTTGTCGTACTCGATGTGCTCCTTGCCGCGCAACGCGTGCACGATAGGCGCTTGCAGTGCGGCGGCGAGTCCGACCAGCTCGTCGTGCGCGCCCGCCGTCCCGGCGCCGCCGAGGATGGTGATCTTGTGGGACCCGTTGATGATCTCGGCCGCCTGGCGCAGGGACTCGTCGTCCGGGCGCGCCACCGAGCGGGTGGCCACGACGGGTTTGCTGAGCCAGCCGTCCTCGCCCGCGCGGCTCAAGAAGACCTCCCCCGGAATGACGACCACCGCGACGCCGCGCTCTTCGACGGCCGCGCGCATCGCCATCTCCACGATGCGCGGCGCTGTCTGCGCCCCGGTGACCAGCTCGGTGTACACGCTGCACTCCCGGAACAGCTCCTGCGGGCGGGTTTCTTGGAAATAGCCGGAGCCGACCTCGGCGAGCGGGATGTGCGCCGCGATGGCCAACACCGGGACCCCGCTGCGCTGCGCGTCGAAGAGCCCGTTGATCAAATGCAGGTTGCCCGGCCCGCAGCTGCCCGCGCAGACCGCCAATTGACCGGTCAGCGCCGCTTCGGCAGCTGCTGCGAAAGCGGCTGTCTCCTCGTGGCGGACGTGTTCCCAGGTGATGCCCTCGCTGCGGCGGATTGCGTCAGTGAACCCGTTGAGGCTGTCCCCCGGCAATCCGTAGACCCGGCGCACGCCGGTCGTCTTCAACGCGGAGATGATGCGGTCTGCGGTCGTTGCCATAGCGCTCAGTGTAGTGCGACGAAGACGACTCAGCTGTGATGTTGAGCACAAAGCCGTCTTCGAACGAGCGGGCCACCCGTGGCAGAAGGCGCTGCCAGCTTGCGGGTTCCTCGGAACCTACGCGGCCCTCGCCGCCCGAGCCGTCGCGCCGACGAGCTGAGGAGCCCGCAGGGCCTCCCCCGCGCTCTGGGCTCATGCCGTGACGAAGTCGATCAGCTCCTCAACGGCCCGCAAGAGCGGCTGTTCGATCATCGTGTAGTCCTTCGCGCCTTTGCGCACCCTGGCCCACATCGCAGCGGTGTCCTTCACGCCGAGCGCGCGGCAGACGCCTTCTTTCCAGGGGACTCCGCGCGGCACGTTCGGCCATTTGGGGATGCCGATGGCCGCGGGCTTTACCGCTTCCCACACGTCCACATACGGATGGCCGGTGACGAGGACGTGCGGATGCGCCACTTGGGCGACGATCCGCGACTCCTTGCTCCCGGGGACCAAATGGTCGACGAGGACGCCGACGCGCCGCCCCGGCTCGGGCGAGAACTCGGCGATCCGGTCAGCGAGTTCGTCCACTCCGTGCAACGGCTCCACCACCACCCCTTCGACGCGCAGGTCGTCACCCCAGATTTGCTCCACGAGCTGGGCGTCGTGGACGCCTTCGACCCAGATCCGGCTCGCTCGGGCAACCTTCGCGGGCATCGCGGGGACTGCTGTGGACCCGGACGCGGTGCGCAGGGGCGCGTCTGCGGAGGCGAGCCGCGGGCGGATGAGCGTCACAGGTTTGCCCTCCAACAGGAACGCCCCGGGGCGCATCTCGAAAAGACGCCGGTTTCCGCGCGCGTCCTCCAAGGTCACGTAGCCTTTGCGGTCGGTGTCCACGGCGACGACCGCGCCGCAGAAATCCGAGACGCGGTCCTCGACGACCATGTCGATCTCCGCGACGACTTCCGGCGCGGGCTGCCGACGGGGGCGGGGGGCGAGAATGTCGCCGTACTGGTGGCTTCGCATCAAGGCAGGCTACCGCGCGCCAGCCCCGAACTCGGGCAACTCGTCCGGCCGACCGGGCGGGCTTGTGGCGGCTGGCTGGCGCGGGCGGGGCCCCACCTTGCCCGCGCGGGCGGGCTTCGGGATCGCGCTGGCCTCGGGATACAGTGAGAGCGTGGCGCCCCTCCCCTGCCGAGCGCCAGAAATCGTCGCCCCCGGCCTCACAAAACTTCCCGCCCGCGCGTCTTCATGAGAAGAGCGAGAGGAGAGCATGATGTCCACCACCACGAGCGCCGCCCGGCACGTTGTCGTCGAATTCTTTCTCGGGACGCTGGCTATCGGCCCGTTGACCCTCGTCCGGGACGAGGAGGGCCTCACCGGGATCTTTTTCCCCGGACATTGGACCCGGCCTGACGAGTCTTCATTCGGCGCGAGGACGGACCCCGCTCGCGACGACAGCTTCAACGAGGCCATCGCGCAGTTGCGCGAGTACTTCGCGGGCAGCCGCCGGGAGTTCGACCTCGAACTGCGTCCGCGCGGCTCGCAGCTCGCGCAACGGGTGTGGCGCAGGCTCGCACAGGTCCCTTTCGGCCAGACCACGACCTACGGGGCGCTCGCGAAGGAAATCGGCGGCGGGATCAGCCCTCGGGCCATCGGCGGATTCGTCGGGCACAACCCGGTCTCGATCATCATCCCCTGCCACCGGGTGCTCGGCTCGACAGGCGGCCTCACCGGGTACGCGGGCGGGCTGGACCGCAAGCGCGCGCTGCTCGAACACGAGGGCGCGCTCCTCCCGGCCGAAGCCATGCTGTGGTGACCAAGGAGCCGTTCGAGACCGTGGTCGCCCAGCACGGCGCGACTGTGCTGCGCGTCGCCCGCGCGGTGGCGGGCCCCGTTGACGCGGACGATGTGTGGTCGGAGACGTTCCTTGCCGCGATGAAGTCCTATCCGGATCTGTCCGTCGGCGCCAACGTCGAGGCATGGCTGGTGACGATCGCGCACCGCAAAGCGATCGACGTTCTGCGTGCAGCCGCCCGCAGGGCCGCCCCTCTGGCGGATCTGCCCGAACAGCCCGCCCGCGAGCGGGCTGACGGACGGGACCTCGATCTGGACGACGCGCTCGGATCCCTCACCGCGAAGCAACGCCAAGCGGTGGCCTACCACTATTTCGCCGGATTGCCGTACCAGCAGGTGGCCGACATCACGGGCAGCACCGCGGCCGCAGTGCGGCGAGCAGCCTCCGATGGCGTGGCCGCCCTGCGCCGCGTGTACCTGAAACATCCTTCCAGATCAGAACAGCAGGAAAGACGATGAAACAGATCGACCCGACCGACCTGTGCCCCGTCGAGAGCGCCGATCTCGACCGTGTCCGCGCCCGCCTCGCGTCCGCTGCTGCGGACCAAGGGCTGCTCGACGTCGCTTACCGGGTCGTGGACTCCCCGCTCGGGCCGTTGCTGGCCGCGGCGACGCCTTTGGGGCTGGTCCGGGTGGCTTTCGCTCGGGAAGGCCACGACGGCGTCCTGCAGAGTCTCGCCGATCAGATCAGCCCGCGCGTCCTGCAGGCCCCTGGTCGGCTCGACGCCTTCGCCTGGCAACTCGACTCGTATTTCTCGGGGCGGTTGCGCTGCTTTGACCTCGCGTTGGACTGGCAGTTGTCCAGAGGCTTCCGGCGCACGGTCCTCGAACACCTCGCCGCTGGAGTCCCCTATGGGACCACTGCCACGTACGCGACGCTCGCGCAGCTGGCAGGCAGTCCTCGGGCCGTGCGCGCGGTCGGTTCGGCCTGCGCGACGAATCCGATCCCCCTTGTCGTCCCGTGCCACCGGATCATTCGCTCGGACGGGGCCGCAGGGGGGTACCGGGGCGGCGCGGAGGCCAAGCGGGTCCTGCTGGATTTGGAGAACACGGCCTAAAGGGCGCGCGCGTCCTGGACACTGACGAAAACGCCCGTGCCTTTCTTCGTGAACGTCACCTCGTCTCTTCCGCTTCGACCTCCCAGCCGTTCACGGTGACCTGCGAACCGCGCGAAAGGGTCTGCCCCTCTGCGGGCTGGCAGACTCCGGCGGGCTCGTCTCCGCAGGCCTCGGCAGGCGGGACAAGGGCCAGTCCGGCCGCCGCCAGAGCGCCCGCCGCGAGAAACCGCGCCTGCTCATCCCACCACGAGCCCGGCCTCCGCAATAGCGGCGAGCACTGCATTCTGATGCTCACTGCCACGGGTTTCCACAGTGGCGCTGATCTGCACGTCGCCAAAGCTCAAGCCTTCTGCGATGCGCGAGTGCGTCACGTCCACCACGCTCGCCCCGACCCGCTGGAACACGGCGAGCACTTCGGCCAATCCGCCCGGCTGGTCGCGCACCCGCACTTGGACAGTGAGATAGCGGCCCGCCGCGCGCAAGCCATGGGCGATCACTCTGGTGAGCAAAAGAGGGTCCACGTTGCCGCCGGTCAGCACGCCGCACACCTCGCCAGCCAATCCCAGCTCCGGCCCGGGAATGCTCATCAACGCGGCGACCGCGGCCGCTCCGGCGGGCTCCACAACAAGCTTGAGCCGCTCCAAGCACAACAGCACCGCGCGGGACAGCGCTTCTTCGCTCACCGTGACCACGTCGTCGACGAGCGCTGCGACGTGCTCGAACGGCGCCGATCCCGGCAGGCCGATCGCGATGCCGTCGGCAATGGTGGACATGGAGGACAACGCCACGGGCGCGCCAGCCCGAAGCGACTCGGGCCACGCGGCGGCTCCTTCTGCCTGGACGCCGATGACGCGCATGTCGGGCTGGAGCGTTTTCACGGCGAGCGCCATCCCCGCGAGCAGGCCTCCCCCGCCGAGCGGCACGACCAGCGTCCTCGTCGCGGGCAGCTGTTCGGCGACCTCCAAACCGCATGTTGCTTGGCCCAGGATCACATCGGGGTGGTCGAAGGGATGGATCAGCACCGCGCCGGTCTCCTCGGCGAAGCGCCGAGCGTGCCCGAGCGCCTCGTCCACCGAGGCCCCGATCAAACGGACTTGGGCGCCATATGCCTTGGTCGCGGCCACTTTCGGAAGCGACGCGCCCCCAGGCATGAACACCGTCGACGCGACGCCCATCTCACTGGCCGCCCACGCCACGCCCTGCGCGTGGTTGCCAGCGCTCGCCGCGACCACCCCGCGCTTTCGCTCCTCGGGCGAGAGCCGCGCGATCCTCGCGTAGGCGCCGCGCGGTTTGAACGAACCGGTGCGCTGAAGATTCTCGCACTTGAGCCACACCGGCGTGCCGCACCGCTCGGTGAGGGCGCGAGAAGCCACCACCGGCGTGCGATGCACGACCGGGGCGAGCAACTCCGCCGCTAACCGAACTTCGTCCAGAGTCAACAAAGCCATGCGAGCATCCTCCCCTCTTCTCGTCGTGCGCGCTCACCGGGGCCGTATTGTCCGCGCTCCGTTCTCTGCTCTCTCGGCGGTGTCCGCGTCTCTCGGCCTGCGGGGCTGTGGGCATGCTGCAACGATGACGTTCGAGAACGTCTTGTGCGGAGCGCGCCAGGACGGAGCCCGCCGCATCCGTCCAGCGCGGTCGGGATCTGGCATGATATGCCAACGTGTCGCAGGTGTTTCGGTTCCGTCCGCCACGACGCGCCGCAGCTTTGATCGTCGCTGCGGCGCTGTGCTGCTCGTGCGCGCAGCAGAGCGCCCGCCCCGAAGCCCCCTCCCGCGCGGCCCCGTCGGACGCTTCCGCGAGCCTTGCCTCGGCGGACGGCGCGGTGTTGCCGCCCATCATCCCCTCCGTGCAGCGTTGGGCCCCAAGCGGCGGAGCGTTCCACCTCGGCGCGGCGGCGAGGATCGTCGCCCCGGAGGCCTTTCGCGAGACCGCCGAAGTGTTCGCCGAAGACCTCGGAGCCGTTCTCGGGCGCAGATTCGCCGTCGCGGCGGACGGAGCCGTTGACGGGGACATCGAGCTGCGCCGACTCGGCCCTGGCCCGCAGTTCGGGGCTGAAGGCTACGAGATTTCTGTCGCGCGGACCCTGGTCGTCTCCGCGACGGACGATGCCGGGGCCTTCCTCGGCACGCGCACCGCTGTCCAATGGCTGCGCCAGTCGCCTGCCCTTCCTGGCGGGACCGCGCGCGACTGGCCGAACTGGCCCGAGCGCGCGTTCATGGTGGACGTCGCGCGAAAGTTCTACACCGTCGACTGGCTGCGCGAGCGCGTCA
The DNA here is from genome assembly GCF_000092825.1 of Segniliparus rotundus DSM 44985. NCBI lineage: Bacteria > Bacillati > Actinomycetota > Actinomycetes > Mycobacteriales > Segniliparaceae > Segniliparus > Segniliparus rotundus. The sequence continues at coordinate 1,642,264 of NC_014168.1, read as the reverse complement.
GAGAGCTCTCGTACCTCAAGTACAACACGCTGCACTTGCATCTGTCCGATTCCCAGGCGTTCCGGGTGCAGAGCGACGCCGAGCCCGAAGCAGTGGCCCCCCAGCACTACAGCAAGGCCGAAATCGCGGACCTCGTCGCCTACGCCGGGCGCCGCCATATCACGGTCATCCCGGAGTTCGACCTGCCCGGCCACGCCAGCGCCCTGCTCGCACGACACTCTGAACTCGGTGTTAAGGGCGAATGGGGCCTCACTGTGCTCAATCTGGCCAAGCCCGAGGCATGGGAGCTGGCCGCGCGCGTCATCCGAGAGTATTTGCCGCTGTTCCCGGCGAAAGTCTGGTTCCTCGGAGCCGACGAGTGGATGTCTCCTGAGCAGTTCGCGCAGCATCCCGAACTGACCCAGGCCGCTGTGGCCCGGTACGGGGCGGGAGCGGACCCCGTGGATCTCTTCCATGGCTTCATCAACGAGATGGACGAGCTGGTGAAGGCGGCGGGCAAATCCATGCGGATCTGGAACAGCGCGCTCATTCTCGACTCAACTGTGCCGGTCGCCCCGGACATCAGCATCGACCATTGGTCGGGCGCAGGCCTCTCCGCGCAGGAGGAGGCCGCCGCCGGGCACCAGCTTCTCAACTCGACCTCCCGCCAGCTGTACTACGTGATCGGCCGTCGGACTCCGGACCCGGCCACGGTGTACCGCTATTTCTCCCCTGACGCGTACCCCTTGGGCGCGAGCGGCGAGAGCGTTCTGGCGCAGGGCAGCCCGGAAGGGCTCGGCGCGGAGCTGTGCCTCTGGGAGGGCGGGCACGGCCCGGACGAAGCCGATGTGGCGGCAACGCTCGGCCCGATGCTGCGCGCCCTGGCCCAGGTCGTCTGGGGCAGCCCTAAGATCACAGAGGATTACGCCGAGTTCGTCGGGATCAGCGACGCGGTGGGCTCCCCGCCAGGGCCGTGACGTCGCGCTGAGACTCCGACGGACCAACAAGCGCGGCGTCGGGATCAGCGACGCGGTGGGCTCCCCGCCAGGGCCGTGACGTCGCGTCGAGACTCCGACGGACCAACAAGCGCGGCGTCGGGATCAGCGACGCGGTGGGCTCCCCGCCAGGGCCGCGGCGTCGCTAGAGGACCGAGGTCGGGCTCAGCCCCACCGACTCCCCCGCCCGCGCGAGCGCCGTGATCCTGGAGATCGCGCGCAAGTATTTCTTGCGGTACCCCCCGGCGAGCATCTCCTCGGTGAAGATCTTGTCCGCGGGTTCGCCCGCGACGAGGACCGGGGTTCCCGCGTCGTAGAGCCGGTCGATGAAGGCGACGAAGCGCAACGCCACCGCTTGGTCCTGCGCTGGCCGCATCCCTGAGACCCCGACCGCGGACACCCCGTTCACGAGTTCCCGGTAGCACGAAGGGTGCAGCGTCGCCAGGTGTTTGGCCAAATCGTCGAACTCGTCCAGGCTGGCCCCGTGCGTTCGGGAGATCCTGAGTTGGAGTTCTTGCGGCGAGAGCGGCGCCGGCGGCGCGGGCAGGTCCCGGTGCCGGTAATCGGGGCCGTCGACACGGACCACTTGGAAGCCGTCCGCGATCCGGCGGATCTCGCGGAGGAAGTCATTCGCGGCGAAACGTCCTTCGCCGAGTTGGCCGGGCAGGGTGTTCGAGGTGGCGGCGACCGAAACGGAGCGGTCGAAAAGTTCGCTCAACAGCCGGGAGAGGAGCATGGTGTCCCCCGGGTCGTCGAGCTCGAATTCGTCGATGCACACCAGGCTGTGCTTGGCCAGCCGCTCCACGGTGTCGGCCATGCCGAGCGCTCCGACCAAGTTCGTGATCTCCACGAAGCTGGCGAACAGCTTCGGTGTCTTGGCCGCGTGGTAGCTCGAAGCGAGAAGGTGCGTCTTGCCGACGCCGAACCCGCCGTCGAGGTAGAGCCCGATGCCTCGTCGCGGTTTGCGCAGCAGGCCCGCTTTGCTGCCGCGCACGTACATGGCCTGGGTGACGAAGGCTTCCGCCGCGGCGACCGCCGCAGCCTGGCTCGGCTCGTCTGGGTTGGGCCGGTAGCTCGCGAAGCTGACATCGGAGAAGGTCGGCGGCGGGACGAGGCTGGCAACAAGCTCGTCCGGGGCGACCACGGGCCGCAGATCAGTCAGATGCAACACCACGGTATGCACAGTAGCGCTGCTAGGCTCCTCATTTCGAACCGAGCCCGCAGGTATGAGGTCGAGTTCACAACGGCTCGCCCAGGTAAGGTGGATTGTCATGTGGCAACGACTCGTGACGGCGCTGGCCGCCTTGACGCTGGTCTGCGTCTGCGCCGGATGCGGAACAGGTCCGCTCGGCGGGCCGAAACTCCCGGTGTACAACCAGCAGAAGCCGCAGGACCAGAAGGGCCAGAACGGCCCGCGAATCCCGATGTTCGATTCGCCGAAAACCGATCTGAAGTGGCGTGAGTGCGCCCGCCAGCTCGATGGGGCCGACAATCTCCCGGCCCCGCCGCGCGGCGTCGTCCTCGAATGCGCCTCGTTGACCGTGCCGTCTCAGGAACGCCGGGGCGCGAGCATCGCGCTGTCGCTGGCCCGGCTGCGCACCCCTGTCACAAAGCCGGACGCGGCTCCGGTCGTGCTGACCACGGGCGCCGATGTGGCGTCCACGCGCTATCTCGCGGCGTTCGCCGCGTCGTCGGCTTCTTCCCCCCTCACCGAGCATCCGCTCGTCGCGGTCGACCGGCGCGGCCTGGACAGCACCCCGGCGGCCAATTGCGGCCCCCTCGGCGCTGACGAGCGCCGCGCCATAGTCGACCAGATGCAGTTCCAAACCGCGGGCGCGGACGTGTTCGGCTCTCTCGCGGAAAAGGCGCGGCAATACATCGGCGACTGCCCGCAGTATCTCTCGGCGGAGCCGGGGTTCTTCGATCTCCGGCATTCGGAGGAGGACATCGAGGCGCTGCGCGCCGCCTGGCAGGTCGCCCGCCTCGCGCTGGTCGGCGTCGGGAACGGGGCCTCTGTGGCGCTCGCCTACGCTCACGACCACCCGGACCAGATCGCCCGCCTCGTGTTGGACTCCCCGCAGCCGTACGGCTCGGAGGCAGAAGTTGTCGGCGAGCAACGCGCCGCCGGCCTTGAATCCGCTCTGCGCGCTTTCACCGCCGAATGCAAAGCGCTGGGCTGCGCGCTCGGACCGGACCCGGACGCGAAGCTCCAGGAGCTTCTCAGCCGGGCGGGCTCGGGCCAGCTCGGCAGCGTGTCCAAGAGCTTTCTGGTCGAGTACATCGCCACGGTCCTGGCCCTGGACCCCGCCGGTCAGCCCGCCGCGGTCACCTCGTTGGCCGACACGTTGAGCGACCCGGACGGGCTGGGCTCGCGGTTCGGCGAGATGATGTCGGAGCGGTTCACCGACGGCCAGTTCCTGGCTGGGTGCAACGACCAGCGCGAGGAGCCGACGCCGGAGCGCGCCAAGGAGCTCGCCCAAGCTTGGAGCGCCAAAGACAAGTACCCTTTGGTCGGCGACGTGGTCGCGAAATCCTTGTTGGCCTGCTCCGGCTGGCCGAGCGGGCAGACATTGGACGGGCCGAAGAGCTTCGCGGCCCCTGTCCTCGCGCTGTTCACCAAGAGCAACCCCATTGTCGGGTCTTCCGATCCGGGGCCGATCAAAGCCCTCGTCGGCCTCGCGAACGGCGCATTGGGACTCGTCGGGTGGGAGGGCTTGGGCTACTCGCCGCTGCTGCGCTCCCGGTGCGCGCAGGACACAGCGGAAAAATACCTGAACTCCGGCAGGCCTGAGGCCGCCGAGCTCTACTGCCCGGCCTAGCTTGTTGCCCGCGCCGTCCCCGTGTGAGTATGGTTCGCAGGTGTCCTCTCTCCACCGGCTTCCCTCGCCGCAATGGCTGAACTCCTCGGGCGCGAAAGCGCTCAACGCCGCGCTCTGGCCCATCGCTGTGATGTCTGTGCTGCACCGCACGATAATCCTTGCCGTCAACGAGCACATCACCGACGACTTCACCCCCGTCTACCAGGCTGGGCTCGCTTTCTTGAACCACCGCCCGGTCTACACGCAGAACCTCGGCCAGGTCGAGCCGCATTACCTGTACGCGCCGAGCGGCACGCTGCTGCTCTGCCCGATCACGCACTTCGACCCGATCACCGCGCGGCTCATCTTCATCGCCGCGACCTCGGCGGCGATCATCGCGGCCTGCGTGCTGCTGCTCAAATTCTTCGAACTGCCGTTGCGCTCCTTCGCGACGCCTGCCTTGCTCGCCGCCGTCTTCCTCACCGAATCGGCCACGAACACCCTGACGTTCACCAACGTGAACGGCTTCATCTTCCTCGCGGAGGCCGGTTTCTTGCTCTGCGTGAAGCACAACCGCCCGTGGCTCGCCGGGTCCGTTCTCGGCCTGACGTTCGCGGTGAAGCCGATCCTCGCCCCCCTGCTGCTCATCCCGCTGTTGCTCCGCTGGTGGAAGACTTTCGTCGTGGCGCTCGCCCTGCCAGCGGTGCTGCTGGTCATCGGCCAGCTGTGCTCGGTGGACGCGGACAAGTACTACAGCGACGTCGTGCCGTACATCAGCAAGCCGAGGGATTACTACAACAGCGCGATCCAAGGCGTCGGCGCCTATTACGGGGTCGCTCCGTGGCTCCTGTCGGTTGTCCGCGTGGTTCTGGGCGCGCTTGTCCTGATCAGCCTGTGGTGGCTGCACCAGCGGTTCCGGCGGACGGATTTGCAGCTGTGGGCCGCCATGACGGCGGGCCTGACGCTCGTGGCCACCTTCCTGATCGGCTCGCTGGGCCAGGGCTACTACTCCCTCTTCCTCGTGCCGATGGCGCTGTGCGTGGTGCGCCCGCGATCGCCGATGCGCGCCTGGGCCCCGTGGCTGGGCCTCTACGGGTGCATGTCTTTGGATTTCTGGGAATTCAATCAGCCGCTGCACCATGAGAATCCGCCGAGGGATCTGCTGATCTTCTTGTACCCCAAAGGCCGGGACGCCGAGTACCTGAAGTTCACCTTCGGCTGGACGGTCCTCATCGTCGGCGTTTTCGCGGCGCTCTGGATCGCGAAGCGGCCCGAAGACGATGAAGAGCTATTACCATTGACGCATGACTCAGATGCCGACCTCGTCGCAAAGCCCCAAGCTCTCGAAAGCTGAGGCGGAAGCTCTCAGCGAGGAGCAGTGGCGCGAGCGCCTTTCTCCGAGCGAGTACCAGGTGCTCCGCGAGGCAGGCACCGAGCGCCCCTTCGTCGGCGAGTACACAGACACGACCACGGTCGGCGTGTATTCCTGCCGGGCCTGCGGGGCGGAGCTTTTCCGCAGCGAGGCGAAGTTCGACTCGCATTGCGGCTGGCCTTCTTTTTTCACCCCGCTCGCCGGAGACGCTGTCATTGAGCGCGAGGACCGCAGCCTCGGCAGGGCTCGCACGGAGGTGCTGTGCGGAAATTGCGGCAGCCACCTCGGCCATGTTTTCGCGGGCGAGGGCTACGACACCCCGACCGATCAGCGCTACTGCATCAACTCGATCAGCCTGCGCCTCGAATCAGACGAGTGAGCGCTCCGGAGTTCCGCGGACCGCACCGGTTATGCTGACTTCGTGCGCCTGATACTCCCCCTTCCTTGTGCCGTTCTCGCCGCCGCAGCTCTCGCCGCCCCCGCAGCGCAGGCCGCTCCGCCGGACTTCCCGAATATCGACAATTTCGAACCGGTGACCTGGAGCGAGTATCTCGCAGGCGGGGACACGGCCAGCGGCCTGCATTTGCAGTTCCGGACTCCGAGCGGTCTGAGCTGCTTCCTCAACGTCGACGCGTACAGCTACGAGTGCTGGGGCCCGCTGCACGGAGCCCCCGCTGGGGCCAACCACGTCCGGGGGAACGTCGTGGACAACCAGCCCGCGCCAGAGTTCGAAGACGAACCGAACATGCTGCCGGACAAGACGAAGATCTCGTGGCGCGGTGTGACGTGCGGCGTGGACGGAGCCATGACCGCCTGTTACCAGGTGGACCACGGCTTCATCCTCGATGGCAAACAGACCAAGGTCTTCCCGCCGGCCGAGCCTGCCAACGGCCCCCTGCCCGCGCCGACCTCTTAGGCCCGGCGAGCCCGCGCGCCGAGCGCCGCCGAGAGAGCGCTGCGCATCGCCTCCTGGGGAGCCGGTTGCCCGGTGAACCACTCGACTTGCCGGAAGGCTTGGTGCAAGAGCATCGAATCGCCGCCGACGACTCGCGATCCGCCCTGCGCGGCAAGTCGGGCGAGCGTGGTCGGCCAAGGGTCGTAGATCACATCGAACACGGCCGAAGCCTGCGCCAACGAGGGCGCCCACGGCGCGAGAGCGTCGGCGGGCACCGTGTTCACCACAACTTCGGCGATGGCCGCGACTTTCGCGAGGTACGGGCTGTTCAGATCCATCCAGCGCGGTCTGAGCCCAAAGGCTTTGGCGAGCCTGAGGGCCGGATACGCGCGTTTCTCGTCGCGTGAGACCACCACAGCCTCACGGATGCCGCGCCGGGCGAGCGCGGCGACAACAGGCAAACTGGTCCCGCCAGAACCGACCACCACGGCAGGTTTGCCGCTCGGATCGATGTCCAGCTCCCCCAACGCGCCGACGGCGCCGTCCACGTCGGTGCAGTCCGCGTGCCAGCCGCCCCCCTGGCGCACAAGCGTGTTCGCCGAACCGACAGCCTCGGCGAGCTCGGTGCGGGTGTCGGCGAACGCGAGCGCGGCGAGTTTGTTCGGCGCGGTGACGGACAGCCCCGCCCACGCCGGGGAAAGCCCGCTGACGAGTTCTGGCAGCTGGTCGGCGGCGCACTCGATCCGCTCATAGGTCCAATCCTCGAGCCCGAGCGCCCGATAGGCGGCCATATGCAGCACCGGTGACAGCGAGTGCCCGATCGGGCTCCCGAGAACAGCTGCTTTCATCCGAGGCGAGGGGCGAGTTCGACGGCGAAATACGTGAGGACGCTGTCCGCGCCAGCTCGGACAATGCTCGTGACCGATTCCAAAGCCGCCGCGTCACGGTCGATCCATCCTCGTTCGGCGGCGGCGACAATCATCGAGTATTCGCCCGAGATCTGATAGGCGAACACGGGCACCGGCGACAAGTCGGCGACTTCGCGCACTATGTCCAAGTAGCTCATCGCAGGCTTGACCATGAGGAAATCCGCGCCTTCTTCGGCGTCGAGCCGCGCTTCTCGCAGCCCTTCGCGACGGTTGGCCGTGTCGAGCTGGTAGGTGCGACGGTCGCCCCCGCCTTCTCCAGAGACGCCCAGGGAGCTGCCGACCGCCTCACGGAACGGCCCGTAGAACGCTGAGGCGTATTTCACGGCGTAGGCGAGGATCAGCACGTCGTCTCTGCCAGCGCTGTCCAGGGCAGCCCGGATCGCGCCGACTTGGCCGTCCATCATGCCGCTGGGCGCGACGACGTGCGCTCCTGCGGCGGCCTGGGCCAGGGCCATCGCCGTGTATTGGGCGAGGGTCGCGTCGTTGTCGACCACAGTTCGGCCTGCGCCGTCGGCTCCGAGCACGCCGCAATGGCCATGATCGGTGAACTCGTCAAGGCAGGTGTCCGCCATGAGCACCGTCGCGTCGCCAAGGTCGTCGCGCAGATCGGCGAGGGCGCGGTTCAAAATCCCGTCTGGGTCCACGCCCGCCGACCCTGTGCTGTCTTTGTGCTCAGCTGTCGGCACGCCGAAGAGCATGAGGCCGCCGACACCAGCCCGCACTGCTTCCTCTGCGGCTTTGCGCAAGCTGTCTCTGGTGTGCTGCACAACGCCGGGCATCGAGGCGATGGGCTTGGGCTCGGCGATGCCATCGGCGACGAACATCGGCAGGATCAGCTGCGCCGGGCTCACCCGGGTCTGCGCGGCGAGCCGGCGCAGAGCAGGGGTGGCCCGTGAGCGCCGAGGGCGGATCATCTGGAGCTGCTGCGCCTGGAGCGCTTGCGGGGCGGCGGCAAAGCGCCTTCCGCGCGCAACCTCGCAGCGTGCTCCGCGAGCGCGTCCACCAGAGCGGGAGCCGAGGCGACTTCGGGCTGCACGTCCACCCGCAGGCCGAACTCTTGCGCCGTTTCCACTGTCTTCGGGCCGATGCACGCGATGATCGTGCGGGCATGGGGCTTGCCCGCGATGCCGACGAGGTTGCGAACTGTCGAGGACGAGGTGAAGCACACTGCGTCGAAGCCGCCGGTCTTAATCATCTCGCGGATCTCCGCCGGCGGCGGCGCAGCCCGCACCGTGCGGTACGCGGTCACGTCGTCGACCTCCCAGCCGCCGTCGCGCAATCCTGCCGTCAAGGTCTCTGTGGCGATGTCGGCGCGGGGCAGCAGCACCCGGTTGACCGGGTCGAAAATTTCGTCATAGGGCGGGAATTCGTCCAGGAGGCCGAGGGAGGACTGCTCCCCTTCCGGCACAAGCTCCGGTTCGATGCCGAACTCGCGGACACGCTTCGCGGTCGCTGGTCCGACGCAGGCGATTTTCACGCCCGAGAACGCACGGGCGTCGAGGCCGAACTCGTTGAACTTCTCCCAGACCGCCCGCACCGCGTTCGTGGAGGTGAACACCACCCATTGGTAGCGGCCGTCGACCAAGCCTTTCACCGCGCGCTCCATCTGCGCGGGGCTGCGGGCTGGCTCCACCGCGATGGTCGGCACTTCGACCGGGATCGCGCCGTGCGAGACCAGCCGCTCGCACATCTCGCCAGCTTGGTCTTTGGTGCGCGGCACCAGCACCGACCAACTGAACAGCGCCCTGCTCTCCCACCAGTTGAGCTTCGAGCGCTGACCGACGACCCTGCCGACGGTCAGCACGAGCGGGGCTGGCAGCTCGGCTCCCATCTGCGACAGGCCGGAGAGCGTGGACTCAAGGGTTTTCTGGGTGCGCGTGGTGCCCGCGGAGGTGATGGCGACCGGGGTGTTCGGCGGCAGCCCTTGGTCGATCAGCGCGGCGCCCGTGGGGGCCAGCTGCTTGGCGGTGAGGCTCAGCACGAGCGAGCCGGGCGCGCTTGCGAGCGCGCTCCAGTCCACGTCACCGCGCAAGTCGGCCTCCGTGTGGATCGATCCGAGCGGAATGCCCGCGTAGAGCGGGGCAGCCGCCGTCGCGGAGACGCCGGGGATGACGTCCATCGGCGCTTGCGAGCGGGAGATCGCGAGGAGCTCCCCGACCACTTCCTCGCTCGAACCTGGGTCGCCAGCCACCAGGCGGACGACGTCGTTGCCGTTCTTCGCTTCGTTCAGCAGCATCTTCACCACATCCGAGGAGTCGATCTCCTCAGGCAGCACGGTCACAAGCGGGTCCGGTTTCGAGAGGGTCTGGCCTTCCTCGTCCACCGAGCTCCGGGTGCCGATCAGCGACAGGATCTCCCGTGGGACGCCTGGGTCCGCGAAGACCACGGAGGCTGCGATCAAGGTCTCGCGAGCGCGCCACGCCAGCAGGCCGGGGTCGCCCGGCCCTGCGCCGACGAAGACGACCCGTCCCGCGGTTTTCTTCTTGTCCATCACGCTTTCTCCAGTCACAACGGGCCTGTGCGGCCCTATACGTCTCCAATGAGTTCCATGGCTCCCATGGAACGCAACGACTCGGCCACGCGGCGGCCCAAGGCGACCGCGTGCTGCTCTTGACTCAACAGCTCCGTGCCCAGCACCGAGGTTTCTGCGTGTGCGCGCACTGATCGCGATCCGTCGATCGCGATCACCGACGCTTCGACGCGCAGGGTCTGCCCAGTCATCCGCGCGAGCGCTCCCACCGGCCCGGAGCAGCCCGCGGAAAGTTCGGCGAGCACCGCCCGTTCTGCCGCTGAAGCAGCTCGGCTATGCTCGTGGTCGAGTTTCGCGAGGGTCTCTGTGAGGGACGCGGGGGCGTCGGAGCGGCACTCAACGGCGAGGGCGCCTTGTCCTGGCGCCGGCAACATGACGGCCGGATGCAAGACTTCAGTCGCCTCCTGCTCTCGACCGAGTCGCAAAAGGCCCGCTCGCGCCACCACGATGGCGTCGCACTCTGCTGTGGCAACCTTACGCATTCTGGTATCTAGATTGCCTCGTATCGGCTGAATTTCCAAGTCCGCTCGTGCGAGGCGCAGTTGGGCGGCGCGGCGCGGCGCTCCGGTGCCCACAGTCGAGCCAGGGGGCAGCTCTGCGAGCGGCAAACCGGAACGGCTGACGAGAACGTCGGACGGATCTGCGCGCTCCGGCACTGCGACCAGGGAAAACCTTGGGTCTTGCGCTGTGGGGAGGTCTTTGAGGGAATGCACGGCGATGTCGATCTCACCGGCAATGAGGGCGTCGCGCAGCGCGGAAGTGAACACGCCGACGCCGATTTCGGTGATCGGACCGGAGCTTTTGTCGCCAACTGTGGCGACAATCACAAGTTCGGCGGACTCGCCGAGGCTGCGGATCGCGTCGCGCACCGTCGCAGCTTGGGTGGTTGCGAGCAGACTCCCTCGGGTTCCGACCCGGATCAACGGGTTTGCCCCCGAAGCCCTTCCGGTGCGCCCATGACAGCAGTCACGGAACCGGGCGCGAGCCCGAAAAGCTCGCGCAAGGCTTCGGCGTACTTGCCGCCTTCGCCGTCGCCCGCGAGTTCCTTGACCCGGGTCGTCGGCATGTGCAGCAGTTTGTCCACGACACGGCGGACTGTTTTGGCCATCTCGGTGCGTTGGGACTGGTCGAGGTCGGGCAGTTTGGACTCCAACCGCAGCAGCTCCTCGGCCACGACCTCGTCGGCGCGCAGGCGCAACGCGGTCACGGTCGGCACGACGGACTGTTGGAGCTGGCCCTGCAAATACGACGCGACCTCACGGGCGACAAGCGCCTCCACGTCCGCCAAGGCCGCTTGGTCCACGGCTTGCTCGAAGCCCTCGGACAGCGATTGCGTGTCCACCACCCGCACGTTCGGCAGGTCTGCGACAGCGGGGTCCACATCGCGCGGGACGGAGAGGTCGCACACCACGAATCGGCGGGAGACTTCGGCGAAGTCCTCGGCCACCAACAGGGTCCCGACCGCGCCCGCGCAGGTGAACAGAACGTCGAAGGAAGGCAGCAGCTCCACCAAATCGTCCATTGCGGCCGACCGGGCTTCAAGCCCGCCGGCCCTGGCGGTCTGCGCGAGCCGGAGGGAACTGGACTGGGTCCTGCTGAGCGTCACGACTTCGGCGAGCCCCGGAGCACGCTTGACCAGTTCCGCGACCACCAGGGAGCCGATCGCCCCAGCGCCGACGACGCCCACTCGCGCGCCGGTCCAGCCAGCGGGGAGGTGGGTCGCGACTTTGTCGAGCGCGCGCGAGACCATCGAAGGGCCCGCTTGGGCGACAGCGGTCTGGCTCTGGGCGGCTTTGCCGGTTTTCAGCGCATGCTGGACGAGTCCGTGCAGGCTCGCGCCCACGGACCCCGCCTCGGTCGCGGTGGCGTAGGCGGTTCGCACCTGGCCGAGGATTTGCTGCTCCCCCACCACCATCGAGTCAAGGCTGGCCGCGACAGAGAAGACGTGTTGGACGGCGGCCTTGCCGTAATGGACGTAGCAGTGCTCGGTGAGCTCGCGCTCGCCGACGCCGGTGTGGCGGGCGAGCGTTTCGCCGATCCGGGCGACGCCTGCGTGGAAAGCCTCGACGACCGCCCAGACTTCGACGCGGTTGCAGGTGGAAAGCACCAGGGCCTCTGCGACGTTGCCCTCTCCGATTATTCGGGAGAGAAGTTTGGGCTGGTCCGATTCGGCGACGACGACTTTTTCGAGCATCGCGAGCGGCGCGGTCCGGTGGGACACGCCAAGGACGAGCAAGCTCATATTGCCTCCCCGGCGCAACAGCCGTCGGCGATCAATTCGGCCTCCTTGTGAGTGCAGTCTGGAGGTCTGTGACCGCCAGTCCCTCTACGGTAATCCCAACAGTCCCAGTTCTCCAATTCGCCGGGTGTGATTTTCTAGGCTGTGACCTGCCCAATTAGGTAAGGCTACCCTATGAAGCCGAGGGTGCGGCCTGCCTCTGCGGGTTCGCGTCGCGGCACAAGTAGGCTAGAACCAGAGAAGGAGGTGCGCCCGTGCGCCAAGACCGACACAGCCTCGCAGGCGAAGCCGCGGCGGAAGTCGCGCACGAGGTCTTGCTCGCCCAGCAGGTCGAGGACGAGGAGCGTGCCGCGGAGGCTCTCGAAGGCCTTGAACTGGGCGTGGAAAGCGCGCAAGACCAGGAAGAGGTCCAACCCGACCTCACTGCCGCGGCGTTCTTCGACGTGGACAACACGCTTGTGCAGGGCGCCTCGATCATCCACTTCGCGCGCGGCCTGGTCGCCAAGGACTACCTGAGCACCCGCGACATCGTCGGTTTCGCTTTCATGCAGTTGAAATTCCGCCTCACCGGCAAAGAGAGCTCCGAGGACGTCAAACGGGGCAAGAGCCGGGCTCTCTCGTTCATCGAAGGCCGCTCCACGGCGGAACTGCGCCGTCTCGGGGCGGAGATCTACGACGAGGTGATCTCGGGCAAGATTTGGCCGGGCACCAGGGCGCTCGCCCAAATGCACCTTGACGCCGGGCAGCAAGTGTGGTTGGTCACCGCGACCCCGGTGGAGCTGGCGCAGACGATCGCCGAGCGCCTCGGCCTGACGGGGGCGTTGGGAACGGTCGCGGAGAGCAAAGACGGCCTCTTCACGGGCCGGCTGGTCGGAGACCTGCTCCACGGACTCGGCAAGGCGCACGCCGTCCGCGCGCTCGCGGCAAGGGAAGGGCTGAACCTGAAACGGTGCACGGCCTATTCGGACAGCCACAACGACGTGCCCATGCTTTCGCTCGTCGGCACGGCCGTCGCGATCAACCCGGACCCCGAACTGCGGGAGATCGCCCGCATCCGAGGCTGGGAGATCCGCGACTACCGCACCGCCCGCAAAGCCGCCCGGATCGGCGTGCCCTCGGCGCTGGCGATCGGTGTGCTGGCCGGTTCCGCCACCGCGGTGATGACCCACCGCGACCGTCTGCTCGCCGCGCTCTTGCGGGCATGGAGCGCGGCCCTTCGGATTGAGCGCGACTGAAGGAGTCGAACACGGCAGGCCCCGTGGAATCAAGACAGGCCCCGTCCGGCGAGTTCGCCGGACGGGGCCTGTCTTCTTGCCAACGTCTATTTGCCCAATTTTCTGCGCTGGACCCTGGTCGCCTTCAGCCGCTTGCGGTACTTCTTCTTCGACATCCGCTTGCGCCGCTTCTTGATAACTGAGCCCATACAGGAGCCTTTCTCGAATGTTTTCCAGGGGCGCTCGCCATCGGCGCCAAGGTTTACAGCCAGCGATTCAGCATACGCGCTCGCGCGTGTGAGCCCAAATCGGCCCGGAGCCCCACAAGGCGCTCTTCGCGCCAATGGAAATCACCCCGCCGAGTAATAGGATGTTTCCAGATAATCGTGCACGGCTTTGGAATGCACGCGGAACGAGCGTCCGACCCGCACGGCGGGCAGTTCTCCGCTGTGCACGAGGCGGTAGACCGTCATCTTGGACACCCGCATCAGCCCGGCGACTTCGGCGACGGTCAAAAACCGGCTCTCGCCGCCGATGAGCCCAGGAGTCGCGACGAGCGTGTGCTCGCCGCCCTCGCCGCCTTGTGAGGGCTTTCTCGCTGCCATGGCTCCATCCTCGGTCTCAAGCTTGTCTCATGTTCGCGTCGGCCTGCCAACGGTCGGCGTGCCCACGTGTCACGTTTCTGCTCACAGAAGCTTAACCGTAACATAGGCGTCTGACTAGTCGAGGCCCCTCACGGCGCTGGGTTCTTCGGCCTGCCGAGTTCCGCGCTCCGCGCCGCCGCCGCATGCACTGCGTCGATCACCGCAGCTCGAAGCCCTTTTCGCTCCAACTCCACCACTGCTGCGGCTGTGGTGCCGCCTGGGGAGGTCACTTCTGCTCTCAAGTCATGGGGAACAGCGCGGTCCTCGCTCAACAACGCGGCGGCCCCGAGAATTGTCTGCCGGACCATCGTCTCGGCCATCTCGTGGCCGAGGCCGACGGAGACCGCCGCGTCAATCATCGCCTCGGCGAGGAGGTACACATACGCGGGCCCGGAGCCCGCGACCGCGGTGACCGCGTTCAGGTGGCTTTCCGGCACGACGGCCAACTCGCCGAGCGGTTCGAGCAGCTCCGAGACGAGCGCCAGATGCTCTTCGCGGGCGAGGCGCCCAGGAGCCGCCGCCGTCATCGCCTGACGCGCCCTGATCGGGGTGTTCGACATCAGCCGCACCACGGGCGTGCCTGCGGGCAGACCGGCCTCGTAGTGCGAGATCGGCACTCCGGCGGCGAAGGAAACGACGAGATGGTCGACCGCGGAGTCGCGCAGCGGGACGACGAGCTCTCGCAGCACCGAGTCCACGTCCGCCGGTTTCACGGCGATGACGATGACCTCGGCCCGCCCGGCGACCTCGGGGATCGAACCTGCGCGGACGCCGAAGCGCTCGCCGAGCGCGCGAGCCCTGGCCGCGTCCGCCTCCGAAACGCTCAACGAGTTCTGCTCGCGGCCTGCAGCGATGAGCCCAGAGAGCAACGCCTCGCCCAACTTTCCCCCACCGATGATCGCCACTGTGGTCATTGCTGCTCCTTGTCTTCTGATTCGGATGTCGTGCCGACGAACTTCTTGCTGGAACGCGGCCGCGCGAGATGCTCCCTGGCGAACTCGAGGGATTCGGCGAGCATGGCCCGCCGCTCTTCGCGGTTCTGGGCTGATTTCGTGCTCACTTCCAGCACCACATGCCCGGAGAATCCGCTGTGGGCGAGCCTGCGGCACAGTTCGGCGCACGGTTGGGAGCCTCTGCCGGGGAGCAGGTGCTCGTCCACAGGGGCGCCCGAGCCGTCGCCGAGATGCACATGCCGGAGCCGGTCCCCCATGCGGTCGGCGAGCGCGAGCGCGTCCACCTGCGCTGTCGCGGCGTGAGAGAGGTCGAGGGTGTAATGCTCGTAGCCGACGTCCGTCGGGTCCGGAGACGGGTCGAAGGCGCTGACCGAGTCGGGGACGGTGCGCCGCTCCTGCAGTTTGCGGCCCGCCCAGGTGTCCCACAGCCGCTCCAAGCGCATGGGGAACATGTTCTCCACCGCGACTTTCACCTGGCCTTGGGACAGCTCTGCGACTTGGTCGGAGAAACCCGCGCTGTAACGCCGCTGCCATCGGAACGGCGGGTGCACGACGACCACGTCCGCCCCGAGGTCCTCTGCGGCGCGCACCGAACGGGCAAGTTTGGCGACGGGGTCAGAGCCCCACACAGCTTGGGAGAGCAGCAGGCATGGCGCGTGGACAGACAAAACGGGAAGGTTGTGCTGCTGCGAGAGGCCAGCGATAGCGCGGATGTCTTGGCTCGTGGACTCCATCCACACCATGAGCTCGACCCCGTCGTAGCCGACTTCTTCGGCGTAGCGGAAAGCCGCCCGAGTGTTCTCCGGATACACCGACGACGTCGAAAGCGCGACTCGGATGGCGCGGTTGGTGCGGTCCGTCATCTTCCAAGGAGCGAGATGGCCAGCGGGCCGAAACACACCCAGGCTCCGACCAGCCCCGCGAGTCCCATGCTCACCCAGTCGTTCTTGCGCCGCACCCAACGCGCGCCCAGCACCAGGACAGCGATGACGACCACCGCGAGCACAGCGGTGAAAATCGTGGAGTCCGAGCGCCACAATTGGCGGAACCCCCAGAACAGCACGGCGCCGAGGAGGAAGCCGACGACGAATTGCAGTGCGATCGAGGCCCAGGCGGGGAGTCGCGCGGCGGCGGCTTTGTCCACCGCGCCGAGGAAACCGCTCCGATGGACCGGCTCGCCGTGGCTCTTGCGTTTCTCAAAAACCTCGCGCGCCCGCTCGAGCTGGTCTGCTTTGAAAGCGCTGACTCGCTTGTGGGGTTTCTCGTCGTGCTCGGCAGGCTCGGTCGCTTCGGGCCAGTCGGCTCCATCGCCGGTCCCCTGCCCCCATGCGCTCACCTGGGATCCGGGGGCTCCTGGCTCTGCGAACCAGTCGTGGTGCGCGGAATCCCCGAGCTCCGCGGGCTCGGTCTCCTTTTCGGCCGGTCTGGACGCGTAGGGGGCCTGCGGTCCGTTGATTTCGGCCTCGGGAAGAAAGCCGGGCTCTTGTTGGGCCGCCTCGTCATACCAGAACTGCTCGACTGGCTCGGGGGCTTCGAACACAGGCTCCTCGGCCGGCGGCTCAGGGCGCTCCTGGAAGAAAGACTCTTCCCGATAGATCGACGGGCCGCCGTCGAGTTCTTCAGCAGGCTCGGCTTGGTCGCGCGGGCCCTCGTCGCTGACCCGCTCGATTTCTCCAGAGAGGACGCGGAAGTCCCATTCCCGGTCGCGTTCGTCCAAATGGGCGTCAGGGTCTTCGCGTTTTGACCACCCGGACCATTTCCGGTTGGCTTGATCGGCGCGGTGCGTGCGCGGAGCGCCATCGCGGACGACGGGAATGTCGCCGGTGAGATCACCGACAGAAACGCTGTTCGCCCCAGAGCGCCGACGGCGCGAACGGCCACCCAGAGCAAGGTCGGACTCCTCTTTGCCCATGCGGGCCAAGAGGTCTTTCACCGAAACGCTTGGTTGATCCTGATCTTCCATGTCCTGCTCACTCTACTCGGCTCTGCGCCCACACGGGGTCACACCCGCCTCATCGCTCACGCGTCAACGTTGCGCACAGAATACCGCCAGTGGCTGGGAACCAGGAATCAACGGCCGCTCCGGGTCACTTTGAGACCAAGGGAGCAGCGTCTGGAGCTGGCAGGAAGACGGGATGGACCTCCGCGTCGAGGCGGCGCAAGATCACGCCTTCCCGCAACGCCCACGGACAGATTTCCAGCGACTGCACGCCGAAAGTCCGCATCGCGGCCTCGGCGATCAGCGCGCCGGCGATGAGCTGGTGCGCCCGGTCCGCGCTCACGCCGTCGAGCGTCGCGAGGTCCGAGGAGCTCATCCGCGAGATGAACGCGGTCAGCTGCCGCAACGCCTGCAAGCTGAGCGACCGGCGAACCAACGGGCCCGCCGACGAGGGGGCCGCGCCAGTGAGCCTGGCGAGCGAGCGGAACGTCTTCGAACTCGCGACCGCGAGGTCCGCGGGGTCGTATTGCGCGAACATGCGGGCGGCCGGGGCGAGCTGCGCCTCCAACCATTCCCGCAAACGCGACACCTGCGACGCGGTCGGGGGGTCGCCTGCGGCCCAGTGGCGAGTCACCCGCCCCGCCCCCAGCGGGAGCGACTGCACGACTTCTGGCTCCTCGTCCCCGCCGAGCGCGAGTTCCAACGATCCGCCGCCGATGTCGAGGCCGAGGATGCGCCCCGCGCCCCATCCATGCCAGCGCCGCATCGCGAGGAAGGTCAGCCTGCCCTCGTCGGCGCCCGAGAGCACCGTGAGTTGGACTCCGGTCTCCTCCCAGACGCGTTTGAGGACCTGGTCGGCGTTTTTGGCCTCGCGAATAGCCGAAGTGACGAACGCCATAAGTTCCGCGCACCCCGCCTCTTTCGCGAGATCGGCAGAGCGGCTGACCGCGTCGACGAGCTGGCGCTGCCCCTTCTCGGTGAGCGAATGGCGCGAGTCCATCTGCTCGGCGAGGCGCAGGACCGACTTGTTGGAGCTCATCGGCGTGGGCCGCCCGCCCCGGTGCGCGTCCACGATGAGCAGGTGCACCGTGTTGCTGCCGACGTCGAGCACGCCGAGACGGATGTGCGTCGGGTTCTTGTTCAGGCCGCCGAGCCGCGCGGAAGATGGATCGTGCGGCACACTAGGCCTCCAACTTGTAGCCCAGGCCCCGCACCGTCACAAGCCGGTCCGGCTTGGCGGGGTCGTCCTCGATCTTCGAGCGCAGACGCTTCACATGCACATCGAGCGTCTTGGTGTCGCCGACATAATCAGCCCCCCATACCCGGTCGATGAGCTGGCCGCGGGTGAGCACGCGGCCCCGGTTGCGCATGAGGTACTCCAGCAAGTCGAACTCCTTGAGGGGCAAGGTGACGTGCTTGCTGTGCACGGACACCAGGTGGCGGTCCACGTCGAGTTTGATCGGCCCGGCTTCGAGCACGCCTTCGGCGCTCGTCTCCGAGTCGGCCTCCTGGCCCCGTCGGAGCACGGCGCGGATGCGCGCCGTGAGCTCGCGCGCCGAATAAGGCTTGGTGACGTAGTCGTCCGCGCCGAGCTCCAGCCCGACCACTTTGTCGATCTCGCTGTCGCGGGCGGTCACCATAATCACCGGCACCGAGGAGCGCGCCCGGAGCTGCTTGCAGACGTCATTGCCGCCCATGCCGGGGAGCATGAGGTCCAGGAGGACGATGTCGGCTCCGGACCGGTCGAATTCCGTGAGCGCGGCGGGGCCGTCGCCCGCGATGACGGTCTCGAATCCCTCCTTGCGCAAGAGGAAGGCAAGCGGGTCGGCGAGGGACTCTTCGTCCTCGACGATCAGCACTCGGGTCATATCGGCTCCTTACGTGGTGGCTGGGCGGACGAAGTGCGTGCGGAAAGATCGGGGCCGTGCGCCGGGGTCTCGGCCTTGGCCGGGCGCAGGTGGGCGGGCAGCTCCAGCGTGAAGGTGGAGCCAGTGCCGGGTTTGCTCCACAAGCGCACCGATCCGCCGTGGTTGGCCATCACATGTTTCACGATGGCCAGGCCCAAACCGGTCCCCCCGGTGGCGCGCGAGCGGGCTTTGTCGACCCGGAAGAAGCGTTCGAACACGCGCTCTTGGTGTTCCGGGGCGATGCCGATGCCCCGGTCGGTGACCGCCAACTGCGCCATGCCCCCGTCGAGGCGCCTGGACACCGAAACCGAGGTGCCGCTCGGCGAATAGGCCACCGCATTGGCGAGCAGATTCGACAACGCGGTGACCAAAAGCGCGCGGTCGCCCATGACTTCGAGCCCGCTCGGCGCGTCCAGCGCGATCACGATGGAAGCCGCCTCCGCCGTCAATCGCAGCCGGTCCACTGCCTCCTGGACGACTTCGTCCACTTTCACCAGCTCGACGTGCGGGAGCTTCTCCGCGCCTTGGAGCCGGGAAAGCGCGATGAGCTCAGTGACCATCATGGCCATCCGGTTGGCTTCCGCGTGCATTCGTTCGCCGAAATGCCGAACTGCTTCAGCGTCGTCGAGAGACTCAAGGAGCGCCTCGGCGAGGAGCGAGAGGCCGCCGACCGGAGTTTTGAGCTCGTGGCTGACGTTCGCGACGAAATCCCGCCGCGCCGTCTCCATGCGGATGGCTTCCGTGACGTCTTCGACGAAGAGGATCGCGCACGGCTCCCCGGCGACCGAAGTGCCCACGATCTTGGCTTTGACGACGATCTCGGGCCGGGAGCCTCGCGCTGCCGGAAAGCGAAGGTCCTTCCCCACCAGCTCGAACGGATGGCCGCTGCTGTCGTGGCGGGACTGCTCGGCGTGGCGGTCGATGGCTTCTGCGGCGGCTTTGGCCAGGGGATCGGTCAGCTTGCCCCCTTGCACGACGCCGAGCTCTTGCGCGCGCGGGTTGGCGACTAGGACGGACGCGTCCGCGCCGACCACGACGACGCCGCCGGGCGATGCGGCAAGAACAGCAGCGAGGAGACCTGCGGAGGACTCCTGCGCGGCGCTGGGCTCAGCGCCCGCGCCGCTGCCGTCGCCAGCGGCGGACGAACCGTCCGCTTTCCGGCGCAGCCGCACAGGGCGCAGCAATTGGTGCAAAGCCACACATGCATAGTAAAGCCCATACGACCAGCAAAGGAACCGGAACCGCCAATACTGCGCCCTGTCCAGCGAGGGTTCATGGAGATTTCATTCCTCGCACGCCGCGGGTTCATCTTGATCGCGCACAGGATCGCGCGGACGCCCCGCCGTGCGCGAGCCTGCCGGTCAGAGTTCTCGAATCAGCGCCTGTTCGAGGTCGGCAAGCAGATCGTCCGTGGATTCGAGGCCGACGGACAACCGCACCACCGCGTCGTTCAAGCCGATCGCCGCGCGGCCTTCCGGCCCCATCGCCCGGTGCGTGCTCGTCGCGGGATGCGTGATGAGCGACTTGACATCGCCGAAGTTGTTCGAGATGTCCACGATGCGCAGGCGGTTGAGGAAGTCGAACGCCTGGGCCTTCGCGTCGTCGGCTTTGAGGGCGAAGGTGATGCAGTTGCCGCCGCTGGACATCTGCGACCTGGCGAGCTCGTACTGCGGATGCGACTCCAGCAGCGGGTAGCGGACCCATTCGATCTCCGGCTGCTGATCCAGCCATTCCGCGATGGCGAGCGCTGAGGCGGCCTGGGCCTTCGATCGCAGGCTCAAAGTCTCAATGCCTTTGGCCAGCACCCAGGCGTTGAACGGGGAGAGGCTCGGCCCGGTGTGGCGCATCGTGAACTTCGCCGGGCCGTCGATGAATTCCTTCGTCCCGAGGATCGCCCCGCCCATCGCCCGGCCTTGGCCGTCGATGATCTTGGTGGCCGAATAGACCACGACGTCCACGCCGAGCGGGATGCCGCGCTGCGAGAGCGGGCCGGTGAAGCCGTTGTCGAAAACGACCGCGGCCCCTGCTGCGTGGGCGAGCTCGGACACTTTCGCGATGTCCACCAGGGTCTGCATCGGGTTGGCCGGGGTTTCGAAGAAGACCGCCTGGGTCGGCTCCGAGAGCGCTTTCTCCCATTGGTCGAGGTCCTCGCCGTCCACGAACACGGTCGTGATCCCGAATCTGGGGAGGATCTCGTTGCAAATGACGAAGCAGGAGCCGAAAAGGCTGCGCGCGGCCACGAGCCGGTCGCCCGCTTTGAGGAGCGAGGCGAGACTGGTGAACACCGCTGCCATTCCCGTGGCTGTCGCGAAGGCGGCCTCAGCGCCCTCGAGCAGGGCGAGCCGCTCCTCGAATGTCGCGACCGAAGGATTTCCGAAGCGGGTGTACGTGAAGCGGCTGACATCACCGGCGAAGGCCGATTCGGCCATTTCCGGCGAGTCGTACACATAGCCGGAGCTGAGGTAGATGGACTCGGACGTCTCTTCCCATTGCGAGCGGCGCAAACCGCCGCGCACAGCGACAGTCTCAAGGCTCACGCCGTCGGGCAGGGGCCGGTTCCGGCGATGCCCGCTCCCAAGTTCCTGTTCAGTCACACGGCTATCTTACGACTGCCGCCAGGGCAGCCCCGCCGCGCGCCAGCCAGTCGAGCCCCGGTGTCGCTCGCCGTCGAGCCCGCCTTCGAAGCCGTCGATGATGTTGTAGGCCGGGCCGAGGCCGGCGGCGGTCGCTGCTTCTGCCGCTGCGGCGGAGCGCTGGCCGGAGCGGCACAGGAAAATCACCGGGCCGTCGCCGCGCACCCCCGCTTCGCGCACCTCGTCGAGGAAGTTCGGGTTCGCCGCGCCGTTCGGGAACGTCGTCCACTGGGCGAGGACGGCTGTTTTGCCCAGGCGTGAGACATCGGGCACGCCCACGAAATGCCACTCCGCCGCCGTGCGGACGTCGACCAGCACGGCGGCCGGATCGGATTCGAGGATCTCCCATGCTTGCTGCGGGGTGATGTCGCCTGCGTAGCTCATCCGGCTAGCCTCGCACATTTTCCAACGGCATGGTGCGGCCCCGCGCGGCGGATGCGCCCGCGGAGCGTCTGCCGACGCGCTGGGTCACCGCGATGCAGGCGAGCACGAGCGTCGCGACCACCGGCGCCACCGGCGCCACGCGCTCCCCGAGCAGCGCCGCGGACCAGAGCAATGTCATGAGCGGCTGGGCGAGCTGGAGCTGGCTCGCGCGAGCCACACCCGCCAAAGCCATCCCTCGATACCAGAGCACAAAGCCGCCGAATTGCGAGATCAGCGTGATGTAGGCGAGTCCCGCGACGGCTTTCGCGCTCGGCTGCGACGGCTCGCGGGCGAGCGCGAAAACCGAGACGAGGAGCATGCACGGCAGGCTCGCCACCAGCGCCCATCCGATCACCCGCCAACCAGGCATGTGCGCGGACAGCCGTCCGCCTTCGGCGTAACCAGCGCCGCACACCAGCACAGCCGCGACCAGGAACAGGTCGCCGGTTGTCGGCAGTCCGTGGTTTTGGCTCAGCGCGAACCCAATGATCAGAACAGCCCCCGCGAGCGAAGCGAGCCAGAACGCCCGAGGCTGGCTCCGCCCGGTGCGACTCCTGCTGAACACAGCAGTCGCGAGCGGCAGAACCCCGATCACGACGGCGGAGTGCGACGTCGACGACGTGTTGAGCGCGAGGCTGGTCAGAAGGGGGAAACCCAGAACACAGCCAAGGACGACGACGCACAGGCCCGGCCAGTCCGCTCGGCGCGGCAACGGGGCGCGGACTGCTGCGAGGCTGACCGCGGCGAGCATCCCCGCCAGCGCTCCGCGCAGCCCGGTGCTGGTCCAGGGGCCGAATCCGTCCAGCGCCCAGGCGGTGCCAGGGAAGCTGAAAGAGAACGAGACCACCGCGAGCAGCGCGAGCAGCGTTCCTTTTCCCGAGCGGTCCGTCACTGCGGCGTCTGCCGTCGCAGTATCCGTTACCGTACAATCCTCAGTAGCGCTATCATGTATTCTCATGTCTGAGAATAGCAGTTTGGAAAAGATTCTCAAAGACCTCCGCGAAGACGCGCAGCGCTATCCGAGTGGTGCAAAACTGCCTTCGAGCCGGGAACTGGTCAAGCGGTATCGGGCGAGCGCCGGAACGATCACGAAGGCTGTCGCGGCGCTCGCGGCCGAGGGGCTGGTCGAACCCGTTCCCGGATCTGGAGTGTTCCGCGCGCAGGACCGCCCGCAACGGCCACGAGCCCTGGACGCCTCCTGGCAAGAGGTGTCGCTCAACGCAGAGCCCGGAATTTCGACCGCGACAGTCCGCCACGCCGCCTCGAGCCTGCTCTCCTACCTGAGCGTGCAGCCCCCGGAAGTGGTCGATCTCGCGAGCGGCTACCCGCACCCCTGCCTGCAGCCGGAGCGCGCGCTCGCCTCGGCCGCGGCGAAGGCGGGCCGCAGGCCCGGCGCGTGGACCCGGCCCCCGGTCGAGGGGATCGCCCTGCTGCGCGAGTGGTTCGCCCGAGACATCGGCGCAGCGCTCTCCCCCTCGGACGTGCTCATCTGCGGCGGCGGCCAAAGCGCGCTCGTCTGCACGCTGCGCTCGTTGGCGGCTCCGGGGGCGGCTGTTCTTGTGGAGTCGCCGACCTATCCGGGCCTTCTCGCCGCTGCCCGGGCGGCCGGTCTGCGTCCGGTGCCGGTCCCGGTCGACGCGGACGGAGTGCGGGTGGAGCTTTTGGCGAAGGCGTTCGCCAGCTCCGGCGCGGGCGTGTTCGTCTGCCAACCGCTGTTCCAAAACCCCACTGGCGCGACGCTTTGCGCCGATCGGCGCCTCGGCGTGCTCGAAGCGGCGCGGGAAGCGGGAGCTTTCGTGGTGGAGGACGACTACGTGCGCCGTCTCGGCCACGGCGGGGCGCTCCCCGCTCCGCTGGTCGAAGACGACGCGGATGGCCGGGTGGTCCATATCCACTCATTGACGAAAGCGACCTCGCCCAACTTGCGGGTCGGCGCGCTGGTGGCGCGCGGAGCTGCGTTCGAGCGGTTGCGCACCGCACACGTCATCGACAATTTCTTCGTCTCGAAGCTCCTGCAAGAGACCACGTTGGAGTTCGTGTGCTCCCCCGCGTGGCCCCGGCATGTGCGCTCGCTTGGCGCCGAACTCGCGCGGCGCCAAGCAGCCATGATCTGCGCGCTCGCCGAGCATCTGCCTGAATTCGAGGTGACATTGGCGCCCAAGGGCGGGTACCACCTGTGGCTGCGTCTGCCGGCGGGGTCCCCGGACGAGGCCTCCGTGGTGGCCGCAGCCCGTCGCGAGGGCGTTGTCGTGACAGCTGGCGGACCGTACTTCGCCAGCGAGCCTTCCGCGCGATTCCTGCGCGTGAGCTACGCTGCGGCGTCGAGCGAAGCCGACATGTGCGACGGAGTCCGCCGACTGGCCCATGGCTGGCGCGCGGCGCAAGCAGCGTAGAATGTTAGCCTGCCCTGGCCTTGTTGCTCCTAGGACCGAATGAAAGTGTGAGATGACCGAAGCTGAGCCCTTGTTGCGTGTCGCTGTTGTCGGAGCCGGCCCCGCCGGCATTTACGCCTCCGACGCGCTCATGAAGTCGGGCGTCGCGGTCTCCATCGACCTCTACGAGAAGATGCCCGCCCCTTTCGGCCTCATCCGCTACGGTGTCGCGCCGGACCACCCCAGGATCAAAGGCATCGTCAAGAGCCTGCACCAGGTTCTCGACAAGCCGCAGATCCGGCTGATCGGCCATGTCGAGTTCGGCAAGGACATCGACATCGACTTCCTCGCCAAGCATTACCACGCGGTTATTTTCTCCACGGGCGCGGTCAAAGACCGGGGCCTTGACATTCCTGGCGTCGGTCTCGACGGCAGCTACGGCGCCGCAGATTTCGTCGGCTGGTACGACGGGAACCCCGACTTCCCGAGGACGTGGCCGCTGACCGCGCAGAAAGTCGCGGTGCTCGGCGTGGGGAACGTCGCGCTGGACGTGGCCCGTGTCCTCGCCAAGACGGCCGAGGACCTGCTGCCGACCGAGATCCCGCCGAACGTGTACGAGGGCCTGCAGCAGAACCAGGCGGTCGAGGTGCACGTTTTTGGCCGACGCGGACCGGCTCAGGCGAAGTTCACCCCGCTGGAACTGCGCGAACTCGACCACTGCACGACCATCGAAGTCATCGTGGACCCCGAAGACATCGAGTACGACGAGGGTTCCGAGAAGGCCCGCCGGGAGTCGAAGATCACCGACATGGTGGCGACCATCATCCAAGACTGGGCGATCCGCGACCCTGGCGACCGCCCGCACAAACTCTTCTTGCACTTCTTCGAGGCCCCCGTCGAAATCCTCGGCGAAAACGGCAAAGTCGTCGGCCTGCGCACCGAGCGGACCGCGCTCACCGGGGACGGCAACGTCAAAGGCACCGGCCAGTTCAAGGATTGGCCAGTGCAGGCCGTCTACCGCGCCGTCGGGTACTACTCCGACCCCTTGCCGGGCCTGCCTTTCGACGAGGAGGCCGGAGTCATCACCAACGAGGCGGGACGGGTCCTGGACGAGAACAAGCAGCACATCCAGGGAGTCTTCACCACCGGATGGGTCAAGCGCGGCCCGATCGGCCTCATCGGCCACACCAAGGGCGACGCGAGCGAGACGGTGGCCTGCCTGCTCGAGGACTTCGCCGAGGGCAAGCTCTGGACCCCTGAGCGCCCGGACCTGGAAGCTGTCGACCAGCACTTCGCCGACAAGGGCCACGAGACCACGTCCTGGGACGGTTGGCACCGTCTCGACGCGCACGAGCGCAGTCTCGGCGAACCGCACGGACGCGAGCGGGTCAAGGTCGTCGAGCGCCACGAGATGCTGCACGCTTCGCGCGAGAAGCGTTAAGCCCGGGCGGCCTGATCTGCCGCAGTTCCTGCGTCTCGCACCGACACAGCCCAGCTTGCCCCGGAATGGGCGCAGATCGCCTCCCAGCTGTGTCGTGGCGCTGTCTCAGAGGCGAAAGGAAAGGCGGAGACCGCCGCGAGCGTCTGGGCGTGATGAGGCGCCTGCCCGAGACGGACTGGTCCAAACCGCAGAAGCCGGCTACCCCGCGAAAGCTTGGTACGCGGCGGCGTCGCCGATCAGCGCGCGGCTGGGCCGTCCGTCCGCTCCCATGGGCACATCGCCCGCGACCGTCACCCGGTGCAGCTTGCGGAACTGGCTGTCGTAGTCGGACACCCCGTAATGCTGGGTGGCGCGATTGTCCCAGACCGCCACGTCGCCAAGGCTCCAATGCCAACGCAGGGTGTTCTCCAGCTTGGTGATCCGGTCCTGGAAGATTCGGTAGACCGCGTCGGACTCAGCGGGCTTGAGGTCGAGGATGTGACTGACGAACTGGCCGAGCAGGAGTGTGCGCTCCCCTGTTTCAGGATGCGCGCGCACCACGGGGTGCTCGGTCTCGTACTGGGTGGAGCGGAACTCCTCGTATTGGACGCGGCCCTTGCCGTCGTCGTGGCCCTCGGCCGCGTCGCGCTCATGGGTTCGGGCGTAGTCGTAACGGTTGGTGTGCACGGCGCGCAGCGACTCGGCCAACAGGCGCAACGGCTCGGGAAGGCGGTTGTAGGCAGCCGTGGTGTTCGCCCAGGCCGTGGTGCCGCCGTACTCGGGGAGCGCGACCGGGCGCAGCACGGAGAACGCGGGCGGGCGGTCGACGAAGGTCACGTCGGTGTGCCAGCTGTCCGAGCGGCCGTGCTCGGAGTTGACCTCCAGCACCGCGCCGTCCACGCGCGAGGCCAGCGTCGGATGTCCGAGGGTGAGCGGGCCCAAGAGCCGGGCGAAGGCTCGCTGGCCCTCGTCGTCCAGGCTGTGTTGGCCTCGGAAGACGACGACTTTGTGGTCGAGAACGGTTTGGCGGAGCACGGCGACAGTCTCCGGTCCGAGGTCCCCGCTGAGGACGACGCCGGAGACCTCGGCTCCGATGTCCGCGGTGAGCTTGCGGATGGTCCACTGCTCCGCTGGCTTTCGGCTCGTGATGGTGGCGGTCATAGGGCGAGATCTCCTTCTGCGAATGCGGTTGAGACAGGCGAGGGCTTGCTCAGCCTTGCTCGCGCCATCGGGAGGCGCGTCGTTCGAGGGCAACAAGAACAGCGTTCAGCGTGAGGCCGACGAGGGCGATCGTCAGAATGCCGACATACATGTCGGGGATGGCGAAACTCGACTGGGCCGCTGTGATGAGATAGCCCAGACCGGCTCGGGCTCCGATCATCTCGGCGGCGACCAGCACCAAAACACAGGAAGCCGCCGCTTGGCGGACACCGGTGAAGACGGCGGGGACGGCTCCGGGCAGCACGACCTTGACGAAGGTCTGCATATGCCCAAAGCCGAGCGATCGGGCCGCCTTGACGAGGAGCGGATCTGCCGAACGGGCTCCGGCGATGGTGTTGAGCACGACCGGGAAGATCCCCGAATAGAAGAGCAGCGTGATCTTTGAGGTCTCGCCGATGCCAAGGACAAGGACGAACACCGGAAGCAGAGCCAGCGGCGCGGTGTTGCGGAAGAGTTCCAGCACCGGGTTCGCCGAGTCCGCGACCCGGGGGAACCACGCGATGGCGAGGCCGAGGGGCACACCGGCGAGCACCGCGAGCACGAATCCGGCGCCAGCCCGGAGCAGACTCGCCTGCAGATGCTCCACAAGCTGGCCGTTGCCGAGGAGCGCCCCACCCGCCTTGAGAACCTCGGAGAGCGGCGGGAGGAAAACCGAGTCCACGAGCCCGATCCGAGGGGCGAGCTCCCACATCGCAAAGAGCGCGGCCACACCGGCCGATTGGCGGAATGCCTTGGCCAGGGCGGCGCGGGAGACCCGGGCTCGTCTTCGCGGCCCCGCAGTGCCTGCTGCCTCTGCGGCGGCCGCGGGCAGGAGCGAGACGGGCGCCGCCCTCTCAGTCGGGTCGAGGACGGCTGAGTCAGGCAACTCGGGCCTCGCGCTCTTGGGAAGGCTCCTGGCCTTCGCGCAGCGCCAACCAGATTTCGTGCCTGTGGCGGACGAATTCGGCGGAGGAGCGCACCGCCTCCCCGCCGCCCGAGGCTTCCCGGTCGCGCTGCGGCAGCCGGATGTCGAAGATCTGTTTGATCCGCCCCGGCCTCGGCGTGAGGACGGCGACACGGTTGCCCAAATACACGGCCTCCTCGATGTCGTGGGTGATGAAGACGATGGTTTTGCCGCTGGTCCGCTGGATCGTGAGGAGTTGGTCCTGCAGCCCCTCCCTGGTCTGCGCGTCGAGCGCGCCGAACGGCTCGTCCATGAGGAGCACTTCTGGGTCGAGCGCGAGGCTTCGGGCGATCGCGACGCGCTGGCGCATCCCCCCGGAGAGCTGTCCGGGGTAGCGGTCCGCGGAGTCGGCGAGGCCGACCGTCCGCAGGGCTTGCAACGCGAGATCGCGACGCTGTCTGCGCGGCAGCTTTTTCGCCTCCAACCCGAGCTCCACATTGCCTCTGGCGGTTCGCCACGGCAGGAGGGCGTACTGCTGGAAGGTGACCCCTCGGTCGAGACCGGGCCCGGTGATCGCCTCGCCGTTGAGCGACAGGGCTCCCGAAGTGGGCGCAAGAAGGCCGGACAGAAGGTCTAAGAGCGTCGACTTGCCGCAACCGGACGGACCGACAAGCACGAAGAACTCGCCCGCGGCCACTTCGAAGGAGAGCTCGTCGAGGGCCAAGAAGCCGTCGTGCCGTTTGGCCACCTTGTCGAGCACGAGTTTCGTCATACTTTCGCTCCTTGCCCGGCCTCAGCCGTGTAGGGGTTGAACTGATTGGTGAACATGTCTTCTGCCTGCACCTGCCCCGGGGCGAGTGTGCCGTTCGCGACCAGCCGGTCGATCCACACCTGGAACTCTTGCGCCCGGATCACGCCGCCCTTGGCGGGGACCGTGGAGGACAGGTAGTACTTGACCGCCTCGGTGGACTCCGCGCGGTGTCGGCGGCGCATGATGTCGAGGAACTTGGCCCGGACCTCCTCGGCGGAGCGGGACTGCGCCCACACGAGCGCTCGGGACACGCCCTGCACGTAGTCCTTGAGCACGTCCGGGTTCGCCTGGATGTAGCCCTTGCGGAACACCTGGGTGCCGAAGCCGAACGGGCCGAAGAGGGACTGATCGGTGAAAACGGCGCGGATCCCGCCGCGTTGTTGCGCCGCCAGCAGCCAGCCCCTGTCGATGGCCACCACGTCCGCCTGGTGGTTGCGCAGAGCCTTCTCCATGTTGACCGGCGGCATCACGATCTCGGTGACTCTGCTGGCCTGCTGCTCGGTGACGCCCTGGCGGGAGAGGTATTCGCGGAGCACCATCTCGGCGTGCGCGCCCATCGTGTTGAGGGCGATCGTTTTGCCGAGGAAGTCCTGCGCGCTGTGGATCGGGCTGTCCGCGAGGACGGCGTACCCGATATTCGGCGAAACCTCGTCAGCCCCGTAGTAGGTGATGACGCTTTCGACTTTCGCCTTGGCCGCGACCAGCTTGACGACTGCGCCGTCGAAGGCCTGCCCGACATCGACTTGGTCAGTGGCGACGGACTGCACGTCCTGCGGGCCAGAGGTGGTCGAGCCCACCCATGTGAGCTTGACTTTGTTGAAATAGCCGAGATCCTCGGCGAGCTCCTGCCACAGGACCGTTCCGGGCCAGCCTTGATAGCGGATGACCGCGTTGCCCGAACCGTCCCGCACTGCCGCCGTCGGGATCGCGCATCCCGCGAGCGGGAACGCCGAGGCGAGCAGCATGAACGCGACGACGAAGACGGAACGCGGCTGGGCTGGCACGTTTCCTGTATAGCGATTCCACGCCCCGGCATCTGTGCGAGCGTCAGCCCCTGATCAGCTATTTCAGGTAAAACGCCTGCTTGCGCGGATCCTCTCGATTGGAATCAAGGGACTTCGAACACTCCTGCGCGGTCGTGCTTGCGCTCCGGCCGGCCGCGGCCGAATTCGCCCCGCACGAGCCCGCTTGCTCAGATCCGGCCCGAGCCAGGCGCGCCCCGCAGCGATCACGGGCGGCGCGACCTGTTCAGGAAGGACCTGAGCCGGTCGCTCTTCGGGTTGTCGAACAGCTCCGACGGGCTCCCCCGTTCGAGGACTTTGCCCTCAGCCAAGAAGCAGACCTGGTCAGCGGCTTCACGGGCGAAGCCCAGCTCGTGGGTTGCGAGGAGCATGGTGGTCCCGTCAGCCCGGATCTGGCGCAACAGATCGAGCACCTCTCCCGTGAGCTCCGGGTCGAGCGCGGCGGTGACCTCGTCGAGCAGCAGCAGCCGGGGGTTTGTCACGAGGGCCCGGGCAATCGCGACGCGCTGTTGTTGCCCGCCCGAGAGCTCACCGGGCTTCGCGCGGGCTTTGTCGGCGAGGCCGACCCGCGCCAGCATCGCGAGCGCCTGCTCCCGCGCGTTGCTTTTGGACTTTTTCTGCACCCGGATCGGCGCGAGCGTCAAATTGTCGAGCACGCTGCAATGCGGGAACAGGTTGTAGGCCTGGAACACCACGCCCATCCGGGCGCGGACTGCGGCGGCGTCGGCTCTCGGATCGCACACGTCTTGGCCTTCGAACAGGATTGTTCCGTCGTCCACCCTCTCCAAGAGCGCGAGGCAGCGCAGCAATGTCGACTTGCCGGAGCCGGAGCCGCCGATCAGCGCGACGCACTCGCCCTCGGCGAGATCGAGGTCGAGGCCGTCGAGCACAGGGCGCCCAGCCTTCGCATACTGTTTTCGGACCCCGCTGGCCCGCAGGACCGGTGTCATCGTCCCGCCCCCTGGCTCAGGGCGCGTTCGGCGTGCCAGTCGGTCAACCTCGCGAGGGGGATGGTGAGGGTCACGAACAGCGCCCCTGCGACGACGTACGGGGTGAAGTTGAAGTCGGTCGCGGTTTGGATCTGCGCCGCGCGGATCGCGTCCACCACGCCGAGAACGGCAATGAGCCCAGAGTCTTTCTGCAGGCTCACCAGGTCGTTGAGCAAAGCAGGAGAAACCGCGCGCACCGCCTGCGGCAAGACCACGAACCGCATTGTCGCGCCAGCGCGCAGGCCGAGGGCGCGGGCGGCGAGGCGTTGGGTCCGGGGAACGGATTCGATCCCGGCCCGCAACACTTCTGCCACGTAGGCCGAGTAGGTGAGCACCAACGCCGCCGCGCCCCAGAAAACCGCCTCTTTGGGCAGTCCTTTCAGCCGCAGCGCAGGCGCGCCGAATCCCAGCAGGAAGATCACTAAGAGCACGGGCAGCCCTCGGAAGAGGTCTACATAGACGATGGCGAGAATCCGCAGCGGGAAGAACACCGGGCCGCGCATCGTCCGAACCAGCGCGAGCCCGAGTCCGAGGAGCGCGATGAGCGCCGCGCACACGAGGGTGACGCGGATATTGAGCCAGAGCCCTTCGAGCACTTTGGGCAGTGCGGCCTGCGCTTTCGGCAGACTGAAGAAGGTTTCGCGCACCCGAGGCCAACCAGGGGCGGAGCCTATTGTCAGCACCGCCGCTGTCGCGACAGCGGCGGTGCTGACGACCGCGAGCGCCCATGAGCGCAACGCCGTCCGGCGGCGGATTCGATCACGCTCTTGTTGCGCGGCTGAAGGCTGGCGGGTCATGCGAGCTCCGGAATCCGCGCGCTGTCCCCGAGCCAGCGGCGCTCGAGCCCGGCCAGCGAGCCGTGTTGCTGCAAACTGCCCAGCGCCTCGTCCACGCAGGAGGTGAGCGGACTGTTCTTGCCGAGGACGAGGCCGAACTCCTCGCGCGGAACTACTGGCAATTTCCCGAAGATCGTCAACTGCGCCGCAGGGTTCGCCGACTGGATTTGCAACCCCGTGGGCAGGTCGACGACGAGGGCGTCGACCTGGCCTGCCAGCAACGCTTGCGCGGCGAGGTCGTTCGTGTCGAAGTAGGCCACTGGTTGTCGCGGTGTGACCGACTCGTCGATTGCCTGCGAGCTCGTGGTGCCGACGACCACGCCGATGCTGCGCTGCGCGAGCTGCGCCAATGTGGCTTGCTCGACGCCCGACGGTCCAAGAACGACTTGCCTGACCTGGTAGTAGCCCGTGGAAAAATCAACCACCTGCCTTCTTTCCGGGGTGATCGACACCTCGTTCACATCGAAGTCGAAGGGTTTCTCGCCCGGGGCGTAGGCGTTGGTGAACGGAACGCGCACCCAGTCGACCTGTTCCTTCGCGAACCCCATCTCCCCCGCCACCGCGTAGGTCAACGCCGACTCGAAGCCTTGGCCGTTCGACGGGTCGTCGCCATGGAACCAAGGCGCGTACGCGGGCTCGTCGGTGGCGACGGTGAGTTTGCCCGGTGCGCGCAGCGGGAGCGCGGCGGTGTTGCCGCAGTCCGCTGGCCGCGCCGGGCCGTCGTCCTCCGGGGCGCAGCCGGGCGCCGCGAAGAGCGCCAGCGACAGCACAGCGGTCTGCGTCAGGCAACGAAGCACCGCTTCATCATGCCGCACGCGGGCCGCTGCCGCGCCAACTGCCTCGTCGGCGCCGATCAGGCGGCTTCGGGCCCGCTCAGCGCAGGACGTCGTGGCGGACGATGGTCTGGTCCTGGCGTGGGCCGACGCCGACGCAGGAGATCTGCGCTCCGGAAAGCTCCTCGAGGCGCTGCACGTAAGCCCGCGCGTTGGCCGGGAGGTCGTCGAACTCGCGCACCTCGGAGATGTCCTCCCACCATCCTGGCAACTCCTCGTACACCGGCTCGGCCGAGGAGAATTCGCTCTGCGTGGCGGGCAGCTCGTCCGTGCGCTTGCCGTTGATGGTGTAGCCGACCGCGACGGGGACTTTCTCCAAGCCGGTGAGCACGTCGAGCTTGGTCAGGAAGAAATCGGTGATCCCGTTGACTCTGGTCGCGTAGCGGGCGATCGGGGCGTCGAACCAGCCGCACCGACGGTCCCGGCCGGTCACCACGCCCTGCTCTCCGCCGGTCTTGCGCAGGAACTCGCCCATGTCGTCGTGCAGCTCCGTCGGGAAGGGGCCCGAGCCGACCCGCGTGGTGTAGGCCTTGAGGATGCCGAACACGGCGCGGATCTTTGTCGGGCCGATGCCCGCGCCGGTGGCCGCGTACCCCGCCGTGGGATTGGACGAGGTGACGAACGGGTAGGTGCCGTGGTCCACGTCGAGCAACGTGCCTTGCGAGCCTTCGAGGAGCAGCCACTCGTCACGTTCGAGCGCCTCGTTGAGCAGAAGCTTCGTGTTGGCGATCCTGGGCCCGAACTGTTCGGCCTGCGCCAAAAGCTCGTCCACGACCTGCTTGGGGTCGAGCCCCTTGCGGTTGTAGATCTTGGTGAGCACTTGGTTTTTGAAGGCCAAGGCGGCCTCGACCTTCTCGTGCAGGAGCTTTTCGTCGAGCACATCGGCGACCCGCACCCCGATGCGGGCGACCTTGTCCTGGTAGGCGGGGCCGATGCCCTTGCCGGTGGTGCCGATCTTGCGGGCGCCCAGGTAGCGCTCGGTGACTTTGTCGATGGCGACGTGGTACGGCATGACCAGGTGCGCGTCGGCGGAGACCATCAGTTGGGAAGTGTCGATGCCGCGCTCTTCGAGGCCGGCGAGCTCGGCGAGGAGCACGCCGGGCTCCACCACGACGCCGTTGCCGATCACATTGCGCACGCCGGGGTTCAGTATCCCCGAGGGCAGCAGGCGCAGCGCGAACTTCTCGCCGTTCGGCAGAATGACGGTGTGCCCGGCGTTGCTGCCCCCTTGGTAGCGCACCACCCAGTCGATCCGTCCGCCCAACAGGTCGGTGGCTTTGCCTTTGCCTTCGTCGCCCCATTGCGCCCCGATCAACACAATCGCCGGCATGAAACACTCCTCATCTCTCGGCGCCACAGCCTCCGGCGCCGAGGCCACAGTGTACCGGTCGCGGCCTGCACCGCTACTGTTGCCACGATGTCCGTGGTCGTGATCGCACACAAAGGCCGCCATCTGCCCGAAGCTCTGGCGGCCCTTGCGCATGTCCACCGCCTTGCCTCGTTCGCCGACCGAAAGGCGCTGGATGTGGCGCTCAAGGCGGCGAGGACCGCGGAGCGGCTTCTCGTGCTCCCCGCAGAAGGCCCTGCGGCCGATGGGGATTTGGCAGCGGTGCTGACCCGTCTCATGCGCCGGGAGCAGCTGCGTGTGCCGATCGCCTATTTGCCTTTGGCGAGGACGGCCTGCGCAAAGGCGTATTCGCTCTCCTTGGACCCGGCACGGGCATTGGCAGAGGCAGCGCGCCCCCGGCCGCTGGTGCGCGACGACGACGGTGTGGCCCTTGTCGGCGAGGCTGTCATCACCGGCCCGGACGGCGGCCCGCTCGTCGGCGAGAGCATCGTGGACGACACTCGTCTGCGGTTGGGCGCGATCGCGTCGGTCGTCGTGCGCGCCACGGCCCGCGAGCCCGGTGTGGCCGCATGCGCGCGCCGCGCCGGGCTCGCGGGCCTCTTCCCCCCCGCATGGGTGGCGGGCAGGGCAGCTCAGACCGGCGCTGAGGCTTTGCGGGTGGTCCGCGACGGCGTCCCGGCCCCTCGGGTTCGAACCCGGATCACCTTTTTCCGGCACACAGAGGACTGGCTTTTGATCCCGTGACCGCCGCGCCGACTCGCCATGGGACGGGCTGGTGAAGTGTCTGTTCATTGCCAGAACTCGCGAGCGCGCCCCTTGCCCGCCTTGGCGGCATCCGCCGCTTCACTGTTCGCCCGGGGGGCTTCGCGCCGGGCAAGGAGCGCGGGATGCGTCGCGCAGACGAAAGGACCACGGTCATGAATGTTTCTTCTTCCTCCCGCAGCGCTGCCCGCGGCCGCGGGCAGCGAAAACAAAAAGGCGCGGACCAGGAAGACGCTTGCAGCAAGGCCATGGGCCGTGTTTTCGAGAAAGACCCCACGACCGGGCAGATCCGCCTGGTCGGCTTCCTCGGCGTCTGCGCCGAGTGGACGACCCCCAGGCGGCTGGCGTGGTCGAAAAGCTCGCAACCGGTCTCGACAACTACTTCGCGTGCTCCGACCGAGGGGAGGACGAGACCGGCGGCTCTGACCTCACCCCAGACACGAAGCATGGGGGCGGCGCGTAGAAAAGTCGACGCGGCGCCCGACTGCCCGTACCATTCCTCTATGGCCCCTTTGTCGCGCTCCCCGCGTCTGTTCGCCCGTGTCCGGTTCCTGGCCGCCCTGGCGGCGTGCGCGGGCCCCGCTCTGGCCCCTTTGGCGGCGCACGCCGACCCGCAAGTGCCCGCAGGGGCGATCTGCGACGCCGTCGCCCCGAGCTTCGGAGATGTTTCGCAGGACGAGGAGGACAGCGGCGAGAGGGCGAACCACCTGGCGCAGGGCCTCGCCAAAGCGCAACAGATCCAGGCGATCATGAACCGGGTCCAACAGAACGGCGGGCTGACGAGCGGTCAGTCCGGCGCGGACATCACCGCCATCATGCAGGCCGTGCCCACTGGCGACCTGCCCACTGCGGTTGGCTCGGGCGTCGACCTCGCGAACACTCTGCGCCCGCAGATCAACGGCGAGCGCCAAGACGGCGACGAAGCGCCGCCGCACCCCGCGCCACAGGGCAAGCCGCTGGTCGATGAAGGGACTCTTGCCACGGCGCAAAAGGCCATACGGCAGAACTGCGAGATCCTGAAGGCGAATCAGAACAAGTCCGCCGACGACGCGCCTGCCGACGACTCCTCGGACGAATCGGACTAGTCAGCCCAGGCCCAACTCGTCGACGGACTGGGGGTCGCTGTCCAACAGCAGCTCCACACAGCGCTGGTGCTCCGGCGCCTCGCCAATGGTGTTCGCGGCTTTCGCAAGAGCCCCCACCGCTCGCAGAAAACCCTGGTTCGGCTCATGATCCCAGGGGACCGGGCCGAAGCCGCGCCATCCGTTGCGCCGCAGCTGGTCAAGGCCCCGATGGTAGCCGGTGCGGGCGTATGCGTACGCGGTCACCGGGGCGTCGTGCGCCAGAGCGTCCTCGGCGAGCATCGCCCAAGCGAGTGAGAACTCCGGATGCTGCGCCGCCACCTCGTCCGGGCTGCCGCCTTGCGCGAGCAGGGCTTGCGCGTCGTCGTTGGCAGGGAGCAGAGTCGGAGCCGGGCCGAGAAGGTCACGTCCATGTGTCATATCGCTTATTCTGTCATCCATGACCGACACTGGCCAGGGGGCGGGATGAAACCGCAGAACAACAGAAGATTGTGGCGGCTCAGCGCCGCGCTCGCCGTTGTGCTCGTCTTTGTGGCCGGCGGCGGCGTGCTGCGCTCGCAGTCCAAGCAACGCCACGCCGCAGCGGTCCGCACCGAAGACGGCGATGTCCGCCTCGTCGTCACGTCGTACTTCGCCGCTCTGCGAGACGGCGATCTGGACGCGCTGCGAGAGCTGACATGCCCCGGCTACCACAATGGTTTCTTCGACAAAGCCGACCCCGGGCAATACAAAGCCGTGCACGAGAACGAGGCGTCGACAGGAGACGTGCTCGTCCTGGAGAGCGTGGACGCGGTGCTGCTCGCCGAGCCGAGCGCGCAGGCCAAAGTCACCGCCCGCCCGCAATCAGCGCCGCAATCCCAGCAGATGGTGTTCACGCTGCGCAAAGCGAACGGGAAATGGCAGATCTGCGAACCGCAGGCCCCAGCCCCGTCGTCGACCAGCGCTAGGCGCTGATCGACTTGCCTGAGGCTCCGAGGTCTTTGACCGCCTCGACGACCCGTTCGACCATGGAGGCTTCCGCTTTCTTGAGATAGCTGCGGGGGTCGTAGAACTTTTTGTTCCCGACCTCGCCGTCGATCTTGAGCACGCCGTCGTAGTTGGCGAACATGTGCGCCGCGACAGGCCGGGTGAAGGCGTATTGCGTGTCGGTGTCGACGTTCATCTTGACCACGCCGTACTTGAGCGAGTCGTCGATCTCCGACTTCAACGAGCCAGAGCCGCCGTGGAACACGAAGTCGAACGGTTTGGAGCCTTCCGGCAGGCCGAGCTTCGCCGAGGCGACCCGCTGCCCCTCGGCGAGCACTTCCGGGCGGAGTTTGACGTTGCCGGGCTTGTAGACGCCGTGCACGTTGCCGAACGTCGCGGCCAGCAGATAGCTGCCCTTCTCCCCCGCGCCGAGCGCGTCGATGGTCTTCTCGAAGTCCTCGGGGCTCGTGTACAGCTTGTCGTTGATCTCCGCCTCGACGCCGTCCTCCTCGCCGCCGACGACCCCGATCTCGACCTCAAGGATGATCTTGGCCTTCGTCGCGGCGGCGAGCAGCTCCTGCGCGATGGCCAGGTTCTCGTCGATCGGCACGGCGGAGCCGTCCCACATGTGCGACTGGAACAGCGGGTTTTTGCCCGCGTTCACCCGCTCTTGTGAAATGGCCAACAGGGGGCGCACGTAGGCGTCCAGCTTGTCCTTGGGGCAATGGTCTGTGTGCAGCGCCACGGTGACCGGGTACTTGGCAGCGACCACATGGGCGAATTCGGCGAGCGCGACCGCGCCGACGACCATGTCTTTCACCCCGAGGCCGGAGCCGAACTCCGCGCCGCCGGTGGAGAACTGGATGATGCCGTCGCTGCCCGCGTCCGCGAAGCCTTTGATCGCAGCGTTGATCGTCTCAGAGGACGTGCAGTTGATGGCGGGGAAGGCGTAGCCGCCCTCTTTCGCCTTGCGAAGCATCTCAGCGTAGGCCTCAGGGCTGGCGATGGGCATGGAGCGCGGTCCTCTCGTCGTGTCGAGCGTGGGTTCTGACCCGAACAGGCTACCTGCCGCGCCGGACTCGCCGCTCGCGGGCGCACGTTGTTCAGAAAAATCAGCTACCCTCGCGGGCGTGATCGCTCAGACTCTCGCCGACGCGCTGCCGCACCTGCAGACCGTCGCGCAGCCGCACACGGCTCAACTCGCCCTCCCCAAGTTCTTCGAGCCGAAGTGGCTGCTCACCGAATCGCAATTCGCCGCGGCGGTGCTGCCGCTCATCGCTGTGATCGTCTTCATCGAGACAGGCCTGTTCTTCCCGTTTCTCCCAGGCGACTCGCTGCTGTTCACGGCAGGCCTGCTCGCCACCTCACAGTCCGAGCAGGGCCGTTTCCCGGCGCTCTGGACGGTGATGCTGGTGGCGACGACGACCGCTGTCATCGGCGACAACGTCTCGTACTGGATCGGGCGCCGCACCGGGCCTGCCCTGTTCAACAAACCCGATTCGTTGCTCTTCAAACCGAAGTATCTCGCGGCCACGAGCCACTTTTTCGAAAAGCACGGCAAGAAAACCTTGCTCATCGGGCATTTCGCGCCGACAGTGCGCACGTTCATCCCGCCCGCCGCGGGGGCGGGCGGGATGCAGTACCGGCTTTTCTTCCCCTTCGCCTTGGTCGGAGCGGTCCTGTGGGGGGTCGGGCTCACCTGGCTCGGCTCGTTGCTCGGCACGATCCCCTTCGCCCAAGAGCACATCGACCTGCTCATCGTCGCCGTCATTGTGGTGACCCTCGCGCCGGTCGCCATCGGGGCGTTGCGCGCCCGCACGTCCGGCTCCGGCGCGGCGGAACCCGAGGAAACCCCCGAAGAAGCGCTGCATTCGATCGAAGAAGTCGTCAAGGGGGACTAGCGTTCCCACCTGGGCTCGCGCCGCGTCCGCAAATGTTTTCGGCTTTTTCTCAGCTTCGTCTTGGGTTGTCCTGACAGGTTGCACGTATGCACACCGCGCCCGACCATGCGGCCAAGCTCACGGCCGCCGAACGCCTCGCCTTTGCCCTGCTGCTGATCGCCGTCGCGGTGCTCTATTGCTGGAACATATCGGCCAACGGTTGGGCGAACCCTTTCTACGCCGCCGCGGTGCAAGCAGGTTCGCGGGATTGGCTTTCCTGGTTCTTCGGCAGCCTCGACTCGGAAAACTTCATCACGGTCGACAAACCGCCTGCCTCGCTGTGGCTCATGGGCCTCTCGTGCCGGGTGTTCGGCTTTTCCAGCGCGAGCATGCTCGTCCCTCAGGCGTTGCTCGCGGTTGCGACTGCGGCCGTGCTGTACTTCGCGGTGCGTCGTGTGGCGGGGCACGGGCCGGGGATGGTGGCCGGGACGGTTTTCGCGCTCACCCCGGCCGCAGCGGTGATCTTCCGCTACAACAACCCCGACGCCCTCATGGTGTTCCTGATGGCACTGGGCGGATACTGCCTTGTCCGCGCGCTCGCCGAGGAGAGCGGCAAAGCCGCCGCCTGGTGGCTCGCGGCCTGCGGGACCTCGCTCGGCTTCGCCTTTCTCGCCAAGATGCTCGAAGGGCTCATCGTCCTGCCCGCGTTCGGGCTCGCGTACCTGGTCGCCGGGCATGGTTCGGCCAAAGCGCGGTTCGTCCGGCTGCTGATCGCCGCGGGGGCGCTCGTGGTGTCTGCTGGCTGGTGGGTCCTCGCTGTCACCCTGACTCCCTCGTCGGCGCGGCCGTACGTCGGCGGGTCCGGCGACGACACCGAGATGGACCTCGTCCTCGGCTACAACGGACTGCAACGGGTGCTCGGCGGCGCGAAGCCGCATTGGAGCCCGAACACCTCGAACGGGGCCCATGCGCACCCCATGGGCGAGATGATGAGCCAACGCCCTGGGGCCGGGAGGCTTTTCACCGGCGACATCGCCGCGCAAATCGACTGGCTCTTGCCGACCGCCCTCATCGCCCTGCTCATCGGGCTGTGGCTG
Organism: Segniliparus rotundus DSM 44985; assembly: GCF_000092825.1. Taxonomy (NCBI): domain Bacteria; kingdom Bacillati; phylum Actinomycetota; class Actinomycetes; order Mycobacteriales; family Segniliparaceae; genus Segniliparus; species Segniliparus rotundus. The sequence goes on along the minus strand of NC_014168.1, from coordinate 1,603,292 downwards.
CGCGGGGGCGCCCCCCGGACCGACCTTGCGCGCGCGTCCCACATCCTCTGGGGCGGCTGGCTGCTGATCGGGTTCTTCCTCTTCTCATTCATGCACCACGGGATGCACACCTACTACGTGGTCGCCTTGGCTCCGCCGATCGCCGCGACCATCGCCGCAACGCTCGGGCAGCTGTGGCGGAGAAACGACCGACCAGTCGGCAAAACCGGGTTGGCCGCACTTGCCTTGAGCGCAGGAGCCACCGCTTTCGCGCTCCTCAACCGCAACCCGAGCTGGCATCCCCCGCTGCGCTGGGGCATTCTCGGCGCAACGGTCCTCGCTGTTGCGCTGCTGCTGCTCCCGCGCAGCTCAGGCCGGTTGCGGGCAGCCGCAACCGGCCTCGCCCTCCTCGCCGGCGTCTCGGGCAGCGGCGCGTATGCGCTGGCCACCGTCGCGAGCCCGAAAACCGGCGGCAGCCCGTCTGCAGGGCCGAACCTCGGCGACGGTCAAAAAAGCGCATTCCAAGACCGGATGGTCACCGCGACGCCGGACCTCGTGGCATTGTTGCACGGCGCGGGGACGCAGTGGTCGGCAGCCGTCGAGCACGCTTCGAGCGCCGCGAACCTCGAACTCGCCTCGGGCACGGCGGTCATGGCCATCGGCGGTTTCCTCGGCACGGACCCAGCGCCCAAACCTGACGAGTTCGTCGAGATGGCCAAGGCCGGCAAGGTGCGTTACTTCCTCAACCGCATCCCCAGCGAGGACAGCAGAAAAGACACAACACAGCAAGAGGCCGCGTGCGAGGCGCAGCACCCCGCCGATCCCGCGCAATGCGACCTCGACAAGAACACCGTGGGCCCGAAGATCCGAGCATGGGTCAAAGCCCACACCCCGGCCCCGGCCGTCCTGGGGAATGTGGAGGTCTACGACTTGGGCACGCTGAAGAACTCCTAGCGCGCTACCATCGCTGATCCAGGTCGGCGTGCTGAACGATCCATGTGTGCATGACGACGCCTGCCGCGACGCCGACGTTGATGCTGCGCGTGGAGCCGAATTGCGCGATGGCCACAGCGCTCTGGGCGATGGCGCGCAACTCGGGCGAGAGGCCGCTGCCCTCCTGGCCGAACAGCAACGCGCATCGCCTCGGGAGGGCGAATGTCTCAACCGGCTCAGCCCCATGCGTGTTGTCCACAGCCACCACCGCAAGGTGATGGGCCTGCGCGTATCGCGCGAACTCCTCTGGCGTCGCGTGGTGATGCACATGCTGGTATCGGTCGGTGACCATCGCGCCGCGCCGGTTCCACCGCCGCCGCCCGACGATGTGCACCGCTTGCGCGAGGAAGGCGTTCGCCGTGCGCACCACGGTGCCGATGTTCGCGTCGTGGGCGAGGTTTTCGATCACGACATGAAAAGGGTGCCGTCGGCGGTCGAGATCCGCCACAACGGCGTCCCGGCGCCAATACCGATAGGCGTCCACCACATTGCGCCGGTCCCCGTCCGCGAGCAGTTCAGGATCGTATTTCGGGTCCTCTGGCCACTTGCCCGGCCAAGGTCCGACGCCGACTTGTTCGGCCTGCCATTCGGTGGGGCCGGGTTCTTCTGGGCTGAGACCGCCGTCGCTCACAGCCCGAGATCGGCGAGGGAGAGGAGCGAGCGGTACAGCACGCCTTCTTGTTGGATCGCCTTGTCCGCGCCGGTCGCCCGGTCCACCACGGTCGCGACGCCGACCACGTCGGCTCCGGCCTCGCGCAACGCGCGAATCGCGGTGAGCGGCGAATTGCCCGTGGTGGTGGTGTCTTCCACGACGAGGACACGTCTGCCCTCGACCGCAGGGCCTTCCACCCTGCGGCGCATGCCGTGGGATTTTTGCTCTTTGCGGACCACGAACGCGTCCAGCGGGCGGCCCTGGGCGTGCAGCATGGCCGCAGCCACCGGGTCCGCGCCCAAAGTCAGCCCGCCGACAGCGGCGAAGTCCCAGTCCTCCGTCCGCTCGCGCAGCAGTCGCCCGACGAGCGCGGCCCCTCTGTGGTGCAGGGTGACCCGGCGCAAATCGACGTAGTAGTTCGCCACCTCGCCGGAGGACAGGACGACCTCGCCGTGGACGACAGCAAGGCGGCGCACCAGTCCCGCAAGTTCGGCGAGCGCAGTCGGATCAGGTCCTGCCACGGCCCGCCCTCGAAGCAGCCCGGCGCACCAACGGCCGAGGCAGGAAGGTCGCCAACGCGACCACGGCCTTGTAGCGAAGGCTCGCGACGCTGATGAGTTTGCCTGAGTCCAAATCTTTCAGGCTTTGCCGCACCACCTCGTCCGCGGTGAGCCAAGCCTTGTCCGGGGTCGAGCTCATGTCGATCCCCGCGCGCTGGTGGAATTCGGTGCGCACAAATCCAGGGCAGCACGCCTGGACCTTGACCCCTGTGCCCGCCAGACCGGCCGCCAGGCCCTCCGTCAGTGTGATGACGAAGGATTTCGCCGCCGAATAGGTGGAGCCCCGGCCAGGGGTGAACCCGGCGACGCTCGCCACGTTGACGATCGCGCCCTTGCCCGCCGCGACCATAGGGGTGAGCGCTGCTCTGGCGAACTCGGCCACGGCGACGACGTTGACATTGATCTGGTCGACGAGCTCCTGCTCGGGAACCTGCCAAAATTCCTGGGAGCTGGACAAGCCAGCGTTGTTGACGAGGAGGTCCACGCCTTGTGCGAGCCGCCGCACGACAGAAGCGCGGCTCGCCGGGAGGGCGAGGTCCGCGGCCAGCACTTCGCTTGCCGTTCCGTGGGCGGCTTTGAGCTCGCGCGCCAAAGCTTCCAGGCGCGCGGTGTTGCGCGCGACAAGCACAAGGTCGTAGCCTCGGGCGGCGAGGTGTTTCGCGAAAGCCTCGCCGATTCCCGCTGTGGGTCCGGTGACGAGGGCGACCGGGCGCGTCATGCTTTGCCCGCCCGTCGCGGCAACTGGCCCTGCGGGGCCCCGGGGTCGAAGCCTTGCCGGTCGACCGGGTCGGGGTCGAGCTCCGGCGGCAGCACGCGGAGCAGGTCCGCGAGCTCACGCACCACGACGGCGGCGCTGTCCAGGTCGGCGTCGGGGATGTCCAAGGGAAGCTCCGCCAAAACCCATGGGCCCTCGTTCCACAACACGCGGACGAACTGCGGCAGACGCGCGATGAAGCCTTCCAGCCTTGGGTCCCACAAAAAGCGTTGCCCCGCGCCGACGTCGCTCGCGTAGAACTCGTAGCCGCCGAGTTCGCCGACTCGCGCCACGTCCGAGAGGACCGGGGGGCCAGCCCAACCGGCGCGCAGCTCGACCAGCACCGAGGAAGGGTGCTCGGTGTGCAGCGCGGCGATCGCGACGAGGTCGTCCACATCGAAGAACTCGAGTATCCCGATGTCGGTCTCGGCCCGGACGATCGCACGGGCCGCCTTGGCCTGGCGGGCCGCGAACACCCCGCGCCGCCAGCGGTGCACGAGCGCCGCGTCGCTCGCCTGGTGCTCGAAGCCGCGCTCGTTCGCCCATTGGTGGCGCTTTTGCCGTTCTGCTTTGACCAACCGGTCGAAGATGCCCTTGCGCCGGCCCGAGACCTCCGGTGCCGCGTCCTCCGCGTGGGCGTTCTCGATGTAGACCGGGCCGTTGTACACCGGGCCGTTGTAGACGGGCGCGTTGTAGTTGTGGACGTGAGACTCGTAGTGGATCGTGCTTCCCGGCGCAACAGGCACGTCGGCGGGCAGCTGGGGCGGAGCGGGTGGCTCGAACGCGGCAGGGGCCGACTGCTCGGGCGGGGCCTGGAACGCAGGCGGAGTTGGAACGGGGGCCGGGGCCAAGAACGCGGCGGCGGCAGGCTGCTCGGGCAGAGGCGGAACAGCGGGCTCCGGCTCGGCAAAGACAGCCGACGCGGGGCGCGCGGGGGTCGGCTCCGCAGGGGGGTGCGCGAAACGCTCAGGCTCTCGCTCGGCCCGCGCGGCGGGCTGGGGCGCCGGGACGTTGGCGTGCTCTGATTCCGGCACACCTCGCACGGCGCCGGAGGAAAGCCGCTTGTCTAAAAAGATCAGACCCACACCGAGGAAAGCCGTCACCACAGCCAGTCCGAACCACAATGCCGTCACGCTGTGCGACAGTAGCAGAACCTCCTGCGCGAACGCGTGCGCACAACCCGCGCGGGATCGATCTGGGTTTCTTCGGAAATGTCGCGCCGCCCGCGAGGAGCTGGCTCCGCACCATTTCTACGGCGTCCCGATCACCAGCTTGTCCGGGTCCGATCCGACCCCCACGGCCACCTCGTCGCCGTCGCGCACAGCTCCCGAAAGCAGCTGCTTGGCGAGTTCGTCGCCAATGGCGTGCTGGATGAGCCTGCGCAACGGCCGGGCGCCGTAGACGGGGTCAAAGCCTCTGCTCGCGAGCCAATGCTTCGCCGCGTCCGTGACATCGAGGGACAACCTGCGCTGGCCGAGCCGCTTTTGCAGCTGGCCGAGCTGGATGTCGACAATGCCGACGAGCTCCTCCGGGTTCAACCCTTCGAAGATCACAATGTCGTCGAGCCGGTTGATGAACTCCGGCTTGAACGCCATTCGCACCGCGAGCATCGTCTCCTCCTCGGTGCCGCCGGCGCCGAGGTTGGAGGTGAGGATCAGGATGGTGTTGCGAAAGTCCACCGTGCGGCCTTGTCCGTCGGTGAGCCTGCCCTCGTCGAGCACCTGCAACAACACGTCGAACACGTCGGGATGCGCTTTTTCGACCTCGTCGAAAAGCACAACCGAGTAGGGGCGCCTGCGCACCGCCTCGGTGAGCTGGCCGCCTTGGTCGTATCCGACATAGCCGGGCGGCGCGCCCATGAGCCTGGCGACGGAGTGCTTTTCCGCGTACTCGCTCATGTCGATGCGGATGATGGCCCGCTCGTCGTCGAACAAGAACTCCGCAAGGGCTTTCGCGAGCTCCGTCTTGCCGACCCCGGTGGGGCCGAGGAAGAGGAAGCTGCCGGTGGGGCGGTTGAGGTCCGCGACCCCTGCGCGGGCGCGGCGCACCGCGTCGGACACCGCTCGGATCGCTTTCTTCTGGCTCACCACTCGTTTTCCGAGCTCTTGCTCCATGCGCAAGAGCTTCGCGCTCTCCCCCTCCATCATCCGGCCCGCGGGCACGCCCGTCCAGGAAGAGACCACTTCTGCGATATCGTCTGGGCCGACCTCTTCTTTGAGCATCACTTGCCCATTGGCGCCATCGGCGCCGTTTGCCCCGGTGAGGCGGGCGAGTTCGCGCTCGGCCTCGGGTATCCGCCCGTAGCGCAGCTCCGCGGCGCGCCCGAGATCGCCGTCGCGTTCGGCGCGGTCGGCCTCGCCGCGCAAGGCTTCGAGCTGTTCTTTCACATCGCGGACGGCGTCGATGGCGTGCTTCTCGTGCTGCCAGCGCGCCGTGAGCTCCGCGAGGCGCTCGCGCTGGTCGGCGAGTTCGCCGCGCAGCTTGTCCAACCGGGCGACAGAGGCTTCGTCTGACTCTTTCGCGAGAGCGAGTTCTTCGACTTCGAGCCTGCGCACGACACGCTCGACCTCGTCCACCTCGACCGGGCGGGAGTCGATCTCCATCCGCAGCCGCGACGCGGCCTCGTCCACGAGGTCGATCGCTTTGTCCGGCAAGAACCGCGAGGTGATGTATCGGTCGGAGAGGGTCGCGGCGGCGACGAGCGCGGAGTCGGTGATGCGAACGCCGTGGTGCACCTCGTAGCGCTCCTTGAGGCCGCGCAGGATGCCGACGGTGTCTTCGACGGACGGCTCGCCGACGAGGACCTGTTGGAACCGGCGCTCGAGCGCGGCGTCTTTCTCGATGTATTGGCGGTACTCGTCCAATGTGGTCGCGCCGACCAAGCGCAGCTCGCCCCTGGCGAGCAAGGGTTTGATCATGTTGCCGGCGTCCATCGCGGATTCGCCGCTCGCGCCCGTGCCGACGATGGTGTGCAGCTCGTCCACGAATGTGATGACCTGCCCTTCGGAGCCTTTGATCTCCTCAAGCACTGCCTTGAGCCGTTCTTCGAACTCGCCCCGGTACTTCGCTCCGGCGAGCATCGAGCCGAGGTCGAGGGAGACGAGTGTTTTGCCGCGCAGGCTCTCGGGAACGTCGCCCGCGACGATCCGCTGGGCGAGGCCTTCCACAATGGCGGTCTTGCCCACTCCGGGCTCGCCGATGAGCACCGGATTGTTCTTCGTCCGCCGCGAGAGGACTTGGACGACCCGGCGGATCTCCGTGTCCCGGCCGATGACGGGGTCCAGCTTGCCCGAGCGCGCGAGCGCGGTGAGATCGGTGGAGTACTTCTCCAAAGCCTTGTACGAGCTCTCCGGGTCGGGGGTGGTGACCCGAGCGTTGCCACGCACCTCGGTGAAGGCCTCGCGCAGGGCGGCGGGCGCGGCTCCGTGTTCGGCGAGGATTTTCGCGGCAGCCGAGTCCCCTGTCGCGAGCCCCACGATCAGATGCTCGGTGGAGACGTATTCGTCTCGCAGCTCAGCGGCGAGCTTCGCGGCGGTTTCCAGGGCTTGGGCGAGTTCGCGCGACAGCCGAGGGGCCGACGCGCCGCCGTGCACTGTCGGCAACGCGGCGACCGCCGCCCGCGCCTGCTCGGTCACGGTTCGGGGGTCGGCTCCGCTCGCGCGCAGCAGCGGAGCCGCGATGCCGTCCGTTTGTTCCAGCAGGGCCAGCAGCACGTCTTCCGGGCGCACCTCGGGCCGTCCTGCGGCGGTGGCCGCCTGCATCGCGGACGAGAGGGCCGCCTGCGCCTTCGTGGTCGGTTGGAAATCCATCTGTCGTCTGTCCTCCTCGGTGCAATCGCCGCGCGTTGGGGTCGGCGCGCGTTGTTGTGTCCAACGTTGCTCTGTGCAACACCACAATAGTTGAGTCTATTCCACTCAAGTCTAAGATAGTTCCGTGCCCAGCGCAGCGGAAGGCGGAACCGACCAAGGCGCGGCGGCCCGATTGCTCGAAGCCGTGGCCGCCGACCCCGTCGTATTCGTGCGGTCATTCCATGTCGAGCTGTTCCGGTGCGCGCCCGAGCTGGCCGAGCGATTCCCTTCGGGCCTCGGCGGGCACCACGCCGCGTTCGTCACGATGACCAAGCACATCCTTCAAGGTTTCGCCGACGGCTCTGACCCTCCGGCGCTCATCGACCTGCTCGGCCAGCTCGGCCGCGACCATCGCAAATACCAGCTGGGCGAGGAGCATTACCGCGCCGCCAAGACCGCGCTCGCCAAAGCCCTCGCCGACGCCGCGCGCAGCACGCGCGACAACGAGTTCTGCGCGCAGGCCGCCGCCCTGGTCTGCGCGGTGATGGAACAGGAGTCGAACCGGCGCGACGGGCCCCAGACCTGGGAGGCGCAGGTCGTGGAACGAATCGACCATCCGGGCCCCACGGTTGTCGTCCGGCTCCGCGCGGCAATGCGCCCGCAGCCTTTCGCCGTCAGCCAGTATCTCGCAGTCCAGGTGCCGCAGCGCCCTGGCCAATGGCGGTACTACTCCCCCGCGCTCCCGCCGAACGACGAGGGCGAGCTTGAATTCCACATCAGGGCCGTTCCCGGCGGCATGGTGAGCGGCGCCGTCCTGAAAAACACACAGCCCGGCGACCGTTGGCTGTTCGGCGAGAGCTACGGCAGCCTCGCGGCGGGTTTGGATGCAATCCCAGCCGACCAGTCGGTGCTCATGGTGGCTGGCGACACGGGGCTCGCCCCGTGCCGCGCTATTGCCCTCGCTCTCGCTCTGCGCAGCGAGAATCCTCGGATGACGCTGCTTGCCGGGGCGCGCTCGCGCGCCGAATGCTACGACTTGCCGAATTTGCGCGACCTCGCGCGAGACAACGAATGGTTCAACGTGTTGCCCGTGATCGACCCAACGCCTTGGGCGGCCCTCGCCCGAACGGCGGTCGAGTTCGCCAAGCGCTCCGAAGTCGTCCTGCTCAGCGGCCCGCCGATGATGATCGACGCCTGCCTGGACGCGCTGCGAGCGGGCGGCGTGTCCTTGGGCAAGATTCGGCACGACCCGAGACCGTGAGGTATATCACGCTTACATCACAAGCGCTCGCGAGCACTTGATGTGATCTAGGTCATGCATTAGAACTGACTGCAGGGCGCCGTCAGGCAAAGCCGGTTCCGGAAGAGAAGGAGCCGACCCCAGGGGCGGGTGTCCTGCGCGAAGAGTCAGCACCCACGCGGAGCGCGCCGCGACAAGGGCATGAGATGTCGTGGGCCTGCGGAACTCGAGGATAGGGCCCGCTCGCCGCCTCCGAATGAGAACGCGGCGACACCCGAGAGGGACGCCTCTGGGCCAGGCCAGATCGGCACGAGCCAACCGCCGAGGCCTCATTCCACGACCGAAGTGAGCACGCTTGGTCACTGACGGCTTCGCGCCAAGGGCGGTGAACACGCAGCCCGGTCGACAGGGGCGATCACAGATCAGATCGCAGAGACCGACGCCGTGTTCACCGCCCGCGCATCCGGATGCATGGGCGCCAGGGCATCTGGACCAGGGCGACGGACGACGACATCGTCATGCAGACGGGGATGGGGCGGAGGGCAAACTTCAGTCGGCAGGAGCCCGCGCGGTCCGGGGCGGCGGGCGCTCCGAATCGGAAACCATCCAGGTTCTGATCCACGATCCGTCGTTTTCTGGGGTCGCAACAGGATTTTTGACAGATCGCACGAGCGTTTCTGGGAAAAGTAACCTTTCTTTCACAAATCTCAGGAATCGTTTTCACGAACGGCACACGAAAGCGGCCAAAGGGCTCGAAATCTGCGATCAAGTGCCCTACTGTGGGGATAGCTCGAAGATAACGCTCCGGTCAAAAAAAGATGAACGATCGGAGCCATCAGCCCCCGAAAGGCGGATACATGGCGAAATCGCGGTCCCAGCTTGTCTCAGCCCTCTGCCTCGTCTTCGCGTCCAGCGTGACGGCAATCGCCAGCGCTGCCGCCGAACCAGTGGACATGGCCCCGAAGGACATGGACGAGACGACCCGCGATGGATGGCATGTGCACATCGACACCTCGAACGAAGTGGTCAATTCCATTCCCAATCTCGCGGCGGCCGCGAACTCCCGCGAGGCTTTCGTCTCCCTCTCCGGGACGGCGAGCGTGAGCGCCGGTTCCACCGCGATCACCGACAGCCTGTTCATCATGGGCTACCAGCTCGGCTGCCAGTCGGACGTGTCCGGCGGCCTGCAATTCGGCGGCGCGGCCACCGGCGGGGCCGCAGGCTCGATCGACTCCTCGCCCTCGATCGGCGGCTCGATGGGCGGCGGCCTGACCGGCTACATCCAGACCGTTGTCGCCCCGGGCGCGATCGTCGACCTGCCGATGTCGAACATGGCCCTGTCCGAAAAAGGCAAGGCGATGTTGGACGTGACGAACCTGCATATCAAAGCGGACGCCTGCGGCGGGGATGTGACCATCCGGTCCTACGCGTACCTGCGGATCTCGACAGACGCGGCGCATTCCTCGTACGCCGTTTACGGCGACCCCATCAAAATCTAAGCCTGCAGCGAGCGAGGAGACCCGCATATGAAGCCCAGACATATCGCGACCGGATCGGCGATCTGCGCCATCGCGCTGTTCGGCGCGCCTGCCGCGCTCGCCGACGCGCCGACCCCGGGATCACCGGTGAGCGATCCTTACTACTCACCTCCAGGCACCGTCTCCGCGATCCCCGGCAACTTCACCTTCAGCGGCACGTTCGAATGGATCCGCCCTCGTCGGCAGGTGGACTCCGCCGGGATCGCGGCCATGACCAACGCGGACCCGTCCGGTTCGGGGTTCGGCATGCCCGGCAGCCATCTGGGCATTGAGCCCCAGCGCTACGGCCCGAACGGAGCGACGACAGGCCCGAGGGCTTCCGTGCCGCAGCAGGCGACATCGTCCGCCCAATCCGCCGGTGGCATCCTGCCTGGGGCTTCCGTGGCAGGAGGGCTGGAGGATCCCGCCGGCCAAGCGCCGAAGAAACCGATCGTCCCCGAGTCCGCGCAGCCGGACGGCACCGTCGCCACGGCTCTTCCGGATTCAACGGACTCGGGGCCGGACCCTGCTCCCCCCGCTGACACCTTCTCGGACGAACCGTCCTCCGACTAGGCCCCCGCACCGCTCCTGTCACGCCAACCGGTCGGACAGCGGAGGTTGTCAAAATGCTTGACGTGCATCATCATGAGGAGATGCCCCAGCCCGTAGACAGCCCCATCGGCTACTTTCTGAAACGGGCCATGCTGACCACACGAGCCCATGTCGGAGCAAAGCTGCGTCCGCTCGGGCTGACCTTGCCGCAGTACATCTGCATGCATATGCTGCACCGCAATCCCGGAATGTCCAATGCGGAACTCGCCAGGGAGGCTTTCGTGACCCGGCAAGCGATGAACAGCGTGCTGCATGAACTCGAAAAAATGGGCGTCGTCGCCCGTCCGGCGACCGCGGCTGCGGGGCGGGTGCTCCCCGCCACGCTGACCGACCGAGGCGAAGAACTGCTCGCGCAAGCTCTGCCGCACGTGTGGGCCGCGGAGGACGAGGTCCTTGCCGCCCTGAGCACAACGGAACGCAACGAGCTCAAGCGGCTGCTCGCCTGTATTGTCTCGCCTGCCCTGTTGCCTGACGCGGACACGGACGACTGACGCAGGGCGCTACCGCCGTCCTGGCTCAGCTGCCGCCATCCCGAAGGAATTCCTTCGGGCCGCTCCCCAGCGAAGCGATCATCCGGTCCACGCGCTCGTCGACAGCTTTGAACGGATCCTTGCACAGCACTGTGCGCTGCGCTTGGTCGTTGAGCTTCAAATGCACCCAGTCCACCGTGAAATCCCGGCCCGCTTGCGTCGCCGCGGTGATGAACTCGCCGCGCAAGCGCGCGCGAGTGGTCTGCGGGGCGACTTCTTTGGCTTTTTCGATCTCGTCCTCGCCGACGACCGTGGACACCAGGCCGCGCGAGCGCAGGATGTCGAACACGCCTCGGCCACGTTTGATGTCGTGGTAGGCGAGGTCGAGTTGGGCGATCTTGGGATGCAGGAGATCAAAGCCGTGCTTCTCCTCGTAACGCTGGAAGAGCTTGCGTTTGATGATCCAGTCGATCTCGGTGTCCACCTTGGCGAAGTCTTGCGACTCCACGGCGTCGAGCACCCTGCCCCACAGGTCCACTACGGACGCGAGCTCGGTGGACGGCTCGGTGGAGTGCAAGTACTCCACCGCTTTGCCGTGGTACTCCCGTTGGATCTCCAACGCGCTCGCGTGCCGGCCGCCGACAAGACGCACTTGGCGGCGGCCCGTGGTGTCGTGGCTGACTTCGCGAATCGCGCGGATGGGGTTGTCGAGCGCGTAGTCTCGGAACGCTACCCCCGCCTCGATCATTTCCAAGATCAGCGCTGTGGAGCCGACTTTGAGAAAGGTCGTCGGCTCGGCCATGTTCGAGTCGCCGACGATGACGTGCAACCGGCGGTAAAGCTCCGCGTCGGCGTGGGGCTCGTCCCTGGTGTTGATGATCGGCCGCGAACGAGTGGTCGCCGAGGACACGCCTTCCCAGATGTGCTCGGCCCGCTGCGAGAGGCAATACCGGGCTTCCTTCGGCGTGGACAGCACTTTGCCCGCGCCGCAGATCAGCTGCCGGGTCACGAGGAACGGCAAAAGCACGTCGGAGACCCGGGAGAACTCCCCCGCGCGCACGACGAGGTAGTTCTCGTGGCAGCCGTAAGAGTTGCCAGTGGAGTCGGTGTTGTTCTTGAACAGATACACATCGCCGCCGATGCCCTCCTCGGCGAGGGATGCTTCGGCTTCGAGCAGCAGGCCTTCCAGTATCCGCTCCCCTGCCCGGTCGTGGGCGAGAAGCTGCCGCAGACTGTCGCATTCGGCGGTCGCGTATTCAGGGTGCGAGCCGACGTCGAGGTACAGCCGCGACCCGTTCGGCAGGAACACGTTCGAGCTGCGGCCCCAGCAAACCACCTTGCGGAACAGGTATCGGGCCACCTCGTCGGGGCTGAGGCGACGATGCCCTTTGAACATACAGGTGACCCCGTATTCGGTTTCAATGCCCATAATCCGGCGACGCATCGTCTTAGCCTACCGAACCTTTCGCGCGTCGAGCCGGGTAACCGGACGCGCAGGCCGAGGCACGAGGCCGCGACGTCCCGAAAATGCAGTGCCCCAAGAAACACCGTCGGCGACGCATCTGCGTGTTCACTCTGACGGTGAGGCCGGCAACAGTTCCGCCAAGGCTGCTTCGCCCAGCCGCCGGAACGCCCGGCGGGGGCGGGAGCGCTCGAGCACGGCGACTTCCAGATCCGCCGGGCCGAGCTCACGGGGCTCGGCGGGTTTGCTGTTTCCGGGGCCGTTTGTCGGCGCAGGCTGGCGCAACGCCTCGATAGCGACGCCCAACGCGACACCAAGCCCCGCGTTGGGCACGTACTTCTCTTTCAGCGTCGTCGTGATCGTGTCCGCGGTGCCGCCCATCACAATGAATTCCCGCTCATCGGTGATCGAGCCGTCATAGCTGATCCGATAGAGCTGCGATGGGCCGGTGGACTCGGGGAGCCCGACTTCCGCGACGGCCAATTCCACCTCGAACGGCTTCGGCTGCTCGGTGAACGCGCCAGCCAGAGCCTGGGCGTAGGCGTTCGCCAGTGAGCGCCCCGTGACGTCGCGGCGGTCGAACTGGTAGCCCTGGGTGTCGGCGAGGCGGATGCCCGCGCGGCGCAACTGTTCGAATTCGCTGTATTTGCCGACGGCCGCGAACCCTATGCGGTCATAGAGCTCGGATATCTTGCGCAGTGTGGAGGACGGGTTTTCCGCGACGAGCAGCACGCCGCCCTCGTACGCGAGCACGACGACGGAGCGGCCTCTGCCGATGCCTTTGCGGGCGAGCTCTGCGCGGTCGCGCATGATCTGTTCCGCCGGGGCGTAAAACGGGAACGTCATGCTCGGCGCCTCCTGGCCTCAAGAACCGCCTCGGCCACCTCGGCGATCTCGGACTCGGGGACTTCTTCGCCGCCGGAAGCCTCAATGCGGATCGCGGTGGGCCAGATCCGTTTCACGAAATTCGGCCCTGCGGTCGCCGAGTCCGCCTCGCCCGCGTCGGCGAGCGCCTCCACAGCGGAACGCAACGCCGTGGCCCGGTCCGCGTCAGGGTCGTGCAGCCGTTTGAGCGTCGAGCGCGCGAACAGCCCGCCCGAGCCGATGCAATGGTAGCCGGACGACTCCTCGAAACGCCCGCCGGCGGCGTCGTAGGAAACGATGCGCCCTTTCGGCTCGGGGTCCTGCGGGTCAAGCCCGATGAGCAACGGGACAGCCGCAAGGCCCTGCATGGCTGCGTCCAGGTTGCCGCGCACCATCGCGGCCAATCGGTTCGCCTTGCCCGAGAACGTCAGCGCGACGCCTTCGACCTTCTCATAGTGCTCGAGTTCCACGGTGAAAAGACGCACCAGCTCGAACGCGATCGCAACGGTGCCCGCGATGCCCGCCGCGCTGTACTCGTCGGTGAGATACACCTTTTGCATCTCGTCGTGGGAGATCAAATTTCCCGACGTGGCCCTGCGGTCACCGGCGATGAGCACGCCGCCCGCGTAGGTGAGCGCCACGATGGTCGTCGCGTGCGGGAGCGAGCCCGTTCCAGAAACCGGCAATTCCATCGCCGTCTCCTGCCGGTACGGGAGCAGCTGCGGCGCGCTGGCCCGCAGGTGCTCGGTGAACGAGGAGGAGAACTGCGGCTGGGAGAACACCGAGAAGCTTTCCGATCCGCTCACTGGAACACCTCGCGCGAAAACCCCGCCGCGATCACTGCCCGCCCTTTTGCACGTAGGCGCGGACGAAATCCTCTGCGTTCTCTTCCAGGACGCCGTCAATGTCGTCCAGGAGGTCGTCGGTGTCCTCAAGCGCCTTCTCCAGGCGCTCTTGGCCGCCGCCCGAGCCCGCTTGCGAGAGCTCGTCGTCCTCGTCGCCCCCACCGGTGCGAGTCACCTGCTCTTGGGCCATTGCCGCCTCCTAGGTTTTGTGTTGTCCTGCGTTCAACCCTAGCGAAGGTTCCGGCAAGACGCAGGACGGCCTCGCCGAATCAGCGGCAGATGCCTGTCCCGCGGAACACACTGCCTCTGTCGCTCTGCCCACGGCGACGTGCGGATTTCTCGATCTCGCGCTTGGAATGCACGCCGCCGGGTTCGTGAATTGTTCGCCGCTTCAGCCCGCGCCGACGGCCTCGCTGCGCGCCGAACGCCGCAAGCTCAGCTGGTGAGCTTGTCCACCAGCTCAGCGGCCGAGTCCACCGAGTCCAGAAGCGCGCCGACGTGCGCCTTGGTGCCGCGCAGCGGCTCAAGGGTCGGAATGCGCACAAGGGATTCCGCGCCGATGTCGAAGATCACCGAGTCCCAACTCGCCGCGGCGACGTGCGGGCCGAACTTGCGCAAGCACTCGCCCCGGAAGTACGCCCTCGTGTTCGCGGGCGGCGTTCGCATCGCCGCGATCACATCCGGCTCGGCGACGAGCCGACGCATCGAGCCGCGCGCGACGAGCCTGTTGTACAGGCCCTTGTCCAGGCGCACGTCGGAGTACTGCAGATCCACCAGGTGCAACCGGGGAGAAGCCCATCCGAGGCCCTCGCGCTCTTTGAAGCCTTCGAGGATGCGCAGCTTCGCCGGCCAGTCGAGGCGGTCCGCGCAGAGCATGGGGTCGCGCTCCAAAAGATCCAAGATCTCGCCCCAGACTCGGATCACGTCGTCCGCGCGCTCGTCCGGCTCCCCGCTGCGCTCGCGGAAGGCGACGACCCGCTCGAGGTAGGCGCGCTGCAACGCGAGGCCGGTGAGCTCCCTGCCGTCCGCCAACGCCACCACGGCCCGCAGCGACGGATCCCGGCTGATCGTTCGCACCGCCTGAACCGGGCGGTGCAGCTTGAGGTCGGAGAAATCCACACCCGCTTCGATCAGGTCCAGAACCAGCGCGGTCGTGCCGACTTTGAGGTAGGTCGCGGTCTCCGCGAGGTTCGCGTCGCCGATGATGACGTGCAGACGCCGGTATTTGTCCGCGTCGGCGTGGGGCTCGTCCCTGGTGTTGATGATCCCGCGCTTGAGCGTGGTCTCCAAGCCCACTTCGACTTCGATGTAGTCCGAGCGCTGGGCGAGCTGGAAACCGGACTCGTCTCCGTTCTGCCCGAGGCCGACCCGGCCGAGCCCGCAGATCACCTGGCGGGAGACGAAGAACGGCGTGAGCCCGTCCACAATCGCCGCGAACGGCGTGTTGCGGTTCATGAGGTAGTTCTCGTGGCTGCCGTACGACGCGCCCTTGCCGTCGACGTTGTTCTTGTACATCCGAAGCGCCGGAGCCCCCGGCACGCTCGCGACGTGGCGGGCTGCGGTCTCCATGACCCGCTCCCCCGCTTTGTCCCACACGACGATGTCGAGCGGATCGGTCACCTCGGGCGTGGAGTACTCCGGATGCGCGTGGTCGACATAGAGCCTCGCCCCGTTGGTGAGGATCATGTTCGCGGCGCCGACCTCGTCCTCGTCGAAGATCGGCAGCACCGCGGTGGGCCGGCCGAGGTCAAAGCCCCTGGCGTCCCGCAACGGCGACTCCACCTCGTAGTCCCAGCGAGGACGGCGGGAAGGAAGCCCCTCCGCGGCCGCGTAGGCGAGAACCGCTTGCGTGGACGTGGCGATGGGGTTCGCGTTGGGGTCGTTCGGCGCCGAAATTCCATACTCGATCTCGGTTCCCATAATGCGACGCACGAGAGACCACTGTACCTCGTGCGGGTCAGCCGGCTGGCGGGGGCGGGGAGCAAAACCCCGAGGCTTCTGCCACGGCCTTGTCGTACCCGCCGAGGTACACCTGGACCACAGCGTTGTCTTTGCGCCCGGCAAGGGATCGCAGCAAGTAGTCGACGCCGTAGCCGTAGTTGTCGAGCAGCGTGCGCAACTGTGGCGGAATGCCGTCTGCCCCCGCCGCCGCGGCGGCCTTGCCCTTCGCCGAGGAGAGGCTGCTTTCCGCCAAGCCCGCGGCGCGGGCGACGTCCGGGTCGTCATAGTTCCAAGAGCCGTCCCTCGGCAATGCCCGCAGCGGGCCGAGGGCTCCGCTGGCCGCCGTGACAGCCTCCTGGAACAAACCGCAGGAATCAGCCCACGGCTCCGCGGGCGCGGGCGGCGCGGGCGGGTCTTCCGGAGCCGGCTCGGCGAGGGCGGGGGCTGGGCCAAGAAGCGCAGCGCCCAAGGCCACGGCGAAAGCGGCCCGCCAAGAATCGTTGTGTCCAGCCACCACGCATCTCCTTTCACTCACGCAACTGGGGAGTTGCTGTGAGTATCGTCCAAAAAGCTCTCTTTCGACGACGGACACCCCGGCAAGTCCGTATTCTTAATCATTGTCTGAAAAGCAGATCTATATTCGGGCAAGAGCGGAAGAGAGACGGAGACACCATGCGAACGCACTGCAAGCTTCTGCTTGTGCTCCCGTTCGTCGTGTCGGCTCCTGCCGCCGCGGCCGCCGCCGACACCGAAGCAGCCTGCGCGACGTTCTCCCAAGCGACCGCGCTCGTCAACACCGACCTCAGCCCCTTTCTGGGCTTCGCGCGCAAAGAAGGCTGGAGCTACGACGACCCCGGCATGGCCGACGCGATCGAGAAGGCTTCGATCGGGCTCGCGCAAGCAGGCCGGGACGTGGATTCCAAGCTCGCCGACACCGAGCCAGGTCCTGCGCAGAACGCGCTGCGCCACTACAGCGCCACCGCGACAGAGCTCGGCCAGAAAATCGCGCACCGCGCGGCCTTCGCGGATTTGACCTCGACCGTCGACGCCTACAACGCGGCGGTGCACACCGCCAACGGAGCCTGCGGGCTCGGCATCGGCGGCTGACCTGGCCTGATCAGACCGTCGCGCCGCTGTTCGCCTCGACCTGCTGCTGCGCGGTGACGAGCTGATGCGCGAAAGCGAGTTTGTCGAGCACCTTGGGCGCGAGCACGAACGGGTACAAGTCCGGATGCCCCATCGAGCGGTTCATCATGTTCAACGACCAGACGAGCGGCAGCCATTCATCGAGGATGGCGTTGAAACCGACTCGGCCCGGCCTCGACTTGTCCATGGTGAACCCGGCCGGGGCGAAACCGAACGCGGCGGCGGTGTCCAGGGTGTCGCGGATGTGCAGGTAATGCGCGAAGGTCTCGGCCCAATCCTCCGCCGGGTGCATCGTGGCGTACGAGGAGACGAACTCGTCCTCCCAACCCGCGGGGGCGCCTTCTGTGTAGTGCCGGTCGAGCGCGGCCTGATAATCCAGGTCGGGATCGCCGAACAGCGCCTCGAACTCGGGGCGGTTCTCCCCTTGGCCCACGAGGACTGTGAAGTAATAGTGGCCGATCTCGTGGCGGAAATGCCCGAGCAAGGTGCGATAGGGCTCGGCCAGCTCGACGCGCATCTGCTCGCGGTGCACATCGTCGCCCTCCGCGAGGTCAAGGGTGATGACGCCGTCCGCATGCCCGGTGAAGATCTTCTCCTCACGGCTTGACAGCAGGTCGAAGGCCAAGCCGCTGTCCGGCTGCGCCTCTCTGCTCACGATCGGCAGTCCCAGCACGGACAGCTCGAAGATCAACCGGCGCTTCGCGTCCTCCGCTTGGGCGAACTCCTCCAACGCCTCGATATCGTTGTCGTTGGGCCGGGTCCTCGTCAGCGCGCACGACTCGCACAGCCCGTCTTCATCGTCCACCGAAACCAGCCAGTTGCATCGGGCGAGGTGCAGGTTGTCGCAGAGCTTGTAGTCCCGCGCGTCCACAATGACGCCGTCGTGCTCCTCCCCATGGGCGAGAACCACCAGGTCGCGGCGGGCGAAATGAAAACCGAGCTGGCTGTCGCAGCCCAAGCACAAAGAGTTCTCAAAGGAAAGACGCTGGCCGCAATTGGCACATGCAAAGTCACGCACAGGCCAAGACTAGCCACATCGCCGAGGCTGGAACAAACCTCCAGTTCGGACGAACTGGCTCTGGCGCCGCTCGTCCAGAAGCACTACAACAGAAGCATGCGCCTGCCCCTGAGCATTGTCGAAGCATTCGCGCCGCAACCGTTCAGCGGCAATCCCGCCGCCGTGGTCGAACTGGCGGCATGGCTGCCCGACGAGGTCCTCGGCAACATCGCCTCGGCCAACGCCCAACCCATGACCGGATTTTTCACCGCGCTGTCGGATCAAGCGGCAGCGCCCGACGCGCAGACCGCCGCACCGCAGTACCACCTGCGCTGGTTCAACCCGAACGGGGCCGAGAGCCCCGGCTGCGGCCATGCCACCTTTGCCGCTGGGGCGCTGTTGCTCGAAGAGCGGCACTCAGACGTGGACACGGTCATGTTCTGGACGAAGGCGGGGTGGTTGGCAGTGTCGCGGGCAGAGCGCGGCAAGGCCTCGTTGCGTTTCCCGTCGGCTCCGATCACGGCCGCAGCCGGACGCGCGGATGTGGAACAAGCGCTGGGCCTCGTCCCGGAAGCGACCTATGACGACGGCTCGCGCCTGCACCTCGTGCTGGAGAACGCCAGCCACGTGGCCGAAGCCAAACCGGACTTGGCCGCGCTCGCCGCAACCGGCCTCTTCGGCGTCTCCCTTTCCGCGCCAGCCGAGAACCTCGCAGAAACCGGGTTCGTGCTGCGCTTCTTCCATCCGGTCGGCGGCGTTCCCGAAGACCCGGTCACCGGCTCGGCCACGGCGGCGCTCGTGCCCTATTGGGCGCGGCGGCTGGGCAGTGAGCGGCTCGAAGTCCGCCAGCTTTCTGAACGAGAAGGCGCGCTGACCGCGCAACTCGACGGCGACCACGCTGTGCTGACCGGCGCGTACCGCCGCTACCTCGACGGATTCATCGAGGTCTGAGGCGGCGTGTCAGAACTGAGCATCCGCCTGTCGGCCGGGGTGGCGGAATATCCGGCGCTCGCGGCGATCTGGCGCGGGGCCGTCGACGCGACTCACGACTTCCTCGCCGCCGAGGACCGCGACGAGATCGAGGCGCACTTGCAGTCGGACTTCTTTCCTGGCGTCCTGCTTTTGGTCGCGCAGATCGACGGCAGAGCAGTCGGCTTCGCAGGCGTGCTCGGCGACAAGCTGGAAATGTTGTTCGTCGAAGCCGCGCAGCGCTGGAGCGGGATTGGAACGGCCCTGCTCACCCATGCGATCAACGAACACGGCGTGCGCGGAGTCGATGTCAACGAGCACAATGCTTTGGCGGCGGGATTCTACGCGCGCCACGGATTCGAGACTGTCGGCCACAGCGAGACGGACGAGGCGGGCCGGCCCTATCCACTGCTGCATCTGCGCCTGAGAGCGCTGTCCTGAAGATTCCTGAAGATTCGGCGCGTGCCTCAGGGCGCCACCGGGCACAGGGGCATTGCCTAAATCCAGACGCCTTTGCCGACTGCCACAATGCCCCCCGCGCTGACGGTGAACCGCTCGCGTTCGAGCTCCAGATCGACCCCGACCTGCTCACCAGGGCCGACGACGACATTCTTGTCCAAAATCGCGTTTCGGACCACAGCGCCCTCGCCGATGCGCACCCCCGGCATCAGGACGCTGCCCTCCACCGAAGCGCCATCGCTGACAATGACGTTGCTGCTGATGACCGAGTTTTTCACGACACCTGAGGAAACGATGCTGCCCGCGCCGACCATCGACTCCAACGCCATGCCGCCGTTGACGAACTTCGCCGGGGGCATGGCGTCGTTGCTGCCGTGGATGGGCCAACGCCGGTTGTAAAGGTTGAACACGGGATGCACCGAGACGAGATCCATGTGGGCCTGATAATAGGAGTCGAGCGTGCCGACGTCGCGCCAGTACGCGTGGTCGCGCTCCGAGGCGCCGGGGACATGGTTCTCGGTGAAATCGTAGACCTGCGCCCGGCCTTGGCCGACCAAGGCCGGGATGATGTTGCCGCCCATGTCATGGTCGGAGCTTTGGTCCTCGGCGTCCGCCCGCAGCGCCTCCACCAGGGCCTTCGTTGAGAAAACATAGTTGCCCATGGACGCGTAGGCGAAATCCGGCGCGCCGGGGACGCACGGCGGGTCGGAGGGTTTTTCCAGGAAGCTCGTGATTTTGCCGCTCGAGTCGGCTTCGATCACGCCGAATGCCTTCGCCTCGACGCGCGGCACGCGGATCCCCGCCACTGTCACCCCGGCTTTGGACTCGATATGCCGGGCGACCATCTGCTCCGGGTCCATGCGGTACACATGGTCCGCGCCGAACACCACGATGTAGTCGGGGTCCTCGTCGTACACGAGGTTCAACGACTGGAAGATCGCGTCGGCGCTGCCGGTGTACCAGCGCTTGCCGACGCGCTGCTGCGCGGGCACCGGGGTGATGTACTCGCCCGAGATGCCGGAGAGCCGCCAATTCTGGGAGATGTGCCGGTCGAGCGAGTGCGACTTGTACTGGGTGAGCACGCAAATTTTCAGAAAGCCCGCGTTGACCAAGTTCGACAGCACGAAATCGATCAGCCGGTAGGCGCCCCCGAACGGCACCGCGGGCTTCGCCCGGTCTGCTGTGAGCGGGTAGAGGCGTTTGCCTTCGCCGCCTGCGAGCACGATGCCGAGCACATGGGGTTGAGTCCTCACAGGTTCAACCTACCCCTTCGGATCGGTTTTGGTGCGACGAGGCCAGCAGATCACTCGCCGGGCGGCGCGCTCGCGGCTCCCCCGTGCCCGACTGAGCCGCGATGCTAACGTGGCCGGTGTGCATGTCGCAATGCTGACCAGAGAGTACCCTCCCGAGGTGTACGGCGGCGCGGGCGTGCACGTCACCGAGTTGGTGGCGAATTTGCGCGAACTCTGCGAGGTCGATGTGCATTGCATCGGAGCCCCCCGGCCCGGCGCCATCGCGCATCAGCCCGACAAGGCGCTCGCGGGGGCGAACCCGGCGCTGCGCACCCTCTCGGCAGATCTGCGCATCGCCTCGGCCGCCGCGGAGGCCGACGTGGTCCACTCGCACACCTGGTACGCGAACATCGCCGGGCATTTGGCGAGTTTGCTGCACGACGTCCCCCATGTGGTGACATCGCACTCCCTCGAACCGCTGCGCCCGTGGAAAGCAGAGCAGCTCGGCGGGGGATACCGGGTTTCCAGCTGGGCGGAGGCCACCGCGTTGCCCGCGGCCGCGGCGGTCATCGCGGTGAGCCAGGCAATGGCCACCGATGTGCTCGCGACGTACCCGCTCATGGACCCGACCCGCGTGCATGTGGTGCGCAACGGGATTGACGTGAGCGCTTGGTACCCCGATCCGAACGCTGCCCGCGCGGTCGAAGAACTCGGGCTCGACCCGCAACGTCCGATCATCGCGTTCGTCGGACGCATCACCCGCCAGAAGGGGCTGAACCACCTCATCGCCGCAGCGCACCGTTTCGTGCCCGAAGCGCAGCTCCTGCTCTGCGCCGGGGCCCCGGACACCCCCGAGATCGCCGCCCAGACCCGCGCCGCTGTGGCGCAGCTCGAAGAGGAGCGACAAGGAGTGCGTTGGGTGCAAGACGTGCTTTCCTCGGACAAAATCCGCGAGTACGTCTCTGCGGCAGCGGTCTTTGTCTGCCCGTCGATCTACGAGCCGCTCGGCATCGTCAATCTGGAGGCGATGGCGACGGGGACCGCTGTGGTCGCCTCTGCGGTGGGGGGCATTCCCGAAGTGGTGGAGCACGGCGAGACAGGCCTGTTGGTCCCCTACGAGCCGGGCGATCCGCAAGGGTTCGAAAACGGACTCGCGGCGGCGGTGAACTCTCTGGTCAATGACATCGGCCTGGCAACACGGATGGGGCTCGCGGGCAGGGCCAGGGTGGTGCGCGAATTCTCGTGGACCAAGGTCGCGGCGGAAACGCTCAAAATCTACGAGCAGGTCGCCCGCTAGCAGGCACAGGCCCGGTGGTTCGCGCAGGACACGGCTGCGCGCAGTTACTTCTTGAGCGCTGCCAAAGGAACGCCCGCGAGGGCTTCCGAGAGCGCTGTCGCCTCTTGCACGGAGAGTTCCACAACGAGCCGGCCGCCGCCGTCCACCGGCATCCGCAGGATGATTCCCCGCCCCTCTTTCGCTACTTCGAGCGGGCCATCACCGGTACGTGGCTTAAGTGCCGCCATCGGTTCCTCCAAATCGCGCCAAGACCGCCGATCGCTGGTCGACAAGGCTGTTAATTCGTGGACAACTGTGGGACTATTCTCCCACGCTGAGCCGCCCAGCAGGAAACCAGGTGGTCATCCACCATCCCGACCGCTTGCATCATCGCGTAGCACGTCGTCGGGCCGCAGAAGGAAAAACCACGTCGACGCAGCTCTTTCGCCAAGGCTGCCGACTCTGGCGTCTGCGCCGGGACGTCGCCGGGCCGGACCGGACGCGGCCTCGGCTCCGGCGCGAAAGACCACAACAGTTCCGCGAAGCCGTCCTCGCCGATGTCGAGCACCAAGGCCGCGGCTTTGATCGCGGCGAGGATCTTGGGGCGGCTGCGGACGATGCCCGCGTCGCCCATCAGCCGAGCCACGTCGGGTTCTGCGAAGGAGGCCACGACCGCGGGGTCGAAGCCGCGGAAAGCAGCTCGGAACGCTTCCCGCTTGCGGAGAATCGTGATCCACGACAGCCCCGCTTGGAACGCCTCCAAGCAGAACCGCTCGTACAGCGCTGCGCCGTCTTTGACCTCTTGTCCCCACTCCTCGTCGTGGTATCGGACGTACAGCTCCCGCAAGGCCGGGTCCTTCGGGGACTCCGCCCACGGGCATCGCGGCTGCTCACTCATCGGCGGCAGGCGCCAGCGCTTGCTCGTGGGCAGGCGCCCGCCCGTCGGCCTGTTCGCGCAACGAGTCCAGCTCCGCGGCCAACCGGGCGAGAGCCCAGTCGACCTCTCGCATGTCATACCCCCGCAACCGCACTTGGAATGTGAGCCCGCGGACGTCGTCGCCGGCCACACCGCTGTGCGGCAGCGTGGTCGGGGACGCTTGCTTGGGCAGGGGGCCGAGCTCCTCGCCTCGGCCGAAGACGACGACGGAGAGCCCGAAGAGCCCCACGCCCACCAGAACGGCGACCAGCATGTATTCGAGAACTAACACCACGACGCCCATTGTGCCACTGCCCTCTGGCAGAAGCGCCGCTCAGCGTTGCGCCTCGTCCATCGGCGGATGCCCTTCCCGTCGCAGCTGCCGCTCGGCGAACTCCAGCCCCGCCTGCCCGGATTGCGCGAGCAGGAGCGGAGCCTGCGAGTCCGGCACGCCGCTGCGCGTGAGCATCGTGTGGATGATCTGCCTGCTCATCGCCGCGAGCTCGGACAGCGGCTGATTGCGATGCGCTCTGGCCCCCAGATTCACCTGGGCGAGGCCCGCCGCGCCGAAACGGTCGTACACGTCGAGCACCATGCCGATCTCCACCCCGTACCCTGGCGCGAATTCCAACGCGCGCAGCGTCGCCGTGCGCGCCGCGTACTCCCCCGCCAAAGGTTGCAAAAGCGTGCGCAAGCCTGGTCGCAGCGCGGCGAGCATCGGTCGCGCGACAAGTTCGGTCACCCGCCCGCCGCCGGAAGGGTCCGCGCTGCCGAGCGGCCTTCGGTAATAGCCCTTGACCAGATGCGTGGAGCCGTTCGTCAAAAGCGGCCCGAGGAGCTTGGACGTGAACGTCGGGTCTGGGTCGATGAGATCTGTGTCGATGAAGACCACGAAGTCGCTGTCCACGACGGCGAGCGAGCGCCACAGCGCCTCGCCTTTGCCGCCCACCAGCGGCACGCCCGGCAATGCCTCGGCGGTGGTGACCACGCGGGCGCCGGCCTCCTTCGCGAGCTCGGGCGTCCTGTCCGTGGAGCCGCCGTCCACGACCAGCACGTCGTCGAGCAGCGTTCCCCGCAGCCAGGCGAGGCTCGCGATCACCTGCGCGATGGTGCCCTCTTCGTTCAGCGCGGGCAGCACCGCCGACACCCGTCGCCCCGCTTTCGCCTCGACCAGGTCTTCCAGGCTCCAGGAGGGTTCGGCGTAGGTGAGCACGGATTCGTGCGGCCCGGTCGGACCTGTCATGCGCAAACCATCCCCTTTCACCAGCTGGGAGCCGTCAAATATCGGGAGAGCACATCGGCCACCTCGTGGATCTGGCTCTCCGGGACCCATTCCTCTTTCGTGTGGGCGAGGTTCGGATCGCCCGGCCCGAAATTCACCGCGGGGACGCCGAAGGCGGCGAACCGCGAGACATCGGTCCAGCCGTACTTGGCCCGGAACCTGCCTGCGGCAGCCGCGACGAGCTCCGCCGCCGCAGGATGGGAAAGTCCTGGCAGCGCGCCCGGAGCCGCGTCCACGACTTCGAACCGTGTCTGGGGGACATGCTCGAAAAGCCCTTGGACGTACGCGACCGCCTCGTCTTGGCCCCGGTCAGGTGCGAAACGGTAATTCACCTCGACCCAGGCCTCGTCGGGGATGACATTCCCGGCGACCCCGCCGCCGATCCGTGTCGCGGAGAGGCTTTCGCGGTAGACGCAGCCGTCAATGCGGACCTCGCGGGCCTGATGCGCCGAGAGCGTCGCGAGCACGGGCGCGAGCCGGTGGATCGCGTCGTCGCCGAGCCAAGACCGGGCCGCGTGCGCCCGCTTGCCCGAGGTGGTCACTCGCAAGCGCAGCGAGCCCTGGCAACCCGCCTC